>JAUXGZ010000041.1 GCA_030621785.1 Gammaproteobacteria bacterium | reverse complement strand
CAATATAGATACATAATTAATGTCCGGGTAATCCAAATGAGCTCCAGCCTACGGCTCGCCGTGTTCGTGTTCGGCTAGCGTGGTGATCTTTTCCATTTCGGTCTCGATCCACCGCCGGGTTTCATCCATGATCTGCTGAGCCGATTTGCCAGCGGGATCGACCGGCGGTCCGATGCGAACCTCGATGACTCCCGGGTGTTTGATAAAACCCCTTCGTGGCCAGTATTCGCCCGCATTGTGCGCCACCGGTATCACGATGCTGCCGGTCTCTGCGGCCAGCGCTGCACCACCAATCCGGTAACGTCCACGTTTGCCGGCGGCGATACGGGTGCCTTCTGGAAAGATGATCACCCAGCGATTGTCCCGTAGTCTTTCCGTTCCCTGTTCTATCAGTTGTTCTACTGCCTTGCGCCCGGCCTTGCGATCTATGGCGATGGGATCGGTGAGCGCGAGTCCCCAGCCGAAGAAGGGTACCTTGAGCAGTTCGCGTTTCAGTACCCAGGCCGAGGGCTTGAACCACAGATGCAGGGCCAGTGTTTCCCAGGTCGACTGATGTTTGCAGAGAACGATGCCCGAGCGTAGACCGGCAATGTTTTCCAGCCCCTCCACGTGGTAGCGCAAGCCGCAGGTCTTCTCCACCCACCAGACATTCATAATGCCCCAGAAGCGTGCCGGCGCATAACGCTGCCGGAAGGGCAGGGGAAACAGCAGGACAACAATCAGGGAGAGCGCTATGGTCGACAGTGTAAACACCACCCAGAAAGCCAGCGAGCGGAGGTAGAGTACAACACCGGAGGGTTGATCAGCCTTCACGCGGTTACATATCCCGGAATTCAGAAACGCGGATACGGCCGTTGACCATGCGTGATTTGCGTTGCATGAGTTTGTTCATTTTGTTCCAGAAGGCATCCCGCAGGTCGAAGTCTGCTGCGATCGCAGTACCGATGAGCAGGATAAACAGGTCGGCAACCTCTTCGGCGAGCTTGTCCTGATCTTTCCCCTTGGTGACGCAGGAGGATATTTCCCCCAGCTCTTCTGCCATCAGGGCGATGCGATAGCTCATCTCCTCGCCGCCGGTGTTCCTGAAATCGTGTTTGTCGTGAAACGCCTGCACTGCGTCGAGCATAGCCTGGTAGGAATCACCCTGTTGCATACTTCACCTCAATTTTGCAAGCGTGAAAGATCCGCAACGCGCAGGAAGAGCTGGTTTAGCTTCTGTAGCAGTGCCAGACGATTGCCACGCAGTGCTTCGTCGTCAACCATGACCATAACCTGGTCGAAGAACCGGTCGACCGCTTGCCGCAGCGCTGCCAGTTGTTCCAGTGCGGGTGTGTAGTCACCGGCATCCATCAACGGAATCACGCTGGCCTGCAAGCTTTCCAGCTGACGTGCCAGCTCGATCTCTTCCGCATCCTGCAGTTTTTCCACGTCGATGGATTGCGGGATGTCTTGCGCTGATTTTTTCAGAATGTTGCTGATACGTTTGTTGGCAGCAGCCAGGCTTTCGGCCTCCGGCAGTGCGCGGAAATTACGGCATGCCTGTATGCGCCGGTCGATGTCGAGCAGACTGGTTGGCCGGGTTGCCAACACGGCTTCGACAAGATCGATGCTGATGCCACGTTCCTGGTAATAGCCTCGCAGCCGGTCCATGACGTAATCGAAGACCTGCCCGATTACAGAGCCTGATCCGAGTTCAGTCGGGAACTGTTCGCATGCGGCTTCAAGCAATTCAAGCAGATCCGGTTCCAGTTGTTGCTCAATGCAGATGCGAACCACGCCGAGTGAAGCACGGCGCAGGGCAAAGGGGTCACGGTCGCCGGTGGGCGCCTGTCCAACGGCAAAGATACCGCACAGGCTGTCGAGTCGGTCAGCGATGGCCAGTGCCTGTCCGGTTGCGGAAGCCGGCAGCTGGTCGCCGGCGAAGCGTGGCTGGTAGTGTTCCTCGATGGCAACGGCAACGGCGTCCGGCTCACCATCGTGGCTTGCATAGTAACGTCCCATGGTACCCTGCAGTTCCGGAAACTCGTACACCATGCTGGTAACCAGGTCGCACTTGCACAGTAGCGCTGCGCGCTTTGTCTGTTGCGGGTCGGCACCGGTCTTTTCGGCAATCACGGCTGCCAGCGCGGCAATGCGTTCCTGTTTGTCGTACAGGGTACCGAGCTTTTCCTGGAACACCATTTTACGCAATGCAGTTGCACGCTCGCCGAGTGGTTGCTTGCGATCCTGGTTCCAGAAAAACGCGGCATCGGCGAGACGTGCACGTATAACGCGCTCGTTACCGGAGCGGATCTGTGCCGGGTCCTTACTGACAATATTGGCGACCGTTATGAAATGCGGCATCAGCGAACCGTCGTCGTCGACTACCGGAAAGTACTTCTGGTGATCCTGCATACTCGATATCAGCGCCTCCGACGGCACCTGCAGGAAATCCTCGTCGAAGTGCCCGGACAGGGCTACCGGCCATTCCACCAGCGCGGTTACCTCGTCCAGCAAGTTGCTGTCGATAACGGCATGGCCATTGAGTGCGTGTGCCTGTTCTATTACCTGGGCGCGAATCGCCTCGTGACGGGCGTCGATATCAGCCAGCACATAGCCTTCGGTTTCCAGCAGTGGCAGGTAGGCTTCCGGCTCGGCCAGGTATATTTTGTCCGGATGATGGAAGCGGTGACCGCGGGTGTAGCGGTCGGCGCGTATGCCGAGGATGCTGGTATTGATGACTTCGTCGCCGAACAACAGCACTACCCAGTGTACCGGGCGAACGAATTCTTCCTCGCGACTGCCCCAGCGCATGCGCTTCGGAATGGGCAGTGCGGCCAGTGCAGCGTCCACGACCGCGGGGATCAACGCTGCGGCCGGCTGACCTTTATCCACTGTGTTCCACGCCAGCCAGCTACCTTTTTTTGTTTCCAGTCGATCCAGTTGTTCGACTTCCACTCCACAGGAGCGTGCGAAGCCGGCAGCAGCCGGGGTGGGACAACCTTCTTCGTCGAAGGCCGCCGTCAGGGCTGGTCCCCGGCGCACGGTTTTTCGGTCTTGTCGGGATATTGGCAGATCCCGGATCAACAGTGCCAGCCGGCGCGGCGTTGCCCAGGCTGTAGTGGACGAAAATTGCAGGGAAGCAGCGTTGAAACCCTGCTCGACTTTCGCGGCAAAGACTTCCGACAGGCGTCGCAAGGCTTTGGGCGGCAGTTCCTCGGTGCCAATTTCAACCAGCAGGTGGCGCGTATCGGTCATCAGGATGTCTTCCCTTTCAGCAACGGGAAGCCGAGTGCCTCGCGGCGCTCGTAGTAGGCTGCTGCAATAGCACGTGACAGTGAACGCACACGCAGGATGAAACGCTGGCGCTCGGTAACGGAGATCGCGCTACGTGCGTCCAGCAGGTTGAAGGTATGTGAAGCCTTGAGCATCAGTTCGTAGGCCGGCAGGGGTAGTCCGGCTTCGATAAGTGCATGGCTATCTTTTTCGCAAACGTCGAACCAGTGAAATAACTCCTCGACGTTGGCGTGTTCGAAGTTGTAGGTCGACATTTCCACTTCGTTCTGGTGGAACACATCACCGTATAACACCTTGCCCACAGGGCCATCGGTCCACACCAGGTCGTAGACACTTTCCACGCCCTGCAGGTACATGGCAATGCGTTCCAGTCCGTAGGTGATTTCACCGCTGACCGGTCGGCAGTCGAGTCCGCCGACTTGCTGGAAATAAGTGAACTGGGTGACTTCCATGCCGTTCAGCCACACCTCCCAGCCGAGTCCCCACGCACCGAGGGTGGGTGATTCCCAGTTGTCCTCGACAAAACGAATATCGTGCACCAGCGGGTCGATACCCAGTTCGCGCAGTGAATCGAGGTACAGTTCCTGAATATTGTCCGGGTTAGGTTTCATCAGCACCTGAAACTGGTAGTAGTGCTGCAGCCGGTTGGGGTTCTCGCCGTAACGGCCGTCGGTCGGGCGGCGTGACGGTTGCACGTAGGCGGTGCGCCAGGGTTCGGGTCCGATGGCGCGCAGGAAGGTGGCGGAATGGAAGGTGCCGGCACCGACCTCCATATCATAAGGTTGCAGCAGTACGCAGCCCTGACGAGACCAGTAGTCCTGCAGTGCCAGGATGAGCCCCTGGAATGTTGAAGCCGGGTGTGATGTAGTGGATGTCAAAATGAACCTGAGTTTGTTGTGGTCAACAGCCACCACGATCCGGTGTTGCCTGTTCGCGACAGCGTTCTACAATGATCAAAGGCGCGCAGTATAGCTTGAGAGGCGCGCGCCTGCACACGCAGACGGCCCGGGAGGGGCGTGAATCGGGTGCTATCTTCAAGCGGATCGATGCAATGGCCGCTAACCGGACTACTGGAAACGGAGACCGAGTTGCCTATGAGATCGCTGGTTCTTCATCCGACAGACGTTGCCCAGTGGCACGCGCTGGTAAACGAGGCGCAGGCCGCCTGTGAGTGTAATCTGGACGAATCGCTGGAATCCTACCTGGTGTTCCTGCTGATGCGGTTTTCCGGCCGGCCGGAGATTGTGCGTCGGGTAATGGCGCTCGAGTTTCTCGAAGCACAGCTCCGGGCAAGACGGCAGGTGGACCAGTTGCGCGATGTAGGCGACCAATGTCTGCTGTTTTCCGGGTTTTTCCCGCAATTAGCCGAACAACGCATGGTCAGAATCAGCTATTTTGTCGGTATCGGACGCAGCGCCTACCAACAGTTGTCGTCGTTGGTGGATTGCCAGAGTGAACGCCTGTACCGGCGTCTTGCGGAAGCCTTCGTCTGCGTCATGGACGTATTGCAGGCCATGCGTGGCCTGTCCGGTGCGATGGTGCTGGAGCCGTTGGCTGCGGCAGAGTTGTGGCAGGACACCGGTAGTCGCTCCGCCCTGCGCATTCTGGGCGAGACGACCAGTGCATTCCCGGCGGGTAATCGTTCGCGCTGGCAGAACTAGTACTCCAACAAGGTTCATGCGTTGTTTTTCGCGATCAGCTCCTCGATTTTTTCCATTGACAGTGTGCCGGGAATGTATTTGTTTGCCCACATAATCATACTGCGCACAACAGGCCCCAGCTCCCGACCCATCTCGGTGAGCGAATAAGCATAGCGTACCGGACGCTGCTGGTACTGGCGTTTCTCGACAATACCGGCCTGTTGCAGGCGTTTAAGTCTTTCGGCCAGAATATTACTGGGGATGCCTTCTTCGGATTTCTGAAATTCACTGTAAGTCTGCTTGCCTAGCAACAGGTCCCTCACCACCAGCAGTGTCCATTTATCACCGAGGATATCCAGCGTATTGGCCACCGGGCAGATCGAGCGTTTAAACGCAGCTTCATGTTTTTTCATAGTTTGTACCTGCAGGAGCGCCCCCGCCACGATGCTGGAGTAGCGCTCGTTTATCCAGGTAGTTCGAAGTATAAATCGTTACTTGCTTTTTGCAAGTTACTAGCCCAGGCTGTAGTTACTTTCATTTTGAAAGTAACTACAGGAGAAAACCATGACTACTAACGAGCTTCTCTACTACCAGCCGCAAAAAGCCAGCCCGCACAGCCTGGCCGGACTCGTCCTGATCGCATGGTTCGCACTCATTGTCGCTCTGATCGCCGCGGGTGCCTTTGAAACACTACCGGGAAAAGCGCCGCTGGCACTGATCCTGTCGCTGCTCACACCCATCAGCCTGTTTCTGCTCGCTTATGTCTTAAGCGAGAACGTCAGAAGCTACGTATTGAATCTCGACCAGCGCCTGCTCATTCTGCTGCACGGCTGGCGCACACTGGGACTGGGTTTCATCATGCTCTACAGCCTGGATCAACTACCCTGGCTATTCGCCCTGCCCGCCGGTCTGGGTGATGCCCTGACCGCCCTGGCGGCGGTATTCCTTGGTGTCGCGTTATTCAAACAACCCGAGCGTGTCAGTCGTCAATGGATCAGGCGCTGGAACCTGTTTGGATTTACGGATTTCATCGTTGCCGTAAGCCTTGGACTGATAACCCGTACCGGCATGCCCGGATATAGCGACAGCGGGCCATCCAGTGACCTGATGTCAGCGTTTCCGTTCGTGCTGGTGCCGGGATTCATTGTGCCCTTGTTCGCCATCACCCATGTCGTTATCTATTTGCAGCTCAGGCAGGAAACCCGCGCATGAACATCAAACTCTATTACACGCCGAAAACACGCGCATTGCGACCACGCTGGCTGCTCGAGGAGCTGCAGCTCGATTACACGCTGCACAGCATCGACCTGTTTGGCGGAGAAGGCCAGACACCAGCGTATCGCCGCATCCACCCTCATGGACATGTGCCTGCGATTGAAATCGATGGTCAGGTCATGATCGAGTCCGGTGCCATCTGTCACTGGTTGACAGATCAGCACGCCGACAAGGGGCTTGCGCCACCTCCGGGCAGCGTTGATCGCAGGCAGTATGAACAATGGATGTTCTATGCACCTGGCACACTGGAACCACCGGCTTTTATGATGATTCTGCACAGCAGTATCCTGCCGGCCGCAGAAAGAGTGGCCGGCATCGTCCCCTGGGCGAGCAAACGCTATACAGGCTCGTTGGAAATACTTGACCGGGAATTGCAGGACAAGGACTACCTGCTGGGCGCAACGTTCTCGACTGCGGATATCATGATTGGCTCGACGCTGATGTGGTTTCCGGACATGCTGAAGAAATTTGCGCAACTGCAGGCGTATACAGAACGACTGCAAAACCGCGAAGCCTGTCAAAAAGCCAACTTGTCTCAGGAGTAGCACCACAGCAGCGCCGGTGGAGGTCGCGTGGTCCGGTTTGTCACACTGCGAACCAAGTCAGGCATGATTCGGTCCTGTCGGGAAACAGATTATGTGACTGTTATTTCTTGTGTTATTCCCTAACCATCTGAAATATCGAGGGTGCGATAGCGGATTTACACGGCCGCCGCGGTGCGAACACCAGCAGGACGCTGAACCTGTAATTAGCACATGGATAGAGTACTAACCCCAATAACCCCATCATTCCTCCAGCCATGATGCAGTGCTTTGCGCTAGAATAGCCGTTTGCTGTTTAGTGATTTTCTGCAGGCACCATGACAAACAAGCGCAAGGCTGTTGCCCTGATTTCCGGTGGGCTGGATTCTTTGCTGGCCGCGAGGGTGATCCAGGAGCAGGGGATTCACGTCGAGGGCATCAACTTCTATACCGGCTTCTGTGTGGAGGGACATACCCACGCTATCCGCAAGAAAGACCGCGCCAGACCGAAACGTAACAATGCGCTCTGGTCTGCCGAGCAACTTGGCATCAAGTTGCACATCGTCGATATCATCGAGGAATACAAGGATATCGTCATCAATCCGAAACACGGTTATGGCGCCAACCTGAATCCCTGTCTGGACTGCAAGATTTTCATGGTGCATAAGGCCCGCGAGTGGATCGACAGCCACGATTTCGATTTTATTATTACCGGTGAAGTGATCGGCCAGCGACCCAAGTCCCAGCGCAAGGACACCATGCCGGTGATCGCGCAGGAATCAGGTGCAGACGATTTGCTGCTACGTCCGCTGTGTGCCCGTAACCTGCCGCCGACCCGGCCGGAACGTGAAGGCTGGGTGGACCGGGAACAGTTGTTCGGTTTCGAGGGGCGCACGCGCAAACCGCAAATGGCACTGGCAAACACGTTTGGCTTCGAGGAGTACGCGCAACCGGCCGGTGGCTGCTGTTTTTTGACCGACCAGACCTATTCCCGCAAGCTGGCCGATCTGTGGAAAGCGCGCGGTGAGCGGCGCTATGAGCTCGACGATATTATGCTGCTGAAAGTTGGTCGCCACCTGCGTCCCCATCCCGACTTCAAGATGATCATCGGTCGTGAAGACGGCGAGAACAAGTTCCTCGAAGGCTACCGCAAACAGTATGTCCACCTGTTTACCACCACTCACCGGGGTCCGTTGGTACTGATTGACGGTGAAGTGAATGATGAGGGTCTGGAGCTCGCTGCGCGTATCACTGCGCGCTTCAGCCAGGGACGCGATGCGGAGCTGGTAGACGTCGAGGTACACACCCTGGATGGCGAGCAGCAGGTGTTCAGGGTCCGGCCGATTGCCGGCGCAGCCATTCCGGGAGGCTGGTACCTGTGACCAGCCACCGGCTCGATGCGCGGCGCATGCTGTGCCCGCTGCCCGTTATCCGTACCCAGGACCGGGTGGCGCAGTTGCCGGCTGGCGACTGCCTGACGGTATGTTGTACCGATCCCGGTGCGGTACACGATATACCGGCCTGGTGCCGCGTCAATGGCCATGAGCTACTCGATATACAGCATGAAAACGGCGAAATTCTGATCCGTCTGCGGGTTGGGGAGGAATAGGACGCCCATGGCCGGCAGCGTAGCTAACAGTAGCAGGGATGCCCGCTACAGAGAGGTTCGCAAGGTCACGCTGATCGGTTCGGTAGTTGACCTGTTGCTGGGTGTGGCAAAGATTATTGTCGGCTGGGCGGCGCATTCCCAGGCGCTGATCGCGGATGGTGTGCACTCGCTGTCGGATCTGGTGACCGATTTTTTCGTTCTCTACGCGGCCAAGCATTCCCACCGTGAAGCTGACGAGGATCATCCCTACGGCCACGGTCGTATCGAAACACTGGCAACGGTCGGCCTTGGTTTTGCACTGATCGTCGTGGCCATTGGTATCGGCTATGACGCAGTGCGCCACCTGAGCCAACCAGAAACGCTGCACATACCTGGTGCCGTTGCGCTGGTCGTTGCCGGGATCTCGGTCGTTTCCAAGGAAGCTATCTATCAGTATACGAAAAGTGCTGCGCTCAGGCTGCGCTCCAACATGCTGATGGCCAATGCCTGGCACAGTCGAAGCGATGCCATTTCCTCCATCGTGGTGGTGATCGGCGTTGCCGGTGCCATGATGGGTTATCCCTATCTGGATAATGTCGCCGCAATCGCGGTTGCCGTCATGATTGCCAAGATCGGTTTTGGCCTGGTGCGCACCAGTACCATGGAGCTGATTGATACTGCACTGGAGCCCGGAGTGGTCACGGATATACGCGCGCAGATTACCGCTACCGACGGTGTGCGGGCGGTGCATATGTTGCGTACCCGCCGCAGTGGCAGCGATGCGTTTGTCGATGTGCATCTGCAGGTGGATCCGCGTATCAGCGTGTCCGAGGGGCACCAGATCGCCGATACCGTGCGGCGCCGGCTGATCGGGAGCTTTGACGACGTGACGGATGTTACCGTGCACATCGATCCGGAAGACGATGAACTGGTGTCGCCCTGCGACCAGTTGCCACTACGCAGTGAATTGCTGGCCCGGCTGGAGCAGGAGTGGCCGCAACTCAAGACTCTGGATGATCCGTGGGTCACCTTGCACTATCTGAACGGCAAGTTGCAGATCGACCTGATGCTGCCCCTGTCGATGCTTGAATCGAGTGACGATATTGGTGAGCTGGCACGACGCATAGAGAAAACTGCCAGTGCCCTCCCCGAAATCGACACGGTTCGGGTGTGCTTTCAGGCCTGACTTGCACCGAACTGGTGCGCGCCGCTGGCGTGCAGCACCAGGTTGATGCGTCCGGTAATCGAAAAATTTGATGGCAGACCCTTAAATATACGACTTGCCTGGGTTTTTCTCCATGGCATAATTCGTGCTGTTTTCCAGGTCAGCTTTACACCACGCCTATATCATCGGAGGAAGGACAATGTCCGCAGCCAAAGTAAACAAGATCATCAAGGACAACGGGGTCAAGTTCGCAGACCTGCGTTTTACTGACACCCTCGGCAAGGAGCAGCACGTCACCCTGCCGACCAGTGAAATCAATACCAGCTTTTTCAGGGACGGCAAGATGTTCGACGGCTCCAGTATTTCGGGCTGGAAGGGCATTAACGAGTCAGACATGGTGCTGATGCCGGATACCACCACGGTGGTGATGGACCCGTTCGCCGACGAACCCACGGTCAACATTCGCTGTGATATTCTCGAGCCTGCCACCATGAAAGGCTACGATCGCGATCCGCGTTCGCTGGCCAGGCGTGCCGAGGCCTACCTGACTTCCACCGGCATTGCGGACACGGCCTACTTCGGCCCGGAAAATGAATTCTTCGTGCTGGATGATGTGCGCTGGGGCACCGATATGAGTGGTGCTTTCTTCAAGGTCGATTCGGAGGAAGCTTCCTGGAATGCCGAACGCGTCTACGAAGACGGCAACATCGGTCACCGCCCGGGCATCAAGGGTGGCTACTTCCCGGTACCGCCGGTCGATTCCCTGCATGACATGCGTTCCGCCATGTGCCTGGCAGCAGACGAAATGGGCTGCCCGACTGAAGTTCACCACCACGAGGTGGCGACTGCCGGACAGTGTGAAATCGGTACCGTATTCAATACCCTGGTGCAGAAGTCCGATGAGGTCCAGATCCTTAAATACGTGGTTCATAATGTCGCCCACAGCTACGGCAAGACGTCGACCTTTATGCCCAAGCCGCTGGTTGGAGACAACGGTAACGGCATGCATGTGCATATGTCACTGGCCAAGAAAGGCAAAAACCTGTTCAGCGGCAAGAAATACGGCGGCCTGTCAGACATCGCCCTGTACTACATCGGCGGCATCATCAAGCATGCACGTGCGCTGAATGCGTTCGTGAACGCGTCGACCAACTCCTACAAACGTCTGGTCCCCGGTTTTGAAGCCCCGGTCATGCTGGCCTATTCAGCACGCAACCGCTCCGCTTCTATCCGCATCCCCTATGTGGCCAACCCCAAGGGGCGCCGTGTCGAGGTGCGTTTTCCGGATTCCACCGCCAATCCCTACCTGGCGTTTTCTGCCATGTTGATGGCTGGTCTTGACGGTATCCAGAACAAGATCCATCCGGGCGATGCCATGGACAAGGATCTGTACGACCTGCCGCCCGAAGAAGAAGCCAAGATCCCGCAGGTGTGCTTCAGCCTGGACGAGGCGCTGGCAGCACTCGATGAGGATCGCAAGTTTCTGACCGCGGGTGGTGTATTCAGCGACGATATGATCGATGCCTATATCGATCTGAAGATGGAAGAAGTGACCCTGCTGCGCATGAGCACGCATCCGGTCGAGTTCGATATGTACTACAGCCTGTAAGCAGGGAATTTTATTCTGCCTGGCGACGCCCCTTCACGGGGGCGTTTTTTTTTGGCGGGCACTTTTTATCTGCAGAATAGTCAGATAGCTGAATAGTTGCTGCAATATAAAGAATTAGCCGCAGCACCCGTTAAACTATAAGGATAACCGAGGATACCCACATGAAAATCCATCATTTCGCTGTATTTGTTCTACTTTTCGGGCTTGTGGCCGGTAGTGCATCGGGGGCGATCTACGAGTCCGTGGATGGACAGGGCAATGTGACCTTCAGCGACGAGCCCGGTGCGGATGCGACACCGGTCAAGCTACCTTCGTTGCCAACCTACACAGCACCCAGCTACGCGCCTGCGAGCGATGCTTCCGACCAGCGGGATCAGGAGCAGCAGGAGCAGAGCCCGTACCGAAGCCTGGCCATTATTCAGCCGCAACAGGACGAGACCTTGCGTGATAGCCCCGGTGCCGTGCTGGTTACTGCAGCATCCGATCCGGGCCTGAGATCCAGTGACCGGTTTCAGTTTTACCTCGACGGAGAGTCTGTAGCGGAACCGATCAGCACAGCGCAGGCAACGCTCGGTGATGTCCCGCGGGGAACACACCAGGTCGCGGTTGCCATTGTGGATAGCTCCGGCAAGGAAGTCATGCGCAGCAGCAGCGTTACTTTCTTTCTGCACCGTCAAAACGTGCGGCCTAAACAGCCTCGAAATTAAATATCACCTGCCTCGCCGGGCAACGCGGCCCGGTGAAATCCATCCGGCTTTGCACTATGATGGTGCAAAGGTTCCGGCGCTGTTGCCGTCCATCTTGTGAATACCCTGTGGAAATTGCTCCGAACTGAAATATATTTCCCGGTATGCTCTCATATCTATATGTTTTAACAAACATTAATGTTTTTCCGGTGGCCCGTTCCGGCCTGGTGCCATTGATCTTTCCGGTTCTGGTTTGGTTTTTGCACACAAGGATTCATGGGGTCACTCATCGACATGCAACCGGTCAGGCTGAAGCTGCTGCTTGAAGCAATGAATACTGCCGTGGTGCTGCTGGACGAACGGTTGCGCCTGGTGTATCTCAATCCCGCCGCCGAGAGTCTGTTCGATGTCAGCCACAAGCAGGTGGGAGGGTTGCTCTGGCCAGAATTGGTAGAAGCGGATGCCCGGCTGCTGGGGCAGCTAAAACAAGCGCAGCTGACGCTGCATCCCTATACCGAGTGGCAGCTGGAGATGCAGACGGCGAGTGGTCGGCAGGTGACGGTGGACTGTACGGTAACCCCACTGGAGGAGCAAAGCCTGTTGCTGGAACTGAAGCAGCTGGACAATCACCTGCGTATCGCCAACGAGGAGCTGCTGCTGGCGCAACAGCGCGCCACGCAGGAGCTGCTGCGTGGCCTGGCGCACGAAATCAAGAATCCACTGGGGGGGCTGCGTGGTGCGGCACAGTTGCTGGAAGCCGAGTTGGAGCAGGACAACCTGAAGGAATATACCCAGGTGATCACCAGCGAGGCCGACCGCTTGCGTAACCTGGTCGACCGGATGCTGGGACCCAACAGTGTTCCGGACAAGCAGCGCATCAATATCCATCAGATACTGGAACATGTGTGCAGCCTGGTGCAGGCGCAGAACGATGCGCAGGTCAGTATCAAGCGAGAGTACGACCCCAGCATCCCCGACCTGGATGCAGACCGGGATCTGCTGGTGCAGGCGGTACTCAACCTGGTCGGTAACGCCATACAGGCGGAAGCAACGCGCATCGTTCTGCGCACCCGTACCGAACGACAGTTCATGATCGGGCATCATCGCCACCGGCTGGTGGTGCGGCTGGATATTATTGATAACGGTACCGGTGTGTCCGCTGATATGAAAGAGAAACTTTTCTACCCCATGGTTACCGGCCGTGCCGAGGGAACCGGGCTGGGGCTTTCCATTGCCCAGTCGCTGATTAACCGGCACCACGGGGTTATCGAATTTACCAGTAGGCCCGGAAAAACGGTATTCACTATCTTCTTGCCGCTGGAGACGAAGCATGACTGAAAGGGAAAGTGTGTGGGTGATCGATGATGATCAGTCCATTCGCTGGGTACTGGAAAAGGCACTGCAGAAAGCGGATATGGAAGTGCAGAGCTTTGTATCGGCCGACGGGGTTCTGGATGCCCTGCAGGGTGGCCGACCGGATGTTGTGATTTCCGATGTTCGCATGCCGGGCATGGATGGCTTCGAGCTGCTCAATCATATTCATGAACGGTATCCCGATCTGCCCGTCATTATTATTACTGCACATTCCGATCTTGACAGTGCCGTGTCTGCCTACCAGGGGGGTGCTTTCGAATATCTGCCCAAGCCGTTCGATATCAACGAGGCAGTGGAAGTGACACGCCGTGCCGCAGAGTTCGGGCGGGCATCCGGTGCTGCTGAAACAGCCGTAAGCACTGAAGACGTACCGGAGATCATTGGTGAGTCGCCGGCCATGCAGGAAGTATTTCGCGCCATCGGGCGCCTGTCGCGTTCCAATATTACCGTACTTATCAATGGCGATTCCGGGACCGGCAAGGAACTGGTCGCCCAGGCGCTGCATCGACACAGCCCGCGTGCCGGGCAACCGTTTGTCGCACTGAACATGGCGGCCATTCCCGGTGATTTACTGGAGTCGGAATTGTTTGGCCACGAGCGTGGTGCTTTCACCGGAGCCCAGGGTCAACGTATCGGACGTTTTGAACAGTGTGATGGCGGCACGCTGTTTCTGGATGAAATCGGTGATATGCCGGCGGAAATGCAGACCCGGCTATTACGGGTACTGGCGGACAGTGAGTTCTATCGTGTTGGCGGGCGTAGCCCGGTACACGCCGATGTGCGCATCATTGCAGCGACACATCAGAACCTGGAACAACGGGTCAGGAATGGCTCTTTCAGGGAAGATCTGTTTCATCGTCTCAATGTCATTCGTATCCATCTGCCATCACTGCGGGAACGACGCGAGGACATCGAACCTCTGCTGCGGCACTTCCTGCAGAGTGCGGCCGCTGAACTGGAAGTCGAAGCCAAGGTGCCGCTGGCCGATACCATCGCTGTGCTGGAACAACTGGCATGGCCGGGAAACGTGCGCCAGATGGAGAACCTGTGTCGCTGGTTGACGGTGATGGTCACCGGCCAGGAGATTCGTGTAGAGGACCTGCCACCGGAACTACGCGAACCCGAATCCGGCGAGGCAACGAGTACCGGGGGCTGGGAATCCAGTTTGAGGAGTTGGGCAGATCAGAAACTGATCCAGGGTAGTGAAAACCTGCTAAACGAAGCCCTGCCCGCTTTCGAGCGCGTTATGATCGAGGCGGCACTGGCGCGTACCGGTGGACGCCGTCAGGACGCTGCGCGCCTGCTGGGCTGGGGACGCAATACCCTGACGCGCAAGATCAAGGAGCTTGCCATGGAGCCTGATAAATCCTGATGGTATTCGCTGTGGTCCGTTTTTTAGCCGGTGGAGTGTTTACTCTGCGGCAGCGTCTGCGTTTTGCTCTCTCAGTTTTTCATAGAAATGTGTTGCCCCCGGGTGCATGGGAATGGAAATGCCCAGTCGCGAAGTTTTGGTGGAAATAAAACCCACCCGGTAGAATTCATGCGTCAGCGTATCCGCACTTTCCACGACCAGGTCAAGAAACTTCTCGACATCTTCATCGCGGGTACGTTTGCTGGTAATGAGCAGTGCGGCGAAACCGAGTGCAGGGTATGGTTCGGTTTGTCCCGGATAGGTCCTTTCCGGTATGACCGTGTTGTAGTAGGCAAAGTGTTTGCTGGACAGTTTATTGAGTGTCGCGGTGTCGACCGGTACAAAGCGTACATCATCGCGACGCTGTGCCAGTGACTGCAGTGCCGGATCCGGAATTGCACCGGCGACGAAGACGGCATCCACTTCACCGGACTCAAGCGCAGCAATGGAGGCGGACAGGCCCATGCCGCGGATGCGTTCTTCGTATGCCAGGCTATAGCCCGCCGCTGCCCACACACGCCGGGCGGTAAAGCGGGTGCCTGAACCGGGGCTGCCGACCGCAAGCCGCTTTCCTTTCAGGTCTGAAAAACTTCTGATGTTGCGGTCTTCCAGCGTGACGATGTGCAGTGCTTCCGGCCACAGGCTGGCCATCGAGCGAAGGTCGGGCTGCGGCAACTGGGAGGCTTCCACCCACCCCTTGTACAGCACTTCAACCACATCACTCTGTAGCAATGCGAAATCCAGGTAGCCCTGCTGAAGACTCAGGCCGTTTTCAACGCTGCCCTCCGAGGAATAGTCGAACACCTGCAGTCCATGCTCCGTGGCGTAGGGAGTGAATGCCGCACCGAAGAGGCTGTAGGTTCCGGCAGGCCATCCGGTACCGAATGGCAACATGCCGTCGAGGCGCGCGAAGCGCAGGTCGATTTCCTTCAGCGATTCGGAAAATTCCTCGATGATAATGCCATCCCGGGATTTTCCGTGACTGCCCGGGTTTCTTTCCAGCAATTCACGCACCGATTGAAGAACAGAAGTCGGTCCGCTGCCCTCCATCGTATCCGGGGTTACCGGCGGCGGCTCGTGCTCCGGCATGCGGGTGATGTTTAGCCAGCCATCCTCCGTCTTGCGGTAATTCAGCCGGCCGCGCACCAGCAACAGGTCACCCTGTCGGTTGTTCGGGTGATAGCCTTCGATACCCGCCGGGGTTGCACCGAGTACGACGGCAAGTGTTCCCAGGTTGAGACCGCGCCACGCGGTCAGGTTGTAGTCGCGTTGAAATTCCAGCTCGGCGTCGTAGTACAGGTAAACTGCGTCGTCATGTGTTACCGACGGGGCAGAACCCTTGCGGGTAAAACTGTGAATGCGAAAAACGCCCGGTGCAAACTCGGTGTCGAGTCGCGTGTGAAGCTCGTGTTCGAGGACGTCGGTATCCGGCCCGCGCTTGCAGGCAGTGAGCGTGATGCCGATCAGCAACAACAGGATCGGCAGGATGCGCAGCGGGATCATGTTAGAAACCGAAGATCGGCAGGGATAGATAACCCTGGATGACGATGGCGTTTAACAGGTCGATGAAAAAAGCGCCCATCAGTGGAACCACCAGGAAGGCCTGCGGCGCAGATCCGAACCGCTGCGTCAGTGCTTCCATATTGGCAACTGCGGTTGGTGTAGCGCCAAGACCAAAGCCGCAGTGCCCGCCGGCAACAATGGCGGCATCGTACTGTCCTCCCATGAAACGGAAGGTGATGATAGTGGCGAAGATAACAATACCGGTAACCTGCACCCCAAGCAGCACCAGCAAGGGACCGGCGAGGCCAAGCAGCTCCCACAGTTGCAGCGACATCAACGCCATGGCAAGGAATAGTGATAGTGACAGGCTGCCGATCATGCCCGTGGATGCAGGGTGAACCCGTATCTGCTTGTGAAAAAATGTGCCGTTGCGAATGACTACACCGATCATCAGGGACCAGACGAAGGTCGGTAGTGTAAAGGTGAAGCCGGACATGGCGGTTACCAGCAGCTTGCCACCTGCCAGGCAAACAACGATATAAAACAGGGAGAGGAGGAAGTTATCGGCGTTGATCGGATCTTCCTCGGGTGGTGCGTCATCCTGAACGGTCTGCGGGCCGGTTTCAGGTTTAAGGCCGTGTTTGCGGATCAATCGCCCGGCAACCGGTCCGCCGATCAGACCGCCAAGAATCAGTCCAAAGGTCGCACAGGCCATGGCGAGTTCCATGGCACCCGCCAGATTGGCAGTGTTGCTGAACCGTTCGGCCCAGGCGGCCCCCGTGCCGTGTCCTCCGGACAGGGTGATGGAGCCACTGAGCAGGCCGACCAGTGGATGCAGGTCGAGACCAATGGCAGTCAGCATGCCGATGCCATCCTGTATAACCAGGTAGATCACACAGATTACGCCAAATACCAGCAGTTGCTGCCCACCGCGTGCCAGCATGCGCAGGTCGGCGCCGAGGCCGATACTGGCAAAAAAAGCCAGCATCATGGGTTCTTTCAGTGCCATATCGAAATGCAGGCTGAGTTCGAACTTCCCGTACGCCAGGCTGGTCAGAATGGCGAACAAAAGGCCGCCGACGACAGGAACGGGAATATCGTTATTGCGCAGAAAGCTGGTATGGTGGATGACCAGCATGCCGGTGTAGAGAACCATAATCGCGATGCCGAGCGTCTGCACCGCATCGAAGTCGAATGTCACGGTTTAAGCAACTCCAGTGCTACGTAAGACATCGAGCTGATGCCTGTGATCAGGGTCGCTTCCGCATCGGTGTAGAACAGGGGTGAGTGCAGCGAAGGGGGCTCTTCTCCTGACTCTTCGTATGCATCCAGACGTTCCTGGCTGACGGCGCCCAGCCAGTACATCAGGATGGGCACGCCGGCTCTGCCGTACTGACTGAAGTCCTCTCCGCCCATGGTTTGCTTCGAGATCACAACATTCTCCGCACCGAACTCTTGCTGTAAAACAGGTCTCAGCCGGGCAGAGAGTTGCGGATCGTTAAACAGTGACGGAGTTCCCCTGGCAACAGTGATCAGCGGTTCCGGTGCTCCGGCACCCATGGCAACCGCCTTTGCCTTGCGTGTTATGGCTTCCAGTATTTTTTGACGGACCGTCCCGGAAAAACTGCGTACGGTAAGTAGCAGGTTTGCCGAGTCGCCAATTACGTTATTTTTTGTGCCACCGTGGATCGAGCCAACGGTGACAACAGCGGGTTCGACCGGATCGATTTCGCGACTGACAATCGTTTGCAGGGCCAGCACCAGTTGTGCGGCCTGCACGACCGGATCAATGGTGGTGTGTGGATACGCGCCATGCCCACCCTTGCCGTATAAAGTAATGTCGACACTGTCGACATTGGCCATGGTGTAACCGGGACGATAGCCAATCTTGCCGGCGGCCAGCACCGGGGAAACGTGCAGGCCGATGGCAAAGTCGGGCCGGGGGAAGCGTTCGAACAAGCCATCGTCCAGCATCGCTCTGGCGCCGGCACCCTTCTCCTCGGCAGGCTGACCAACCAGCATGAGGGTGCCTTTCCACAATGATTTGTTGGCCGCCAGGTAACAGGCGGCACCAATCAGGTTGATCATGTGAATGTCATGCCCGCAGGCGTGCGTCACGCTGACCTCACCACCGCCTTCGTTCACGGTATGTGCGGTGGAGGCAAATGGCAGCCCCGTCTGTTCGGCTACCGGCAGGGCATCCATGTCAGCACGTAGCATCACCACCGGCCCGGGTTCGTTCTTCAGCAGGCCAACAATGCCGTTACCGCCCACGCCGGTAGTTACCGGGATACCGCATTTTTCCCATGCTTCAGCCAGTCGGGCGGCGGTGTTTACTTCGCGAAACGAAAGCTCCGGCTGCGAATGAAAGGTGTGATAGTAGGACAGCAGCTCATCCAGGTGAGCTGCTGTCCATTGCTGCGGGGTCTCGGCGGCCTGCAGGCCAGGCAGCACCGCAGCCCATATCAGCCATATCCGGAATAACCGGCCGATCGCCTTGTTAATACTATGCATGGCTCACCCTGATCTGAATCCCGGTGCTAGTGTACGAGGACTACTAGTATAACCGGTTCCGGCGAGGCTGGAAAAATCGCGGTGCGGGTGTTTCGCCAGCGTCAGGCTTGTGCCGCTTTGCGGCGTGCCAGGCTCAGCAGCCCG
Organism: Gammaproteobacteria bacterium; assembly: GCA_030621785.1. Lineage (GTDB taxonomy): Bacteria > Pseudomonadota > Gammaproteobacteria > DSM-19610 > DSM-19610 > Thiogranum. Next base: position 1,004 of record JAUXGZ010000041.1, on the reverse strand, counting down.
ATAATGCCTGATCCGAACAGCCATAGCGCAGCCGGTACCGGCACCGCCATGCGGGTGGCGATAATCTGATAGGTTGCGGTTGTCGGGTGAAAGCCATCCCAGGATAGATATTCGTCCGGGTCGGCACAGGTGGTGCCACCAGGCAGGACCAGCTTGCTATAGCAGGCTTCAGTCACATTGCTAAAGCCGAACGCGGCGGGATCATTAAAGGCATCAGTCAGCAGGCTAAAGGTATCAAATGCGATCAGGTTGGTATCCGGAAAAAGGCTGGACAGGTCGTCCATGGCCGTAGCCAGGCCGTCATTGAACGCGGCAGACAGCAAGGTGGCGCCGGCAACCGGCGGCCCTCCGGCGGTGATGAGGGGCACAAGCCCCAGATTGGGCACGTTCGGGATGAGTATGTTTCTGGCCTCGGCTACCGCGAGACTACCAATGATGTCAGCAATATTCGCGACGGTCTCTATTAGCCCGGGGATTGGATCAAAGCCCGGATTGGCGATCACTTCCTCGATGATGTCGGTGAGGTCGTTCGACCCACCCCACACGACATGCAGTGCTCCAGGGTTCGCTGCGGAACCACCGAGGCTGTCGATATACCTGTCGCGCTGGTCGAGCAGGCTGAAGGGGCCAATCGGTATTCCTCCACCAGATGCGGAGTCGGTCCGAGCGCCGCCGGTGGCATAATTGGATCCTCCATCCAGAGAGGGAGTCACGCTCAGTCCGAGTGTCGCAGACAGGTAATCGATATAGTTCCGCCCATTGGTGAAACGTCCGAAGCTGGTGCCATCGGTGTATTCGGGTGGTGGAATGAATCCGGATGTAAGAGCAAAGACGTTCCCCTGATCGGACAGGCTGTCCCCGATGACCACCATGTCTGAAAACCGGGGCAGCGCCGTTGCGGAACCACTCCAGAGAACTGCAAAAACCAGTACCACCACACTACGCAGAATCGTACTCACGCTACCCCCTTCACTGATCAGGTATTAATTCGAAGTCTATTCATT
>JAUXGZ010000015.1 GCA_030621785.1 Gammaproteobacteria bacterium | reverse complement strand
TGAACTCGATTACATCGCAACCATCCATCATGGCATCGATGTCGCACAATTCCCCTGGCGGGAAGACGCGGGAGACTACCTGTTGTTCTTCGGGCGCATCCACCACCATAAGGGAGTCCACGAAGCGATCGAGGTGGCGCGCAGAACCGGTATCCGGCTGGTAATCGCCGGCATCGTGCAGGACGAGGCGTACTTCAGGGAACAGGTCGAGCCGCATATCGATGGATCTGCAGTGGAATATATCGGGTCCGTCGGGCCGGAAAAAAGACAAGAGGTGCTGGGCGGTGCGCGGGCGTTGTTGCATCTGATTCACTTCAATGAGCCTTTCGGGCTGAGTGTGGTCGAGTCCATGGCCTGTGGCACGCCGGTGATTGCCTTTGGGCGAGGGTCGATGCCAGAACTCATACGCGATGGCCACACGGGATTCATTGTGTCCGATGTGGACGCCGCCGTGCAGGCGGTGGGCAGGATCGGCACACTCGACCGGCGCACATGCCGGGAAGAGGTTGAGGAACGCTTTACCAGCCAGCACATGGCGCGGCGCTACCTGGATGTCTACCGGGAAATCCTCGACGCGCGCGAGAACTACCGACCGTGGGGACACTATGAAAACCTGCGCGAACGGGACGACCACAAAATCAAGGAAATTATCGTCAAACCGGGCGAGCGGCTGAGTCTGCAGCGGCACCGGCGCCGGGCCGAGCACTGGACCGTAGTCAGTGGCGAGGCGCTGGTTACCGTGGGGGACCAGGAAATCCTGCTCAAGACGGGGCAGTCTGTGGATGTCCCGAAGGGTGCAGTACACCGAATCATGAACCCTGGCGACATCCCTCTGGTTCTGGTAGAGGTGCAGATGGGTGATTATTTCGGCGAAGATGACATTATCCGGCTGGAGGATGACTATGACCGCTGCTCGTAATACTCCGCTGATCGAACGCTGCCCGGCCAACCCGATCCTCACCCGGGACGATGTCCCCTATCCGGTGGAGACCGTACACAACGCAGGTATAACGCGCTACGACGGCCGCACTATCATGCTGTTCAGATCCCACTTGCGCAGCGGCCGGTCGATCATCGGCATCGCCGAGAGTGAAGACGGCTTCAAGTTTACCGTCGCACCGAAGCCGTTCCTGGTGCCGTCGGCCGAAGGCGCATTCGCGGAGTACGAAGCCCTCGGAGTGGAGGACCCCCGTATCTCGTGCAGCGACGGGGAGTACCTGATTACCTACAGTGCATATTCGCGCCATGGCGTGCGTATCGCGCTGGTGAAGACACGCGACTTCCGGTCTATCGAGCGCGTGGCGTTGATCACGCAGGCGGATATGCGCAACGTTGTTATCTTCCCGCAGCGGTTCAACGGCCGTTATGCCCGTCTGGACCGCCCTCATTCGGAGATCAGCCCCTGGTCCGTGTGGTTGTCATGGTCGCCGGATCTGGTGCACTGGGGTGATTCCGAGGTGGTGATGAAACCGGTGCAATATCACTGGGACGAGTCGAAAATCGGTCCTGGCGCGACGCCAATCCGCACCGAGCGCGGCTGGCTCAGCATCTACCACGGAGTATTCGAGACCATGGATGGAGCGGTCTACCGCCTGGGCGTGGCACTGCACGATCTTGCCAATCCGGCAAAGATTATTGGCGTCTCGGATGAATGGGTACTGGCTCCGGAGGATCCCTGGGAGATCACGGGCTACGTACACAACGTCGTCTTTAGCTGTGGTGCAGTCGCGGATGATGACGGCGGCGTAAAGATTTACTGGGGCGGCGCGGACACCGTGATGTGCGTCGGAAGCGCGCGTCTGGACGACCTTGTAGACCTGTGCGTCAGCAATAGCCGCCCACCCTGTTAAGGGCCCGCTATCATGGTGAGAAATGCGGGTTGATATCTGCATCAGGCAGCAGATATTTTTGAACTGTCAACCGCATGCTTGTGAGTCACCAGCATGATATATTTTCCGGATGTTGTATTGCCTCGAAGATCTCCGTACTGCGTTTAGCCCCGAGCTCCGGAATGAGGCTCGACTTTTGCTGGAACAGGGACAGGTAATGTCCCCGGATGTAAGCCGTAATGGTGAGATCATCACCTCACTGGTCAAGTGTTCCGGAAAACGTGTTTACCGCACCTATGTTCGGGTAGATGATCCTGTCGAGGGATCCGTGCTCATTCGTGGTGAGTGCAGTTGCGCACGGCGCAGTAATTGCGAACATGTGGTCGCGGTGCTGTTGCGGGCATTGGGAAATGAAAGTGAGCTGACCGGTGACGGGTTGCTTCGATCGCGGCCTGAAGCTGTCAGGGCTGCAGCCACGGATGATGTTTACCCCGCCAATGTTCAGCAGCGTCTGCTGTATCTGCTGTTTCCCGATCCCGGCAATGGTTATGGAATCACGCTGGAGACCGCCAGCGCCCGGTTGTTGAAATCCGGTGGTTTCGGTAGCCGGAGCGCATATCAACCCCGTTGGCTGGTACGTGGTATGCCACCGCGTTTTCTGCTGCGCAGGGACCGTGAGTTGCTGGCTGAACTGGATGCCCTGGTGGCTGACGCGATAACGGATATGCAACGTTTGTGCGGGCCTGCCGGTGACGATCTGCTCGTCAGAATGCTGGAGACCGGACGTTGCCTGCTGGGCGATGCCGAAGCCACACTACACCGTGGTCGGAACCGGCGCTGTACCCTGGTCTGGGGTACCGACGCAACCGGCAGGCAACATCCGGAATTTCACTCCGAGCCGGAGGCGCCCTTTGTTTTTCTGCTGGGATCGCCCTGGTATATCGATCCTGCATCCGGGGAGTGCGGCCAACTGGAAGCGGATCTGCCGGACAAGTTGCTCGCTGAACTGTTTCAAATGGTCGGTATTGAAGCGGGTTACGGAAAACAATTCCATGCGGCACTGAAAAAGCGTTATCCGGGTGTGGAGTTACCGTTGTTGCGTGAACTCGAGGTTGAAGAGCATATCGTGCGACAGCCCGTTCCCTGTCTGCGGTTTTGTTCACAACTGGTCGAAGCGCCCTGGGAAGGAGGCGTGGAGACCGATCGGGTCTGCCTGACTTTTGACTATGCCGGTGTGCGTCTCGGTGGTACGCAGCCGTCGCAGGTACTGGTCGGGCATCGGGTATTGAAAATCCGGCGAGATCCGGATTTCGAGGAGCAGTGTGCCGATCAACTTGTGGACGCCGGGCTGGAATGGAATGGCCTGTGGGATGGTGAGGGTAGCAGCGACAGTTTCGTTAATGACGGTGAGCCCGAGGTGTGGTTCGATTTTCAGGCCGATACCTTGCCACGTTTACGTGAGCAGGGTTGGTGCGTTGAGTTTGACGACAGTTTTCACTATCGTCTGGCCGAGGTGGAACAGTGGTACGGACAGATTGAAGCCCGGGAGGGGAGTACGTGGTTCCATACCAGTCTGGGCGTACAGGTGGCGGGTGAGCTGATCAACCTGCTACCACCTCTGGTGGCGTTGTTGCAGCAGTTTCCCAGGGTATTCCAGCAGGACCGTTTGCGGCAGCTGGACCCGGATCAGCAGCTGATCGTACCACTGGATGACGGACGGATGCTACCGGTGCCGGTGGGTCGCATCCGCAACATTCTGGACACCCTGTTCGAGCTCTACCAGGAAGATGTACTCGATGAATCCGGTCAGCTGCGCCTCAGCCGCATTCAGCTTGCCCGGTTGGCAGAACTGGATGGAGAGGATGCCGCAACGCGGATGCACTGGACGGGTGCCAGGGATCAGCGTGCGCTGGCCGAGCGTCTGCGAGGCATCGAGACCATCCCCGAAGTGGCTCCGCCGGCGGATCTGAACGCCCGATTGCGGGATTACCAGCGCCAGGGTTTGTCCTGGCTGCAGTTTCTGCGTGAACACAAACTGGGCGGTATACTGGCTGATGACATGGGCCTGGGCAAGACGATGCAGGCCCTTGCGCATCTGTTACTGGAGAAGGCACACGGACGTATGGACCGGCCGAGCCTGGTAGTGGCCCCGACCAGCCTGATGGTCAACTGGCGCCGTGAGGCAGCCCGGTTTGCCCCGGGGCTGCGGGTGTTGACCCTGCACGGCCCACAGCGTCGCCAGTACTTCGATTCCATCGCGGATTACGATCTGGTTCTTACCACCTATGCGCTGCTGTCGCGTGATCAGGACGTGCTGCTGAAGCATGGCTGGTACGTTCTAATCCTCGATGAGGCGCAGTTCATCAAGAACCCCGGGACCCGCGCCAGCCGCCTGGTGCGGCAACTGGACACACGCTATCGCCTTTGCCTGACGGGAACGCCGCTGGAAAATCATCTCGGCGAGCTGTGGTCGTTGTTCGACTTCCTGTTGCCGGGTTTATTGGGAACTGCCAAACAGTTTCGGCAGGTGTTGCGAAATCCCATCGAGAAGCACGCTGATGAAGACGCCTCCCGGCGGCTTGCGAGGCGGGTGCGGCCTTTCATGCTGAGACGTACCAAGCAGGAGGTTCTCAGCGAGTTGCCACCGAAGACAGAAATTGTTCGCGGCGTGGAACTGGAGGGGGCGCAGCGGGACCTGTACGAGAGCATACGACTTGCCATGCACGAACGGGTGCATCGAGCCGTAGCTGATCAGGGGCTGGCCCGCAGTCATATTGTGGTTCTCGATGCCCTGTTGAAGCTACGTCAGGTCTGTTGCGACCCGCGGCTGCTAAAACTGGCGAGCGCGGCCAGGGTCAGGCGTTCGGCCAAGCTGGAGATGTTAATGGAGCTGTTGCCGGAGATGATTGCGGAGGGGCGGCGGGTACTGTTGTTTTCACAATTCACGAGTATGCTGAAATTGATCGAGGATGCTGTGCGCGAAGCCGGCATCGATTACGTCAAGCTGACGGGTCGCACCCGGGACCGGGCAACTCCGGTCGAGCGTTTCCAGGGAGGTGAAGTGCCGCTGTTTCTGATCAGTCTCAAAGCCGGTGGTGTGGGCCTGAATCTCACTGCGGCCGATACAGTCATACACTATGACCCCTGGTGGAATCCGGCGGTAGAGCGTCAGGCGACAGACCGCGCCCATCGCATTGGCCAGGCCAAATCGGTGTTTGTGTACAAGCTGATCACTATGGGTACGGTCGAGGAGAAAATACAGATTATGCAGGTGCGTAAACAGGCGCTCGCCGACAGTTTGTTCGATCACAGCGATGGTATGCAGACCAACTGGACGGATCACGACCTGGATCTGTTATTCGAGCCGTTGGTATGAATCAGGCGGACAAGGAAACTCGCGAAGCCGTGGATCGGCTGCTTTTTGAACAGGGCACCTACACTCCCCTGGAACTGCTGCTGGCCGAGGGCAGGCTGTTGTACGCGGACTACGAAGCCTGGCGAGGCGGGCAGTGTGAGTATCTCGAGGAACGCCTGTTCGGCGATCCCGGGCAAAGTCGTGATCTTCTGCAGCGGGCAGAGGACTATGCCAAAGCGCTGGGTCTTGCGCCGCAGCCCCAGCGCTATGTCAGCGGCGGGGCACAGCCGGGGCAGTGCCTGCGTTTTAGTGCGGCGAGCGCGCCCGAGCGATGTTTCCACTCCGGCTATAGCAAGGACGATGCGGCGCTGCAACTGGATCTGTTGATGGATAGTGCTGGTGTGACGCTGGCCAACGGCATTATCCGGGCACTGATCCAGCAGGATGGGGTGGAAGCCAGGCGTTTGCTGGAGCGTTTATTCGAGAATGATCCCGGTCATCACCAACTGGGTGGGCTGGAACGCCTGGTGATGGCGGGAAGCATGGCATCTCCGGTTGAAGATGCCCTTCTCGAGCTGACAGGGTTGCAACAGGAATTATGCCCCCTGGCTGAAGAGATCCTGGGCCCCGGTGCCCGACATTTTCTGGCGCCGCAGTGGCAGCGCCTGACGCAGGCTTTACTCGGCGTCGGCTTTGACCCGCACCATCCAGAGTTGCACAGTAGTTATTCCGCGCTTCGGGCAGAGGACTGGGGGCAGGTAAAAGCAAGCGTCGAAGCGATATCCGGCTGGGAAAAGCAACCCGTATTGTTGCGCCGTCACGCCCGGGCCTGTGGTCGCTTGCACCAGGATTCGGAAGCTGTTTCAGACTGGTTTCGTTTGTGTTGGCGTTTTCCGGACCAGGCGCGCTGCATCGGTGACGAGGGTGAGTCGCAGTGGCGGCATTCATGGGGGCGTTTTCTTGAGCTGGACCCGGAATTGCCGAACCGCGATTTCCCTGCCTGGGTTCTCATTGATCAGCCCGGTCTGGCCCGGTGGCTGGCAACCGGGCGATGCCTTGATGGCGTCGACGTGCCGGAAGACTACCGGGCAACCGTCGAGCTGGTACAGGAAAAACCTTCTGCGCTCGTCGATACGGCCTTGATGGAGCAGAGAAAATTGCTCCAGGCTTCCAATCCTGAACTCTTCACCTGCTATCTGCGGGATTTTATGCGCGCCAGGCCCCTGGGTTGAGTGGTCGCCGTCAGGCCCGATGCTGGAACTGCGCCACAAGTTGCTGCTGACGTTGCGCCTCGTCGATCAGTTGCTGGCTGATCTCGCCATTATGGCGGGCTTCGTCCGCGGTGCCCTGACCCAGTTCGTTGATGGTGGCGACATTTCTGTTGATTTCTTCGGCGACAGCGCTTTGTTCCTCGGCAGCAGTTGCAATCTGCAGGTTCATATCGCTGATTTCACTGATGGTGCTGGCAATATCTTCGAGCGCATTGCCCGCCGCTGTCGCACACTGCACACTTACTTCGGTCTTGCGGGTGCCTTGACCCATCACGTCTACCGCTTCGTTGACGCCCGTCTGCAAACGTTCGACCATGTTCTGGATTTCCTGGGTCGATTGCTGTGTCCGCTGCGCCAGTGTGCGCACCTCGTCAGCCACGACGGCGAAGCCACGACCCTGTTCCCCCGCTCGTGCGGCTTCGATGGCGGCGTTTAAGGCCAGCAGATTGGTCTGTTCGGCAATGCCACGGATAACATCCACCACTGTGCCGATACGGGTTGCATCATCGTTCAGCTGGTTAATGACCCCGGCGGCCTGTTCAACCCCCCCGGAGACGTCCCGAATGGACTGGATGGTTTCGTCGACTACCGACCGGCCCTTGCCGGCGAAGTGCTGCGCTTCTGCCGTTCTGTCGGCGGCATAGGCGGTGTTACGCGCCACTTCCTGCACGGTAGCGGACATTTCGTTCATGGCCGTTGCCACCATGTCGGTCTGGGTTTGCTGTTCATTGACGTGCCCGCTGGTGTCTTCAATGCTGCCGGCCAGCGATTCTGCCGAGCCCTTGAGGTGCAGGCTGGAGTCGTTGATACGCCCTACCACCGCACGCAGTTCCGAAGAGATCATTTTTATGGCCAGAGTCATTGCACCAACTTCGTCCGTTGAACCGGTATAGACCAGCTGCATCGTCCGGTTGTCGATGATTTTACGTGCAACGCGGGCGCCTGCTCGTAACCGGCCTGATATCAGCGCCGTGGTTACGCCGGCAGCGCCCAGGCTCAGTGCACCGATTGCCATGGTCGCGAGACTACCCGCTGTGCTACTGGTGGCAAGCACCCACAGTGGCGGCGCCAGGGCGAGTGTGAAGCCGGCCGCCAGTTTGGAGTGAATGCCGATTGCAGGCAGGTGTAATGCCAGTGGCATTCTGCCTTGCATCAGTTGCCGGTAAATTTTCTCCGCACGGCGGACTGTGGAGTGTTCCGGTTTGGTGTGTACCGACTGGTATTCCCGGACCTTGCCGTGTGCCTTGATCGGGGTGACGTATGCATCGACCCAGTAGTAGCTACCATTCTTGCAGCGATTCTTGACGATGCCCATCCAGGGCTGCTCACGTTTCATGCTGGACCAGAGATCGGTGAATGCAGCCGGCGGCATGTCGGGGTGGCGCACTATGTTGTGATTGCGACCGCTGAGCTCTTCGATGGAAAAACCACTTATTTCGACGAAATCAGCGTTGCAGTACGTGATCGCGCCCTTGAGATCAGTGGTTGACAGAATGTTGTAGTTTTCCGGATAGTCGATTTCCGTATCGGTCACTGGTGTATTTATCTTCATTGCATGCCGCCCTGCTAATAATTTCCCGATGTCCGGGGTAGTTATCTGCTAAATATCGACCGGGGAGTGTGACTCTTTAAGGCGCGGCCGGGAGGGCGCGGGTTATTCGAGATCAATGGCGCGAATGGCCTGTTCGAGGAAGTGGATACGTGCCCTGAGCGCGGCGGGTATTTTTTCCTGGCTTGCGTTCAGTATGCTGATGTCGCCCTGGAGTTGATACGAAAGCCAGCCGCGAACCATGGTGTAATAGCGCTGGTCTAGCCCAAGATCAAGGATGGCCTGCATCGAGCCGGGTGCCCCGGGGTTGCGGATCGCCTGATCGATGGCGAGTACCTTGCGCCCCAGATCCCGGGCAGTTTGAGCGTCGGTCACCGGGCCGCAGGCTGCGGCGCCAACGGCGATCGCCGGCAGCAGCAAGACACTGATGAGCAGCGTTTGTGGTATCGTTTTCAGCACCGGGCGCAGTGTCGTCCGGTGGAGTCCGCGCGGCCGGACCGGACTCTCACCGAACGGAGTCGCATCAAGCTGATGCGTTGACTTTGCGTTGGTCCATGTTCTGGTCGCGCAGGTAGTCTTCATAGCTGCCACGGAAATCGACAATGCCGGCGGGTGTCAGTTCGATAATACGCGTCGCCAGCGAGGACACGAATTCACGATCGTGACTGACGAAGATCAGGGTGCCCGGGTAGTTTTCCAGCGCCAGGTTCAGTGACTCGATGGATTCCATATCCATGTGGTTGGTGGGTTCGTCCATTAGCAGGATATTGGGACGTTGCAGCATCAACTTGCCAATCAGCATGCGGCCCTGTTCACCACCGGAGATCACTTTGACAGATCGGCCAATGTCGTCCTGGGAAAACAGCAGGCGACCGAGTGTGCCGCGAATCACCTGCTCGTCATCGCTCGCCTGGCTCCATTGCCCCATCCACTCGATCAGGGGTTTGTCGGCCTCGAAATCAGCGGCGTGATCCTGTGCGTAATAACCAACGGTTGCATTTTCTGACCACTTTATGACGCCGGCTGACGGTTCCAGGTCACCGACCAGGCATTTCAGCAAGGTTGTTTTACCAATGCCGTTGGGTCCGATCACTGCGACGCGTTCGCCAACTTCTACGCTGAGGTTGAAGTTGGTAAACAGCTCCTGATCAAAGCCCTTGCTGAAATCTTCCAGTTCGAGCGCCAGGCGATGCAGTTTTTTGTCCTGCTCAAAGCGGATATAGGGGCTGCGGCGGCTGGAAGGCTTCACTTCGTCCAGTTTGATCTTGTCAATCTGCCGGGCCCGGGAAGTTGCCTGTTTTGATTTCGAGGCATTTGCGGAGAAGCGGCTGACGAAAGCCTTGAGTTCGGCAACCTGTGCCATTTTCCTGGCATTGTTGGCCAGCAGGCGCTCATTGGCCTGCGTTGCAGCGGTCATGTATTCATCGTATGAACCGGGGTACATACGTATTTCACCGTAGTCCAGATCCGCCATGTGCGTGCACACGCTGTTGAGGAAATGGCGATCATGGGAAATGATGATCATGGTGCAGTTGCGTTCGTTCAGTACCCCTTCCAGCCAGCGAATGGCATTAATGTCGAGGTTATTGGTGGGCTCGTCCAGCAGCATGATATCCGGTTCGGAGAACAGTACCTGCGCCAGCAACACACGCAATTTCCAGCCGGGGGCGACTGCGCTCATGGGGCCGAAGTGTTGCTCAACGGGAATGCCCACGCCCAGCAGCAATTCGCCGGCCCGGGCCTCGGCGGTGTAGCCGTCCATTTCCGCAAATTCGGCTTCCAGTTCGGCGGCGCGAATGCCATCCGCTTCACTCATTTCCGGGTTGGCGTAAATCGCATCGCGGTCTGATTTGATGGCCCACAGTTCCTCATGCCCCATGACCACCGCATCGATCACACTGTATTCCTCGTAGGCAAACTGGTCCTGCCTCAATTTGCCGATGCGTTCGTGAGGATCTTTTGAAATGTTGCCGGAGGATGGCTCCAGATCGTCCCCCAGTATTTTCATGAAGGTTGATTTTCCGCAGCCATTGGCTCCGGTCAGGCCGTAGCGATTGCCATCGCCAAACTTGACAGAGACGTTTTCAAACAGTGGCCGGGCGCCAAATTGCATGGTGATGTTTGCAGTAATTAACAATGGTTTATTCCAGATAACAGGGGTTGGGCTGGTCAGTGCCTGTAGTTCGGGGCAGGCCAGGAGTTTCAGGTGGATCGGACAGGGTTGCTGCGTTGAAAACAGGCAGTCTGTACCCGGGAGCTTGCTACATAACTATCCAGCTGACGATCGGTCAGCTGGCAATGCTGTGTTTGCGCGGCGCCAGCATCAACACGAGCGCATGCGCGTGTTCTGCCGCTTTCCTGCCCAGATCGGTCAGGTAACCACCGTCTTTCTGGGTAACCAGGCCTTTTTCAAACAGGCGTTGTACGGCATCAATTTTTTCCGCGTCCGCGGTCGAATGGACCTTGATGCCCTGGTTGGTGGTATCGAAGCCGTAATAAATCAGTATATCGATTTCGGCCATTTGTTCGTTCGTGTAATGCATGATCGCACCTTTCCACGTTGTTTCGTCTATGCTGGCGTGAGCGCCCGCTAATATAGCATATTGCGGAGACGGATGCCGGCTAGCGCTTTCCCGCTTTGCGCGCGCGGGGATGGGCCTGATCGTAGACCTGTGCCAGGCGCTGGAAATCGAGATGGGTATAGATCTGCGTAGTGCTCAGGTTGGCATGCCCCAGAAGTTCCTGCACCGCACGCAGGTCGGCACTGGATTCCAGTACGTGGGTGGCGCAGGAATGGCGTAGTGCGTGCGGGTGGAGGCGGCTGTCGGCACCGTTTTTCAGTGCCCAGCGTTTGAGGCGCTGTTGCACGCTGCGCGCCGACAGGCGCGTTCCCTTGCGGTTGATGAACAGTGCCTTCTCGTCTGCCTCGCAGTGCAGGGCGCGTACCTGTAGCCAGGCCTGGAGGGCCCGACGCGCCTGCCGGCCAACCGGCACGATGCGCGTCTTGCGACCCTTGCCGAGCACGCGTGCTTCACCCTGGCGGAGATCGAGTTGTTCGGTATCCAGGTTGACCAGCTCCGCCAGCCGCAGGGCGGAAGAATACATCAGCTCCAGCATGCACTGGTCGCGCTGCTCCAGCCAGTTGTCTGCAGGTGAGTCCAGCAGTTGCTGTACCCGGTCCACGTCCAGGCTATGTGGCAGCTTGCGGTCGGTCTTCGGGGCGCGGATATCCTGGGCGGGATTGGCCGCCAGGATGCCTTCGCGGATCAGGTAGCGAAAGAAACTGCGCAGTGCCGAAAGCCGGCGCTGGATACTGCGGCCGCCCAGGCCCTGTCGGTGGATCAGCGCGGCAAACTCCCGCAGGTGCTGCGGCGACAGTTGTATCCAGCGATCGATCTGCCGCTGGTCGCAGAACTGAACCATGGTTTGCAGGTCGCGCCGGTAGCTATCGAGGGTATGCGGGGACAGGCGTCGTTCGTCACGCAGGTGAGTTTCGAATCGTTGCAACCAGGTTTGTTCGCTTGCCAGCACGGAATCGTGGCTCCCTGCGCGGTCTGAAGTTGTCAGCTGATATTGTGGTTCTTCAACAGTCCGCTCAGCAGTTCACTCAGGTGGCTGAGGAACAGCGTGCCCATGTTGCAGTGGAAGCGGTTCACTTCCCGGCTGCCGATGGCCAGCATACCCGTTCCAAGTGGAATCACGGCTGACGACTCGATAGCCATGGCCTGGTCGCCGAACAAAAATTCGAGCTGCTCATTGCTCAGCCGTCCACATAGCGGTGTGTTTTCCGACAGGGGGCTGGCGAACAGCTGTTTCACCGCCTCATTCAGCACCAGCTTGCGGGTGCCGGTTTCGCGCTGCAGGGTTTCGCTGGCGGCGGGCAGGTGAATGCTGATGGTGTCTGCCTTGAATTCATTGCGCAGGTGATCTTCCAGTCGGTCCAGCAACTCAACGGCTGTGCCGGCGCCGAGCAGGCCGATGATCAGTGAATGCATGCGTTCGTTGACACGGTCATTTTCACGCGCCACATCCACCAGCTCCATCAGGCGGTTTTTGAGGTCTTTGTTTTGTTGCCGCAGGATCTGCACCTGGTGCTCGATCAGCGATACGGCCTTGCCGCTGGGGTGCTGCAGGCGCAGCTCGGCAAGCAGTTCCGGATTGTCATTGAAAAATTCCGGCCGGCTGCGTAGAAATTCGGTCACCTGCACGGGGTCCATCAAGGTGTCTGTGCTATCCATGCTGGCTTGTGTGGTCATATTTCTATGCTTCCCTCAAATACAAAGCTGGCCGGGCCGGTCATCAGTACCGGCTGTCCTTCTCCGCGCCAGCTTACCACAAGTTCGCCGCCCCGCAGCTGCACTCGCACGGTTTCATCCAGCTCACCCTGCAGACGACCGCTCACTACGGCGGCGCAGGCGCCGGTGCCGCAGGCGAGTGTTTCTCCGGCTCCGCGTTCATATACTCGCAGGCGGATGTGCCCGCGGTCCGCGATTTCCATGAAGCCGGCGTTTACGCGCTCGGGAAAGCGCGGATTGGACTCGATGGCCGAACCCAGGCGTGCGACCGGCGCAGAATCGATATGCGGTACTTCGACAACCGCGTGTGGGTTGCCCATGGAAATCACGCCGATGTCCAGCGTTTCTCCCTCCACCGACAGAGCGTACAGTGGGGCCCTGTTGCCGGCTTCGAAGGGGATGTCGGCCGGTTCCAGTCGGGGCACGCCCATGTCGACTTCAACCTGCCCGTCGCCAAGTATGCTCAGTTCGATGCGCCCGGCACGCGTTTCGACCGGGATGTGGTCAGCTTCAGTCAGTCCCTTTTCGCGTACGAAGCGTGCAAAACAGCGGGCGCCATTGCCGCACTGTTCGACCTCGCCGCCATCGGCGTTGAAGATCCGGTAGCGAAATTCACAATCGGTCCGGGTGCTGTTTTCCACCAGCAGCAGCTGGTCAAAACCGATACCGGTGCGGCGTGCGGCCAACTGCCGAATCTGTTCCGCACCCAGCTCTACCGCCTGGAGGGTGGCATCGATGACGATGAAGTCGTTGCCGAGCCCGTGCATCTTGGTGAAAGACAGTCTCATGCGTTAAGGGTACGGCCTGGCGGCTGATTTGCAAGCGAGGCACAACACCGCGAGAATCCGCTGCCATGCAAGAGACCGGACTGCACCGCTTTTCAATGCCCGTACCAGGTACCTGTGGCACTGGCACACGGGGGTTCCGGTGATAGCCGCGGCTGTACTGCGCTGCGCTGTTATCGATGCGAGCAGCCTCGGGACTCTACTCGGTGCCTGGGGATTGCAGCTGGAGAGCGTCGCGGCCGGGGCCGATATCCCCGGCAGCTTCTGGGGCGATGAGGAAGCCGGCCTGATCGCCGGCCGCCTGTACGTTCGACCCGACACACCGGCGCACTCGGCCCTGCACGAGGCCTGCCACTATATCTGTATGAGTGCGAACCGGCGTAGCAGGCTGCATACCGACGCGGGCGGTGGTTACGACGAGGAGAATGGCGTCTGTTATCTGCAGATCCTGCTGGCCAGTTACCTGCCGGGCATGGGCATGAAGCGCATGCTGCAGGACATGGATCGCTGGGGCTACAGTTTCCGCCTGGGTTCGGCGCGTGCCTGGTTCGAACAGGATGCCTCCGATGCGCGCCAGTGGCTGATCGATCACGGTGTGCTGGATGCCGGGGGGCAGCCGACATTCAAATTGAGGCAGGTTTGAACTTCAGGGCAGGCGCCCGTGAACGATGTAGTGGTGGTCGCTGATTACCTCGATCTGCAGTCGATCCAGCTTCTGGTCGCGTAACTGGCGTGCGACCTCATCGGGCCGCCAGGCGGCCAGTAACGAATGGTAGAAGTCGTGTTGCAGAATGTCGGGCTCGCCGGCGGCGTATTTCGCCACCAGTGCCCCGGTTTGCGCACGGCTGTCCGGTCTGAGCAGGTCCATGACGAATACCCTTGCCCCCGGCTTTCCGTACCGGAGCAGGCTTTGCCACAGTACCAGCGGATCCTGCAGGTGGTGCAGCAGGCTGTTGGAAATCAGCACGTCAAAATGTTCCGGCAGGTCGATGTCAGGGAAACAGCCACAGCGATATGCGATGCGGTCTGCAAGTCCGGCGTTCCGGGTCTCGGTTTGACCGAGTGCCAGCATGGGCTGCGAGCCGTCGACGCCGAGCAGTGTGCAGCCGGGAAAGGCACGCGCGAAGCGTCGGCAGATGTCACCCGGACCGCAACCCAGGTCGAGCACTGTGACGTTGCCCGGGTCGCCGCAGCGTGTCCGGAACAGGTGGATAAAGCGGTCGTGGGGTTTGCTGAAATCGGCGTGCGCGTAAGCCTGCGCCTGTTCGGGATCGAGCATCAGCTCGGGTTCGGGCGTGCGCTGCATGCGCTCAGGAGGCAAGATCCGGTATGGATTCGTTGGCAAACAGACTTTCGATGCTTTCCCGTTTCCGCACCAGGTGAGCCTGGTCGCCGTCGACCAGTACTTCGGCGGCACGTGGCCGACTGTTGTAGTTGGAGCTCATGGTGAAACCGTAGGCGCCGGCAGAACACACCGCGAGTAGATCGCCGGCTTGCAGGTTCAGGGAACGCTGCTTGCCAAGAAAGTCGCCGGTTTCGCATATCGGGCCGACAATGTCCCAGCTACGCGGCTCACCATCGCGCTGATCGACGGCAACGATGTCCTGCCAGGCGCTGTATAAGGACGGACGGATCAGGTCGTTCATGGCCGCATCGACGATGGCGAAGTTTTTCGCTGCGGTTTCCTTTAAATAGAGTGTCCTGGTGAGCAATACGCCGGCATTGGCGGCAATGGCCCGGCCGGGTTCGATGAGAATTTCCTTGTCGGTAGTCTGCAGGCGCGCCAGCAGAGGCATTACATACTGCTGCGGGGATGGCGGGTGTTCGTCATGGTAGGGAACACCCAGTCCGCCACCCAGGTCCAGGTGACGAATCCGGATACCTTCTGATTCGATCAGTTCCACCAGCTCCAGCACCCGGTCCAGCGCATCGACGAATGGTGTGATCTCGGTCAGCTGCGAGCCGATGTGGCAGTCCACGCCGTGCACTTCCAGGCTGGCTGAGGCGGCGGCCTGGCGGTAGGCGGGCACAGCAGCCTGCACGTCGATACCGAACTTGTTCTCGCGCAGGCCGGTAGAAATATACGGATGCGTACCGGCATCGACATCGGGGTTGACACGCAGTGATACCGGCGCAATGACACCGTGTGCTGCGGCAATCCCGGCAATGTGCGCCAGCTCGGCGGTGGATTCGACATTGAAACAGCGGATGTTATGTTCCAGCGCCTGTTCGATTTCCGTGGTTGTCTTGCCGACGCCCGAAAACACAATGCGGGCTGCATCGCCGCCGGCTTTCAGCACCCGCGCCAGCTCGCCACCGGAGACGATGTCGAAGCCGGAGCCGAGTTTCGCCAGCAGTGCCAGTACCGCCAGGCTGGAGTTGGCCTTGACGGCGTAGCACACCAGGTGTGGGTGGGACCCCAGCGCCTGGTCGAAGGCGTTCCAGTGACGCTCCAGCGTCGCGCGCGAGTAGACGTACAGGGGAGTGCCATAGCGTTGTGCAAGTTGCTGCAGGTCGACCTGTTCCGCGAACAGCCGGCCATCCCGGTACTCAAAATAATCCATGGGAAGCTACTTCTGTTCCTCGGGCGGTTCTTCGGAAGGTGCTTCGGGCGGGACTTCTGGCTGGATTTCGGGTTGAACCTCGTGCGGAGGCGCACTTTTTTTGGGCAGATACAGATCGCCCTTCTGTCCGCAGGAGGTCAGCATGGCGCCGATGCCCATGATCGAAATTACCAGCCAAAGCAGGTATTGTGCCCAACAGGGTCGCATCAGAAGTACCGGTGTGCAGTGTGGTGGCCAGTATACGGCGGCCGCTTCAAAATCCAAGGGGCCGGCGAATATCCAGCCGGCAGTTTTTCGCAGAAAGTGTCCGGGAACCGTGTGAATGGAGACATCCATGCTTGAATTACTGGAAATCGAGCCGCCAACACCGGCCAGGTCGACGGTGATCTGGTTGCACGGGCTGGGGGCAGAGGGGGGCGATTTCGAACCGCTGATACGGGACTGGCAACTCGGTGAGGAACTGGGTGTGCGTTTCGTGTTGCCGCACGCGCCGCTACAGCCCGTTACCCTCAATAACGGCATGGTTATGCGCGCCTGGTACGATATTTACGAGCTTAGCTTTCGCCAGGGTGAGGATGTGGAAGGTATCAAGCGGGGGCGCCGGCAGTTGCTGGAACTGGTGGCGCGTGAAGAGGCGCGCGGGGTTCCGTCGCAACGTATCCTGCTGGCAGGATTTTCGCAGGGCGGCGCGCTGGTGTTGCATACGGCATTGCGTATGGACAAACCGCTGGCCGGCGTTCTGTCATTGTCTGCCTACCTGCCGCAGCCCGATCGGCTGGCGACAGAGAAGCGCTCGGATCCCGGGTCGCTGGTGGTGCGCATGGATCACGGTGAGCAGGATGAGGTGGTGCCGCTGCACTGGGCCGAGAGGTCCTGCGAACGCATCCGCAAGGAAGGTTTTGAGGTGGATTTTCATCCTTATCCCATGGGGCACAGTCTGTGCCCGATGCAGATCGACAGCCTGCGCGCCTGGCTGGTCGAGCGGCTTGGCTGAGACCAGGCTGGCTGCCGTGGGCTTGATGCAGGTCAATGCATTAGTGTCATTTCTACTTTAGAATATTATGATATGTTTATGCAATGCTTAAAATTGTTGATTCCCGGCGTTATTCTTGCGTCTGGCGGGTTCGCGTTGGCGGCACCGGCGTCCGATGGCGACACCCTGTACCAGCAGAATTGTGCCGTGTGCCACGGTGCTCATGGTGACGGTGGTGTTGGTGTGCCGCTGAACCTGCCGGATTTCCTGGCGGTTGCGAGCGACGATTACCTGCGTAAAACCCTGCACGAGGGACGGCCCGGGCGAGTAATGCCGGCTTTTCCGGCACTGGACGAGCAGGCGGTGGATGCGATTATCGGCCATATCCGCAGCTGGTCCGAAAAGCCGGCGCCGGTCTACAGCGATCAGGCACTGCAGGGTAATGCAGAGCACGGAAGTACGCTGTTTGCCACTCATTGTGCGGCCTGTCACGGCGTTCACGGCCAGGGTGGCGCCGGTACCGGTGTGACTTTTTCCCGCCCGCGTGAAAGCCCGGTTATGGCGCCGGCGCTGAATAACCCCGGTTTCCAGCATTCGGTAAGCGATGCCATGCTGAAAGCGACCTTGCTGGCGGGTCGCGAAGGGACGCCGATGCCCGCGGTTGGCTCGCTGGGCCTGAACGACCAGGATGCCAATGACCTGGTGGCCTGGATCCGCGAACTGAAAGTCGAGGACGAGCGGCCGGCACGCGGTGCGCTGGATCCAATTATCCAGTTCGAGTCTTCCTACAGCCTGGAAGAGACGCTGGAAAACCTCAAACAGGCTGTCGTCGGGCGCAACTTCCGTATTATCCGGGTACAGTATTTTCAGGAAGGACTCACTTCCGAGGGGGAAGAGGATCCTGCCAGGGTCATGCTGTACTTCTGCAATTTTTCCTTCCTCGACGAGGCCCTGGCCATCGACCCCAGGGTTGGCCTGTTCCTGCCCTGCCGCATCACGCTGGTGGATACCGGGCACGGTGTGCAGGTAATGACTATCAATCCGAAGAACCTTAGTCGGTTGTTCAACAATGCCGAGCTGGACAAGGCCTGTCAGGAGATGCACGACATTTACGCAGAAATCATGGAGGATGCGACGCTGTGAAAAAATACCTGTTCCTGCTCCTGCTGTTGTGCTCTCCGCTGCTCGTTGCCCAGGATCTTTTCATGGTGCGTACCCAGCTGTCCTTCCCGGAGGCCATGACGGTGTTGCAGGAGGCGATCGGCAACCATGCCTACAAGGTTTCACGCGTGCAGCGCGTCGATATCGGGCTGACCGAATCCGGTTACGCCACAGACAGGTACCGGGTGGTTTTTTTTGGTGACATCGATGAGCTGAACCTGCTCAGTGAACAGTACCCGGAGCTGGTTCCTTACTTCCCGATGAAAATTGCGATTTTTGCCGAGGGTGATGAAACCATCCTGCTGGCTTCGAGTTTTGCGCATTTGCGCCCGAACTACGCCAGTGGCAGTCTGCAGTCGAGGTTCGACAAGTGGGAGAACGATATTCGCCAGATCCTCGACGAGGTTCGCACGGCGGATTAGGCGTCTGCCTGCGCCCGGTTTTCCAGCGCATGGTTCAGCAGGTATTCAATACGTTTTTTCTGCTGCAGGAAGTGTACCGTTTGTACGCCGCTCGCACTGTCCGTACCCAGCATGGCGGGACACAGATCGATGTCGGTAATGTGGATCGGGTAACTGCCGCCGCTGTGTCGTTGCCCGATAATGTGCCGGGCAACCTGTGCGAAAACATCCCCGCCATATTCCAGAGAAGAAAACTCCTGCTCGCGGCAGAAAATGCTGAAGGCATCGCCGTTTGTATCATCCGGGTTGCCGATGAGCTGTACGCCCATGTCGGAATCCGGTTCGGGCCACAGACTGCCGTCGATGGGCTCGAGCAGGTATTCGTCCCGGCGGTTACGTACGATTTGCAGGTATTGCGTGTCATCGTTGTCTGACAGACTGTGACTTGCCACCATGTTGCGCATGCGGTAGTGCACGCTGCCGAGGAAAGCCTGGTAGTGCGCCAGCAGTGTACGGTGATCGTGAAACAACGTTGTGTGATAGAACAGCGAGCCACGCTCATCGAGGATGTATAACCTGGCACGGTGGCCGGTTACCCGGAAAAACAGCTGCACCACCCCTTCCTCATTCTTCTCCAGCAGCAGTGGTAGTGGCGAGTCGCTGAATGCCTGCCCATCGACGCGTATGGGGCTGAAGCCTGCCTGCGGCTGTCCAAGGTAGCGCAGCAGGGCAGCCTGGGAATCCAGTTCGTGATAGCGGGGGATGTCGTTTTCGCATTGCAGTACGTAGTAGTTATGGCCGATACGGAGTGCATAACGCGCGTGGCGACGCCAGTAGTTGTGATAAAAATAGTCCGTGATTTCGTCATACAGTTCTTCCAGTCGACGGGCAATGATGGCGCCACGCGAGGAAGAAAAGCTGAAGCAGGGAACCGGTGGGGGTGTCCTGCCGGAATTGACCGGCACCCAGGCGTAACAGTCGCACAGCCAGGAAAGCAGTGCCGTCGGGCCGTGATAGCGGAAGGTAAGTACCTCACCCCAGGATGTCGCAGCGACCATCTCGAAGCCAACCGCAAGGTTCTCCCATTGTCCGCCGTAGCTGAGTGGGTCGATCCGCTCGCTGACCAGGTGCATGCCGTTACGCGACAGCTTGGCCATGGGATCGTGTGCCAGGTTGATGAACAGGCCGGCGCGGCGTATACAGGTCTCGTCTGCCAGTGCCTGTAAATCCGTAGCGGGTGGCTTGCCATCGGGAAACAGCTGTTGCAGGCAGTCGAGTACACAGCGAACTTCCCACTGGGACAGATCGCCTTCGGGCGGGAATATACTGATAATCGACGGGTTGCGGTTGACCAGTCGGTTAAAGTGACACCAGCACAGCAGTTCCAGCAGGCTGGTGGTACGCTTCAGTGCCGTGTGCCCGGAGGTTTCACCAGGGGGCACATTACCCTGGTAGACAGCCCAGCCCCGCTGCTGTCGTCCGGTGATGTGGTGCAGGGAGAGACGTTCTTCGGACAGGTCGGCGGAGATGCCGGGGTTGATCATTTCGACCTTGCCGGCCTTGCGCTCAAAGGCAACATACAGCTTTCGCCCCAGTAGATTCAGGTCGCCGGCGTTGATGGCCTGATGGTTGCCGGCATCGCGTCCTGACCTGGAAAGTGCCTGATAGCTGCGGGTGAGTTCACGTACCAGCATGTTGCGTTCTTCCAGTACGCGCTGGATTTTCCATTGCCGGCGTTGATCAAGCAGTTCCAGACGTGACTGGCTCCAGCCCCAGTCCGACACCAGTTCGCGCATAGCCTCGCGTCGCCAGCTCTGGCGGGTGCGTCGGTCCGGCTTACTCATGGCCTCGTTGACCTTGAAATAGAAACAGCGCCGTGCCAGATCGAGACGGTGGAGCTGTCGCTGCGAGAACAGGTAGTTTTCCACGGTGTTGCACATCATGATGTAGGGATCGAGTTGCGTCCGGCGTACGTCGGCCTGGTACAGTGCTTTTTTGAACTGGATGGCCAGCAGCTCCACGCTGGCGTCGTCACTGGCGTAGGCTTCCATCAGCAGGATCTTGAGCATGGATTTGTAGGGTGAATCCACCGCCTTGTAGAGTTGCCACAGGGTGGCACCGAGAAATTCTTCCCTCGGCAGCTGGCCGAGGCCGCCAAAGTTGACGGTATCGTTGGCCTTGATAAAGCGGTTAGCGATCAGCCGGTGGACGTATTCGTCATAGTCGGTTTCATGTTCGGGTGGCACCAGCCACCAGACCGGAAACCGGCCGGCTACCAGCAGGCTGGTGCGGTAGAACTCATCCAGTAGCAGACGGTGCTGGGAACTGCCGGCATTCTCGTTTGAGAGCTGCTGATGATCGCGGGTTCTGAAGGCGGCATCATCCATCAGGAAGAAGTGCACCTCCAGCCCCAGTGAACCGGCCCAGACCTCGATACTGTCCGTCCGGTCCTGCAGGGTTTGCTGTTCGCTGGCAGAAAGTCCCGGTCGGTGGCACACCCAGATATCGAAATCACTGGCCCGCGTGTAAGCGATGGTGCCGGTACTGCCCATCAGGTACAGCGCATGAATGGAATAGCGCTGCTGGGCGCGGCGTTGGTGTGAAAAACTTTTCGCCAGACTGCGGGCCGCCTGGATCGTTCGCCGGCTCGGCATGTAACCGGATATTCCACAGGGTGTCTGGTTGGAAATGTAGCCGGGCAGCATCGGGTGGTTGATATGGAACAGCAGCGGTAGCAGGTGGATGAAGTCCCGCTGACGCCGATCCAGTGACTCCTGCACCAGGCGCAACCGATCTTTGTTCAGCGCCATGAAACGCCGTTTGACTGCGCGCAGTTCCAGTGCGTCCATGACGATTTCCGCTTTGACCTCGCGGCCAGAATTCGTCATCAGCTTGATACTCCGGGACACAGGGGAAAACAGGTCGCCGGCCGACGGCCGGCACCGGGAGAATGTCTGCAATGGATCAGTTTGCGTGCGGACCGGCTCCTGCTGCCTGTAGCGGAATCTGTGACAGATCCTTTATATGGAATGTGTTGCGGTTCACACTGCGGATCAGTCGTATTCGGCGGCGCGGCGGGCCTTTCCCTTTACTTTTTCAACCGGATAGCGGTTTTCGTTGATTTTGATTTTGTCCTGCGCGGCGGCAATCAGATCAACATCCAGCTGGTCTGCGCTGCGGATGAGGTAGATGAGAATGTCGGCCAGTTCCAGACGTACTTCATCCCGCTTGGCGGCCGGCAGGTTGCGGCTTTGATCCTCGCTAAGCCATTGAAAATGCTCTACCAGCTCGGCCGCTTCTGCAATGAGTGCCATGGCGAGGTTTTTCGGTGAGTGAAATTGCTGCCAGTCGCGGCTGTCGGCAAAGGTCGCCAGGCGGGCGCGCAGGCATTCCAGGCTATCGGTCGGCGTGTCTTTTTTCATACACTCAATTAAATCACATCGGTAGCCGATATACCCGTGGAGTCAGTTACGCACGAGTACCGGTTGATGGTTGGGATCCACACATCAGGAAGTTGGCCTGACAGCACCTGCGCGTGGCTGTGCGCCGCTGCGTCCACGCTCCGTGCCGCGGAGCCCCGGCAGCTGTGAATATAGAGCAGAAGAACGCGCTTTTCGTTGTTTCGCTGGTGATGGCCGTTCTGGTCGCACTGGCAGGTGTAATGTTCCTGCTGGTAAGGGAACACGTCGAAACCAGTATAAATACCGATCTGGAGCGGGCTCGCAATGCCTTCGGGCAACTGCGGGTCAATAGTTTCGAGAGTCTGCTGACCGGCCGTAAATTTAACCGGCAGGACGTGGCCGAAGTTAAACAACGGGTCTACGCGGATGTCGTGGTCTTTAGTGGCAGCCGCTTGCTGGCCAGCACTATTGATAACATTCAGCCGGAACTGAATCGCCTGAAAGCTGCCGCGGATGACCACGGCTGGTTGCTTTTCGAACTCGCCGGTGAGCGTTACAGCGGAACAGTCCTGCGGCTCCGCTACCCGTCCGACAGTGACGGGGGCGCGGTGGACCTGTTGCTGGCGGTCCGGCATTCGGTCTACTGGGCGCCCTATCGCGTACTGGGGGAGAATGCCCTGTACTTTTCCCTGTTGATCCTGCTGACAGCAGTACTGCTGGGGATCAGCATCAGCCGGCGCACGCTGACCCGACCGATCCAGTTACTCGCACATGCCACCCGGGCAATCAGTAATGGTGACCTGAATATAAACGTACCCGGGAAACGCGGCGACGAACTGGGACAACTGACCCGCTCGTTCAACCGTATGCTGGAAACACTCCAGTCTTCCCGGGAAGATCTGGAAAACAGTCGGCAGCGTTTCCTGGATTTCGCCGCCAGTTCGTCGGACTGGTTGTGGGAAACCGATGGCTCAGGCCGCTTTAGCTACGTTTCTGAAACAGTCTCCAACACGATCGATATGCCGGTCGAAAGCTGGTTGGGTAAAACGCCTGCGGAATTGCCCGGTAGCGTGCCGGGTGAATTGATGGATCTGCTGCAGCCACACGACAGCGAGCCGGCCAGTTTCAAGGATGTGGAAATCTGGTTGAGGAATCTGCAGGGAGACCAGCACTGTCTGCGCCTGAATGCGGTGCCGGTATATACCGACCGGCAGTTCACCGGCTTTCGCGGCACGGTGCGTGATATTACCAAGCTGAAACAGGACGAGCGTCGCATGGTGGTGCTGGCTAACCAGGATCATCTGACCGGCCTGTATAACCGCCGCAGGTTCCTGCAGGATTTGCAGCATGAAATACTTCGCGCCCAGCGCAGCGGGCAGGCGGGCGTGTTGTTGTTGATTGATCTCGATCACCTCAAGCTGGTGAACGATACCGCCGGCCATGCGATCGGTGACCGGATCATTGTGCAGGTCGCGGGTTATCTGAAAGATGCATCCTGCGAGCAGGACCTGTTGGCGCGTATCAGCGGTGACGAGTTTGCAGTTGCCTGCGTCGCCATGACCGAACAGCAGGGTATCGAAAGGGCGCACAGGATTCTCGAGCGCATCACGACACTGAAACCCGTATATGCGGGGCGTACTCTTAATGTCACGGCGAGCATCGGCATGGTCACTTTTCCGCAGCAGGGCGAGGTGCCGGTGGAGCTGCTGGCCAAGGCGGATGCGGCCATGTCTTCGGCCAAGGAGGCAGGTCGTAACCGGGTATACCGTTACGATGAAAATGCCATGATGCGTGAGCGCATGGATGATTCGCTGGTATGGAAGGACCGTTTGCTCGAGGCGCTGGAGAATAATGCGCTACGGCTGGTGTTCCAGCCGATCGTGGCCCTGTTCAGCAGTCCGGTACACCACTACGAAGTACTGGTCCGGATGCAGGACGATGATGGTTCGCTGATCGAGCCCGGCAAGTTTATACCGGTGGCCGAGCGGTTCGGTTTTATCCAGAAGCTGGATCGCTGGGTGTTGAGCCGGGCGATACACCATCTGGCGGAGCTGCCGCCGGAGCTGGACAGTATAGGCTTCTCGATCAACCTTTCCGGGATGTCGGTTGGCGATCATGGCATGTACGAACTGATCGAACGTGAAGTCCGGGAAGCGGGGGTCGATCCGCACCGGATCACCTTTGAAATCACCGAAACAGCCGCCTGCGAACAGCTGAATACCGCTATCGAGTTTATCAGGAAGGTACGCTGCCTGGGTTGCCAGGTATCACTCGACGATTTCGGCGCCGGTTTTTCATCGTTCTCCTATCTCAAGCACCTGCACGCCGATGTACTCAAGATCGATGGCAGTTTTATTCGCGACATACACAACAGCAAGTCGGACCAGATGTTCGTCAAGGCGCTGGTCGATGTGGCGCGTGGCATGGGTATGCGCACGGTTGCCGAGTTCGTCGAAAACGAACAGGTATTCCAGCGTGTGCTGGGCCTGGGTGTCGACTATGTGCAGGGCTATTATCTTGGCAAGCCCGGTACAGACCTGATCATTGAAAGCGCGAACAAGGTTGTCGAGCGCGCATTGCCGCCACGCTTCAGGAGCGTGGGCTAGGGTTCGTTACCCGAGGCGTTCGCGGGCACGGCTGATGGCTTTGCGTACCTGGCGTGGTGCGGTGCCGCCGAAGTGATCCCGGGCCGCTACGGATCCTTCCAGGGAGAGTACCTCGAAGACGTCGGTGTCGATAACCGGGGCGAGTTGTTGCAGTTCTTCCAGGCCCATTTCCGACAGGTCACGATTGCTGTCGATGCCAATGCGTACTGCGTTGCCGACGATTTCGTGGGCATCGCGAAACGCCAGCCCCTTGCGTACCAGGTAGTCGGCGAGATCTGTGGCGGTGGAATAACCGCTGGCCGCAGCGCGGCGCATATTGTCTGACTTCAACTGCAGGGCCGGCGCCATATCGGCAAAGGCACGCAGGCAGCCGAGCAGGGTATCGACGGTATCGAACAGCGGTTCCTTGTCTTCCTGGTTGTCCTTGTTGTAGGCCAGTGGCTGACCTTTCATCAACATCAGCAGGCTTACCAGGTGACCGGTCACGCGGCCGGCCTTGCCGCGTACCAGTTCCGGTACATCCGGGTTTTTCTTCTGCGGCATGATGCTGGAGCCGGTGCAGAAGCGATCGGGCAAGTCGATGAAGTCGAACTGCGCCGAGGCCCACAGCACGAGTTCCTCGGAAAAACGCGACAGGTGTATGAGTACCAGCGCGGCATCGCTGCAGAATTCGATAACGAAATCCCGATCGCTGACCGCGTCCAGCGAATTTTCTGCCGGCACATCGAAGCCCAGCAGCCGGGCACTGAAGTGCCGATCGATGGGGAAGCTGGTGCCGGCCAGTGCGGCGGCGCCCAACGGCATGATGTTCACGCGCCGGCGGCAGTCCAGCAGCCGTTCGCGATCGCGTTGCAGATTCTCGAACCAGGCCAGCATGTGATGGCCGAAGGTCACCGGCATGGCAACCTGCAGGTGGGTGAAGCCCGGCATCAGGGTGTCGGCCTCGCGTTCGGCAAGCTCCAGCAGGCCGGTTTGCAGACGGTTCAGCTCACTGACAGCGGCATCGATGCAATCCCGCAGGTAGAGTCGCAGGTCGGTAGCAACCTGGTCGTTGCGTGAACGTCCGGTGTGCAGCTTCTTGCCGGCTTCGCCGATCAGGGCGGTGAGTCGTGCCTCGATGTTCATGTGGACGTCTTCACGCTGCACGGACCACTCGAAGTCACCGGCCTCGATTTCCCGTTCGATGAGATCCAGTCCGTCCAGGATGGCATCGCGGTCGGTATCTGCAAGAATGCCGGTATGGGCGAGCATGCGTGCGTGTGCCCGCGAGCCTTCGATGTCGTACCGATACAGGCGCTGGTCGAAGTTTACCGACGCCGTGAAGGCTTCAACAAAGGCATCGGTGGATTCGGTGAAGCGGCCGCCCCAGAGTTTTTCATTGCCGGTATTTTCAGTCATAAGCGCGCAAGTATACCCGAAAGTAACTGCGCCTCCCTGCCGTTATTATGCCTGGATAGACATTGCGGGGAAGACGATTATTGCCATGAGTTATCAGGGACGTTCCAGTAGTGGGGAGTCTGCCCGGGAGGAAGCGTTCTTCCTGCCGGGATTCTGTGATATCCGGCTGGTGTTCGCGGTGGTCATGATCGCCGAGTTGCTGGCCATTGTGCTGGTGCTGGCCAACAGTCACAACGATCCCTGGAGCGATCTGGGTCTGGTCTCCCTGTTCGTGCAATGGATTGCGCTGGCGAGCGCCGCGGTGCTGTGCCTGGCGCGGCCACTACTGGTGCGCTTCGGTAATACCGCTGCCGCACTGGTCAGCTACCTGCTGCTGTTGCTGGTGACGGCCATTATCACCGAACTGGCATGGCGCACCGGCTTTTCCGGCGGCAACCCGGCCGATGGTTCCGACCACGCAGGTTTCCTGTTTCGCAACCTTGGCATTAGCGCCATCCTCAGTGCGCTGGTGTTGCGCTACCTGTATGTACAGCATCAGTGGCGCCGGCAGATTCAGGCCGAGGCACAGGCGCGGGTGGAAGCCTTGCAGGCCCGCATCCGGCCGCACTTCCTGTTTAACAGTATGAACAGTATTGCGGCCCTGACGCGCAGCGACCCGGAACGGGCCGAGCGCGCGGTACAGGACTTGTCCGATCTGTTCCGGGTTACGTTGCGCAAGGCATCGCAGCCAGTGACGCTGGACGACGAGATTCTCCTCGCCAGCAGCTATCTGCGCATGGAGGCACTGCGGCTGGGTGAACGTCTGCGGGTCGAGTGGGATATCGATCAGTTGCCGCGCAAGCGCATGGTGCCTTCGATGATTCTGCAGCCACTGCTGGAAAATGCCGTGTATCACGGTATCGAGCCTTCGCCGGCCGGTGGTTGTATTCGCGTCAGCGGGCGTGCCGAGGGTCGGCGTATTTCGATTGTGATCCGCAACCCCCGCACGCAGCACAGCACGGCCAGCCGGCGCAAGGGTAACCGGATCGCTCTGGATAACATTCGGCTGCGCCTGCAGCTGGCGTTCGGTGTCCAGGCCGGTGTGTCGTTGTGCGAAGTCGGTGAGGATTTTGAGGCTACCCTGTATTTCCCCCGGGAGAAACTGCGATGAAATGCCTGGTGGTCGATGACGAGATGCTGGCCCGGGAGCGGCTGGTGCGGATGTTGCGGGAACTGGCTGGCTGGCAGGTTTGTGGCGAGGCCGGCGATGGTCGCAGTGCACTGGATCTGGGCGTTGCACTGGCGCCGGACCTGGTGCTGCTGGATATTCGCATGCCCGGTATGGACGGACTGGAGGCGGCGCGCCATCTGGCCCTGCTGGAAAATCCGCCTGCGGTCATTTTTACCACCGCCTACGGTGATCATGCGCTGGAAGCGTTCGAAGCCCAGGCGATTGACTACCTGCTGAAGCCCATCCACCCCGAGCGTCTGCAGCGGGCACTGGAAAAAGCCGGCCGACTCGGAGCTGCGCAGCTGCAGGGCATCCGTGCAGAGGATATCGGCAGTCGCGCCCGTACTCACCTGTGTGCGCGTAGCCGCGGTAACCTGGAACTGGTGCCACTCGACGAAGTGATTTACCTGCAGGCCGACCACAAGTACGTCACCGTTGCTTCAGCCGGCCGGCAGATTCTCATCGAGGAATCTCTGAAATCGCTGGAGCAGGAATTTCCGGGGCGCTTTCTGCGAATTCACCGCAATGCCCTGATTTCCGCCAGCGCCCTCCGTGGTGTGGAGAAAAACAGCGCCGGCCACAGCTGCGTGGTACTCGCGGGTACCGACATACGCCTGGAAATAAGCCGCCGCCTGTTACCTGACATTCGCAAGTCCGTCCGCCAGACACCGGTTCTTTCCCCATGATAACGGCGCGACCTACTTGCGCACGTCAGGCTTCACTCGCTATGCTCCCTGCTCCGTACCGGGCCAGATTTCAGGCGGCAAACAGCCATGACAGACTCCATACTACGTATTGCCACGCGCAAGAGCCCGCTGGCTCTGTGGCAGGCTAATTTTGTACGCGATGCCTTGATGGTGCGCGATCCGGATCTTGAGGTCGAGCTGGTTACCATGGTGACCCAGGGTGACAAGATTCTCGATACGCCGCTGGCCAAGGTGGGAGGCAAGGGGCTGTTCGTCAAGGAACTCGAGGTGGGTATGCTCGAGGGGCGCGCCGATCTGGCGGTCCATTCCATGAAGGACGTGCCGGTGGAATTTCCCGACGGACTTGGGCTGGGCGCCATCCTGCTGCGTGAAGACCCCCGCGATGCATTGATTTCAAACAAGTTTACCAGTATTGACGCGTTGCCCGAGGGCGCCCGGGTAGGCACTTCCAGCCTGCGTCGCCAGTGCCAGCTGCGGGCGCGCCGGCCGGATCTGCAGGTGCTGGATTTACGCGGTAACGTCAACACGCGTATCGGCAAGCTGGATAGCGGTGACTACGACGCTATCCTGCTGGCTGCGGCGGGGGTCAGGCGCATGGGCTGGAAGGAGCGCATCACCGAGTTGCTGGCACCGGAACAGTTCATCCCGGCCATTGGCCAGGGCGCTATTGGCATCGAGATACGCCATGGCGACGAACGTACAGGTGGTCTGGTGAAAGCGCTCAATGACGAGCAGACAGCCATCCGGGTACAAGCCGAGCGGGCTCTGAACGAGGCACTGCAGGGCGGCTGCCAGGTGCCGATTGCGGGCTACGCGGAAATCAGCCACGGGGTGATTCTGCTGCGTGCCCTGGTGGGGCAGCCGGATGGCAGCGAACTGGTGCAGGGTGTTATCAGTGGCAAGCCTGAAGACGCCGAAGAACTGGGCCGGGTGCTGGCCGAAGATCTGCTGTCGCGCGGCGCCCGTGAGATCCTGGAGCAGGTGTACAACAGCCAGGCAAGTTCTGATTTGTCGAGTTGATCGGTGTTTCCCTGACAATGCACTTTTCACCCGCGCTCAAGTGGGGCAGACTGTGACTATGGCCGAGGACGAGCTCGAGAACGATATCCCCGAAACCGGACCCTTACTGGAGGGTGTCGGCGTGCTGGTTACCCGTCCCCGGCACCAGGCTGCTTCGCTGAGCCGGATGATCGAGGGCGAGGGTGGTAGCGCCATTCGCTTTCCGGTGCTCGAGATCCAGGATCCGGAAGATAGCAAAAACCTCACGGATGCCATCGAAAGCCTGGAGTTTTACGACTGGGTCATTTTCGTCAGTGTCAATGCCGTCAACCGCGGCATGGAAAAGATACTCGCCACGCGGCCCTGGCCGGATACGGTACGGATTGCTGTGATTGGCCGGCGCTCGGCCGAGGAGCTGGAGATGCTGGGTTATCCACCGGACCTGGTTCCGGAGGAGCATTTCAACAGCGAGGCGTTGCTGGAATTGCCGCAGATGCACGCTGTTCAGAACCAGCGTATCGCTATTTTCCGCGGTAACTGCGGGCGCGAATTTCTTGCCAGACAACTGCGGGCGCGCGGCGCCGACGTGGAATACGTGGAAGCGTACCGGCGTATTTGTCCGGATACCGATGCCAGCGGCCTGTTGCAGCGCTGGCAGACCGGCGATATCCATATTGCGGTGGTAAACAGTGCTGAAAGCCTGCGTAACCTGGAAAAAATGCTGGGTCCGAAGGGTGAGCAGCTGCTCAAGTCGACGCCCTTGCTGGTGGTGAGTGAGCGCATGCTGCCGCTGGTGGAGCAAGCGGGTTTTCAACAGCCCCCGGTGCTGGCAGCCAACGCCACCGATGCAGCCGTACTCGATGCGCTGCAGCGCTGGCACCGGGAGCAGGTTGCCGGAGCCGGAGAAAGTACCGATTGATGTCGAAATCCTGTGCAGTGGCATGGGTTACAATGCAACGCTAATGAGAAAGAAAACTGGCGGTCCACTATGAGCGAATCCGATCAGGCTCCTGTAGCCCTTCCGTCCGAACAGGTCGATATCCCACCTGAACCGGAGCCACCGGCACGTCGCCGGTCCAGCCCCCTGCCGCTGATATTCGCACTGCTGGCGCTGGGTCTGTCGATCGGGCTGGCGGTGGCGGCGTACTTCACGTGGAGCCAGGTCCAGCAGATCGTACACAGCCAGTCGGGTGTGGGTCCGCAGGTAGAGGAGCGACTGCAGCCGGTGCGCGCCTCCATCGAGGCCATGACCGGGCGCCAGCAGAATGCGCGCCGCGAACTGGATAAACAGCTGCTGAAGCTGGAAACCGACGCGGACGCACTGGACGAAAAACAGCAGGCGAGTGAGCACCGGCTGGACGTGCTGGCGGCCTTGATTGGACGCAGCGAATCGGGCTGGAGCCTGGCCGAGGTGGAATACCTGTTACGCATCGCGAATCAGAAATTACTGTTGCAGCGTGATCTGGGTACTGCGCAGGCGGCACTGCAGAGTGCCGATACCCGCCTCCACGAGCTGGCCGATCCGCATTACCTCCCGGTGCGCAAGCAGATTGCACGCGAGCTGGAGGCACTGCAGTCGGTACCCGGGATCGATGTGGACGGCGTGGCGTCAACCCTGAATGCCTCGGCGGAACGTGTTGCCGAACTGCCGGTCGAGGGTGCCCGCTATCAGCCGCCGGCCAGCAATGCGACGGGGGATACCAAAGCGGAGGCGACGGCCGGCGACTGGCGCGAACTGTACAAGGTGGTGGGCGACTCGTTGTCGGAAGTGTTTCGGGTCCGCGAACACGATACCCCGGTACGTCCTATGCTGCCGCCGGAACGCGAATATTTTCTGCGCGAGAACCTGCGTCTGCAGCTGGAGGCTGCGCGCCTGGCCCTGCTGCGTGACGATGCCGTGCAGTACCGCAGCAGCCTGGAAACAGCCCGCAAGTGGGTGAGCGAATATTTCACCGGGCACGATCCACAGGTGGAACAGTTGTCCAAACAACTGGAGAAGCTGTCGGCACTGGACGTGCATCCGCAGTTGCCGGATATTTCCGCTTCGCTACGGCTGTTGCAGCAGCAGATCAAGCTCACCGAGCAGCAGGCGGTATTGCCGCTGGTCCCGCGGGACAGCACCCCGTGAAGTGGCTTATCCTGGGGCTGCTGGCCCTGCTTGTATCGGTAGTGGTGGCGCTGGTTGCCCTGCCGGACTCCGGCTATGTGCTTATCGGTTACGGAAACTACAGTATCGAAACCACGCTGCTGGCATTTGCCGTGGTGCTGGTGCTGGCCTACCTTGGACTGCGCGTGCTGGCGGCTCTCTGGCATACGCCGCGTAACTTGCAGCACTGGGGACAGAAACAGCGCAACCAGCGTTTGATCGGTCGTTTCGACCAGGCCGCGATAGACTTTATTGAAGGTAATCCGCGCCGTGCCGAGCGCAAGCTGGCACAACTGGCGCACGCCAGTATGATCCCGCTGGCATCGTACCTGTCCGCCGCCCGCGCCGCCGGGAAACAGGGCGCTACCGGGCGCCGGGATGAGTACCTGCGGCAGGCACTGGAACAGCACCCACAGGCGGAACTGGCTATCGGCCTGGTGCAGTCCGAGCTGCAACTCGCCGGTGGCCAGACCGAGCGGGCGCAGACGGTGTTGACGCATCTGCGTCAGCTGGCGCCGCGCAATGTGCAGGTGTTGCACCTGCTGATGCAGCTCTATGTTCAGCAGAAAGACTGGCCGAAACTGCGTGAGCTGTTGCCCGAGCTGCGCCGCCGTCAAGTGCTGGACGGCGAACAGTGGCAGCGGCTGGCTGTGCAGGTATACCGCGAGCAGGTGCTGCACATGACCAGTGCCAATGAGCTGGAGTTGTTGCACGACAGCTGGAAGAAATTACCGCTGCCGGTGCAGCTGGATGAAGGCTTTGTAGCCGTCTACCTGGGGCAAATGGTGCGCCTGGGAGACCATCAGCAGGCCCGGCAGGCGATTGTCAGCAGCCTGAAGCGGCACTGGAACGAAACGCTGGTCTACCTGTTCGGCAACCTGAGCGGTAGCGATGCAAAGGGTCAGCTGGAGATCGCCGAATCCTGGCTGAGACAGCATCCCGACGATGCGGCACTGCTGCTGGCACTGGGAAAAATCAGTGTGCGCAACGAATTGTGGGGCAAGGCCCGCGGCCATCTGGAGCGCAGCATCGAACTCCATCCCTCCGCCGAGAGCTGGCGCCTGCTGGGGCGGGTGCTGGAGCAGATGGACGAGCCGCAGCAGGCGGCCGATTGTTATCGTAAAGGTATCGATCTGCTGGTAGCCGATGCTGCGTTGCCTGCACCGGAGGGTGAAAAGGCGCTGCCGCTTGGCCCGCATTTCTCACCAGATCGACACGATCTCGCTTGATCTTTGTTCCCACAAGACATTTTCTTCCTTCGAGTATACACACTGGTATTCCGCTCAGTCAGAAAATCCCTTGCGAAAACAAATATGCTGCGCGATATCCGTGCCGACTGGTGAGAAATGCGGGCTAGCCCTTCTCCCTGATTTTGTCGAGGACATCCCGGGCGAATTCGAAGGCATCTGAATACATGTATTCCGGCTCGGCACCGTTAGCGGCAAACAGGTGGGTGGCGGCCTCGATCATGGCCGGTGCGCCACTCATATAGATGTCGAAGCCACTCAGATCCGGGCAGGCCGCGACCACCGCTTGCGTAACCAGGCCGGTTGCTCCCTGCCACTGATCATCCGCACCTGGTTCGGACAACACCGGCGTGTAGCGGAAATTCGGGTGCTCCTTTTGCCACTGTTCCGGCAGCTCGTGCATATACAGGTCGCCTCGGCTACGTGCTCCCCAGAACAGGTGCAGCTCACGCTGTTCGCCGGTGTGGAAGGCGTGCTCCAGCATACCCTTGAGCGGTGCAAAGCCGGTGCCGCCTCCGACCAGCAGCACCGGACGCGTGGAGTGCTCGCGCAGGTAGAAGGAACCCAGTGGTCCCTCGATGCGCAGCAGTGCACGATCCTGCATATCCTCAAACACATGACCGGTAAACGAACCCCCGGGGACGTACTGAACGTGCAGTTCCAGGTACTCATCTTCATGAGGCGCATTGGCGATGGAGAAGGCACGCCGCCGGCCGTCCTTGAGTAGAAATTCGATGTACTGCCCGGCGAGGAACTGCAGGCGTTCAGTTTGCGGCAGCTTGAGCAGCACCTGCATCACATCGCTGGACAGGTATTGCAGGTGCTCGGCGCGGCACGGCAGGATCTTCACCTCTATGTCCTGACCTGCCTCGACTTCGCGCACGCGGATCACGAGATTGCCGGCGGCGCGTGCCTGGCAGAGCACCACCTGGTCGGCCGGCTGATTTTCCAGGGCCTCGGGTTTAGCGTCGGGGTAATGCACCTGACCGGAAACCAGCGTTCCGATACAGGATCCGCAGGAGCCATTCCGACAGCCGTAAGGCAGGCCGATGCCCTGGCGCAGGGCGGCATCGAGCAGCGATTCGTCCGTTCCGGCGTCAAAGTGGTGTCGACTGGATTCGATTTCAATCTTGAAAGCCATGGCAGGAGCCCGAATCTGGAGGTCAGATAATAAAGGAGTCTCATTCTCGTTCATTCCGGGTTGAAGGTAAACGCATGAGTTCTGTGCCAATTTCATGCGAGCTTCCGGTTGGTTTCGAGGTTTCCGGAGTCCGGTCAGGGTAAAGAGCACCTTGCGACGGCCGTTATCGGGGGACAGGGGAACATCGAGTCAAACGCGGAGGTAAGGATATGTCTGGATGGTTTAGTCGTTCGCGAGTGCAATTGGCTACGACAGAAAAAGAGCTCGAGCATACGAAATCCGAACTGGCATCGACCCAGACGCAACTGGCTGCCATGGAGCAGCAGGTGAATGAGCTGGAAGTCGTCAGGCAGCAGCACGCGCGTGAGCGTCAGCTGGCGCATGGCCTGTTCAATAATTTCCACCATTTCGGGGCCAGCATGGATCAGTTGCAGCAGACCCTGGCCCAGTTGGCCGGTACGTTGGCCTGCGAGAAGAAAGTCGCCGTTGAAGCCGCCCGGGTTTCGGTCGAAGCCCGCGAGGGTACCGAACTGATGGTCCGGAACCTGAAGCAGGTGGGTACAACCGTAGACCAGGCGGTAACGAATGTCGAAGGGCTGAACGAACGCGCGGGTGCTATCGGTAACATCGTTAACCTGATCAGCGAGATTTCCGAACAGACCAATTTGCTGGCGCTGAATGCAGCTATCGAGGCGGCGCGCGCCGGTGAACACGGCCGTGGTTTTGCCGTGGTGGCCGATGAAGTGCGCAACCTGTCCAGGCGCACCAATGAAGCGACCCGGGAGATTGCCAGCCAGGTAGCCAAGATTCAGGAAGAAACCAGCCAGACCGAGGACCGGATGCAGACTATGGCGGAGCAGTCGGAGCAACTGGGCCGCATTGGCAACAGCTCCAGCGCGGGCATGGCATCCATACTGGAACTGTCACGCCAGATGGAGGGCGTGATTTCAGCCGGTGCGCTGCGTAGCTTCGTAGAGCTCGCCAAGACCGATCACCTGGTTTACAAATTCAACATTTACCAGGTCATGATGGGTGTGTCCGACAAGCGGCTGGACGATTTTGCGGACCACACCCGCTGCCGTCTTGGCAAATGGTATTACGAGGGCGAGGGCCACTCCTGCTTCAGCAGGCTGGCCGGTTTTCGTGAGCTGGAGAAGCCGCATCGAGCGGTGCACCGTCATGCGCTGGAAGCGCTTGCGCAGCACGCCGACAGCAATATTGAGGCCGCGTTGCGGGAGCTGACATTGATGGAAGAGGCCAGCATGGATGTGCTGCGCTGCCTGGAGAATATGGCTGTGGCAGCGGAGAATGACAACAGTCTGCTGTGCCAGGCGGGCTAATTCACCCGGGTGCGCGGATCAGCTGCGCAGGTCGGGGTTCGTGTCGCTTAGCCCAGGCTACGTTTCGGGGTCGATGCCGAGTTCATTCCAGATGGCATCTACGCGGGTCCTGGTATCGACATCCATTTCGATGGGCCGACCCCATTCGCGGCTGGTTTCACCTTTCCATTTGCTGGTAGCGTCGAGCCCGATTTTACTGCCAAGACCCGACACCGGTGAGGCAAAATCCAGGTAATCAATCGGTGTGTTCTCCACCAGGGTGATGTCACGCGCAGGATCCATGCGCGTGGTCATGGCCCAGATGACATCCTTCCAGTCACGCACGTTGATGTCATCGTCGGTGACGATGACAAATTTGGTGTACATGAACTGGCGCAGGAAACTCCACACTCCGAACATAACCCGCTTGGCGTGGCCGGGGTACTGTTTTTTCATGCTGACGCAGGCCATGCGGTAGGAGCAGCCCTCCGGGGGCAGGTAGAAATCGGTGATCTCCGGGAACTGCTTCTGCAGGATAGGTACAAAGACTTCATTCAGCGCGACACCGAGGATGGCTGGTTCATCCGGTGGCCGGCCGGTGTAGGTGCTGTGGTAGATCGGGTCATTGCGATG
>JAUXGZ010000045.1 GCA_030621785.1 Gammaproteobacteria bacterium | reverse complement strand
ACCAACGAAATCCTGTTCTTTTCGCTGGCCTTCAATTTTCCTCTCGGTGGAGTATCGCGTTAATGAACAGCGCGTCTCCACGTAGAAGGACAGTAGCGATGGCCGCACTTGTTGCGCTGGTATTCTCCATCTACTTTACAGCAAGTGTGCTGCAACCAGCGACGGCTGCCGCAGAGGCTGGTAAAGCCAAAGCCTCGATGCAGCAACTGCCAACCTACTTTCCAAATACGGAGGAGCTAAGAGGGGACGAGATGCGAATCACTGCCCTGGGAACGGGGCTGCCCACGCCAATTACCCGGGCACAGAAGAACTCTGCCTGGTTGGTCGAATTGGGTAACGGCGATGTATTCATGTTCGACATCGGTGTCGGCTCAATGGTGAATCTGTTCGGCTTGCGCCCTGACTTTTCGAAGATCGACAAGATCTTCCTGAGCCACCTGCATTCGGATCACTTTGGCGACCTGGACGCCTTTATTGTCGGCAGTTGGCTGAGCGGACGCTATACTCCGCTGCATGTGTACGGGGGGTCCGGGGAGACGCCTGAGCTGGGTACCAAGGCGGCTGTGGAGTCTCTGCTAATGGCTCTGGCCTGGGATATCAAGAGTCGCACCGGCTTGCTGCCCGATGCAGGTGGGAAGGTCATCGCGCATGAGTTCGACTACAAGGCAGAGAACCAGGCGGTCTATGAGAAGAACGGGGTCAGGATCCTCAGCTGGCCTGCCATCCATTCTCTTGATGGTTCAGTTAGCTACCGGTTGGAATGGAACGGGCTGGTCTTCGTATTTGGTGGCGACACTCGACCCAACAAGTGGTTTATCGAGTATGCTAAAAATGCAGACTTTGCCATTCACGAGTGCTTCCCGACACCCGAGGGGCTCGCGGCATTCAACGACTGGGAAATGCGCCCGTCTACATTCGTTTCGTCCTATATTCACACACCGCCACAGGGATTCGGCAAGGTGATGTCTGCGATCAAGCCGCGCATGGCGGTGGCTTTCCACACGGTATTGCTGCCTGATATCCAGCAGGGGATGCTCGAAGGCATTCGCAAGACCTACGACGGTCCGTTGACCATCGCTAACGATCTTATGGTGTGGAATGTAACGAAAGAAGCTATCACGATGAGAGAGGCTGTATTTGCTGACCGGGTTACACCGCCGTCAACCACGCAGGCTTACAAAAAGGCGCCTCGAAGTGGCGAGGCGAAGATGTCCAAATACATTATGACCGGTGTCTGGAAGGGGTTCACGCCGCCGCCGCTGCCAGCCAGATAAGCGATATAGTTAGAGACGCAGGTCCTAACCCGTTTTTCGTTTCAGGGTAATTTTTAACAAATGTGGCCTGGGATGCCGCTATTGTAGAGTGAAACTTGGTGTTCAGTCGTTTTATATTAATAAATAGATATAAAACATCAGGTAATGAAGTATTTTTAAGAAAATAGATTATTTCCGGGGTGCAGGTGATCAGGCAAGAGGAAAGCATAGGCGAGTATCCAATGTGGCTGTCGGCACTTTTATGCCTGTTCACTTTTCGCGTCCTGGCACAACTTCTTCAGGTGATATATCCAGTAGGCTGGTTACCCGAATTTCGACAATGGCAGGGTAGCAGCTTGTCATATCCGCTCTTGCTGGCTTCCCAAATACTGATCATCTTCGTAGTCATGATAATGATCAGGCAAATTGGCATGGCAGCACTCAAGCCCAATCGTCGGGTCGGGCGTCTGCTGTTTATCTTGGGAGGCGTCTATTTCGTTGTCATGTTACTTCGATTGATCCTGGGGCTGACCCTGCTGTCATCAGTGTCCTGGTTTGCGACACCAATTCCTGCGTTCTTCCATCTGGTGCTGGCATCCATTGTTTTAGTCATAGGACATTATCACTATCGAATTGGACAAGGAGTGCCGTTGCAGTGAACGCTGTTCTCGACCGATATATGCCATGGTTAGCCTATCCTGGTGCCATCACGCTGGGTGTTTTGATCCACATGGAGTTGCTGGATCTGGGGCAGTCCATGCTCGTCAGTACTTATATACCTGTTTTTATCGGTGCCCTGATGGTGACGCTTCTGGAACTACGTTTCCCTAATGAAGCCAAATGGAAACCAGGCCGGTATGAAGTCGGGCAGGACGCAATGTACATGGTCCTGGTGCAAATGTTAGTGCCCAAGCTGTTGGCGTTTGCGGTAGTTCTCAGTGTGATTGATGCTGTGGGTCAGTCAAACGCACCATTCTTTAATGGGTGGCCCCAAGGGCTTCCCATCGGTGTGCAAGCTGTCATGATGATTCTGGGAGCCGACTTTCTTCGTTATTGGCTGCATCTGGCATCACACAAGATTCCATGGCTTTGGCGCCTGCATGCGGTCCATCATTCGCCCAAACGGCTGTACTGGTTAAATGTGGGGCGTTTTCATCCAATAGAAAAAGCCTTGCAGTTCCTGCTCGATACGCTGCCATTCATACTGTTTGGTGTTTCAGAGGCGGTGGTTTCGCTCTATTTTGTATTTTATGCCATCAACGGTTTTTTCCAGCATTCCAATATAAAGCTGCGTTTCGGATTGCTGAACTATGTAATCAGCAGTGCCGAACTGCATCGCTGGCATCACTCGCGTCTTGCAAAGGAATCCAATACCAACTTTGGTAACAATGTCATTATCTGGGATCTTCTGTTTGGTACGCGTTTTCTGCCCAACGAGCGTACGGTGGGTGAACTGGGTCTGAAGAATCGGCATTATCCGGGCTGCTTTGTCGATCAGCTGATGACACCTTTTACACAGGGGATTGCAGATTTCGATGTTCCGGTAAAGAAGTTGAGGCAATGGCTTTATGGCCTGTTGCTGAGCGGTCACATGCAGTGGATACATCGCTCAATCTGGAAGCCATTTGTGCGCGCAACAGTTCATCCTAAAGCCATTCAGGAGGCCCTGTTGGAGAGTCTTATTCGTCAGGCAAGGGAAACCCGCTTCGGAAAAGATTACGGATTTGGGAATATCCAATCGTATAGTGACTTTACTCGGTGCGTGCCGGTCCAGGATTACGAGTCTTTGCGTCCCTATATTGAAGCGCAGGAGGCAGGTGAACACGCTGCACTTACCGTTGAACCACCTTTTATGTACGCCGTTACGAGTGGAACAACCGGGGAGCCCAAATACATTCCGGTCCTCGGCAGCACACTGCAGCAATATAAAGAAGGGCAGCAGTTATTTTCTCTGATGATGTATCAGACTTGCCCGGATGCCTTTGAAGGCAAGGCGTTTGGTGTCGCCAGTCCAGCGGTTGAGGGGCACAGGCCCTCTGGCATTCCCTACGGCTCTGTCTCTGGCCACCTGTACGCCAGTATGCCGCGTCTGGTGCGTGCGAATTATGTTGTTCCGGCGGAAGTCAGTGCGATCACCGATCACGCACTGAAATACCGGGTCATGTTGCGACTGGCGCTGGCCGAGCCGAATATCACCTATCTCGCGGGCGCAAATGCATCATCTTTCCTGCAATTGCTTTCGGTATTAAATGATTCCAGAGATGCGTTTATCGAAAGTCTGGAATATGGCGATATGCGTGGTCTGGGCGGGCTGGATGCGGATGTTTCGGCGGCACTCGCCGGCCGATTGAATGCCTGCCCGGAGCGTGCCGGGCAGTTGCGCCAGCTCGCATCAGAAACAGAACTCAGTTATGACATGTTGTGGCCAAATATCAGGCTGGCAACCATCTGGACGGGCGGAAGTTGTGGGGTGGCAGTGGGAGCGCTGAAGAAGGTGCTCCCCCCTAATACACGCGTTATAGATCTGGGGATCCTTGCCAGCGAGCTTCGCGCAACCGTCACTGTTGATCCGGCAACAGGCGCCGGTTTGCCGATGGTCAACCAGCACTTTTACGAGTTTGTTGAACGCGGGGAGTGGGAGACCGGTGGAAAACGTGCTGTGCGTTTGCATGAGTTGGAAGAGGGGAGTGAGTACTACCTGATTGTTACGACCTCGGCAGGCCTGTACCGCTACTTCATGAATGATATTGTCCGTGTGGTTGGTGGTTTTCACAA
Source organism: Gammaproteobacteria bacterium (assembly GCA_030621785.1). Lineage (GTDB taxonomy): Bacteria > Pseudomonadota > Gammaproteobacteria > DSM-19610 > DSM-19610 > Thiogranum. Next base: position 14,582 of record JAUXGZ010000045.1, on the reverse strand, counting down.
TACGCCGACCTTGCGTTTTGTGCAGAAAGGGCGCGGTGTAACCAGTATTACTGGTGAAAAATTATACGAGCACCAAATGCTTGAAGCAGTGGAAGAGGTATTGAAACAGCATGCTATCAGTCCTGTTTTTATAATGGCGTTGGCTGATGAAGAGGAAAGCAGGTACCACGTCTATGTCGAGCCGAATTCCGATTCGGCCAGGCCCAATGAAAAACTGTCGGAGACTATCGATTTGGCACTCTGTAAGATAAATATTGAATACAATTCCAAGCGTTCAAGTGAGCGCCTGGCCATGCTTTCCTTTAATTGGCTATCCTCGGGCACCAGTAGTGCTTATAGGCAGCATTGCGTATCCAAGGGGCAGCGAGAAGGTCAATTCAAGCCGGTATCATTGCAATGCCGATCAGAGTTTACTTTTCCGATAGAGACGTATGCGCGGCGTAATCAGCTGGAATAACGAACCGCGTTAATGCGCATGCACAAACTGACTGAATCGGTCACGAATTCCGGCAACGTATCGATACCGAACTCAGAGGGGCGAATGGTCGTGGTAGCCTTGACCTCGACTTCATCGGATAGTAGCAGGGGGCTATCGTCCAGGCCTAGCAAATTGACAGTAAAGCTTACCGGCCGGGTTGTTCCGTGCAGGGTCAGCAATCCTTCCAGCTTACCCTCATTGCGACTCGTCCATGTGAGGCCGGTGCTGACAAACAGGATTTCCGGAAAGTTTTCCACGTCTAGAAAACCTTTGCTTTTGATCAGATACTGAACCAGCGTGTCGCTGGTTTTCAGGCTGTCAGTATCGACCCTGATCAGCGTCTGTCCATGTTCATGCTCTGGCGATGAAGCCAGCAGCGATATGCCGCCCTGGAAAATCGTAAATTCGGCCTCTATACGTCCGAGCAGACTGTTTGCGCAAAATCCGACACTCGAGGTCGATGAGCGGATCAGATACAGACCGCCTTCCTCAGCAGCAGTCAGCATCATGGCTACAAGTGATTGATCTACCCTGGTGTTTTTGAATGGTGCACATAACTCTTTCTCGTTTGCAAAGCCGTTAGCGACGCTGCCGAGCAATGCGATAGCAGCAATTCCACCCCGTATAAACGAATGCTTAGTACCCACTCTGACGCCCTCGAAAGGTTAGAATATTAGGAATAACTAATATCGTTATCGGAAGCTGTCAGATAAACTTTAGAAAAACTGACGCATGAAAACCCTTGTGCCTGGCGAGTTGGTAGTGATGGTTGTAATACGTTTGGATGTCCGCGAGAATTTGTAATTCGCCATGGGCAGGAGGTCGCGTATGCGTAAGCAGATAATTCAGCAGGGCACGCCAGGGATCACAGCCGCCGATTATCAGGACTGGCTTGAGCTGGAACACCTGGTACAGGTAGAGCTGACGTCCGAGGACGCCGGGCATCCGATCGAGTCGGCATTGATAATGAATACAGGGTCTGGTTGGCGCGCGCAACAAGCCGGTAAGCAGACGATCCGCCTGCTGTTTGACACGCCTCGCAGGATCAGTCGTATTCAATTGCTGTTTCAGGAAGATGAGCGGGAACGCACGCAGGAATTCGTGCTGCGCTGGTCCCCGGACGGTGGGGCATCCTGCCGGGAGATCGTGCGTCAGCAGTATAACTTCAGCCCGCCGGGTATGAGCCGCGAACTCGAAGACTACGTCGTCGATCTCGACGGCTTGACAATGCTGGAACTGACTATTATCCCTGATATCAGTGGAGGAGAAACTCGTGCGTCGCTTGCGCAGTTACGGATCGCCTGATCGTTAAACGTGTGGGTGGCGAATACCCGCCAGATAATCAGCTTGAAATCATGTAGAATAGGTCGTGCTGACGAGGCCAGCAGTTCACAGTTCGGCGGCCTTCGATTAGTGCTAAGGACTACAGAAGTTGGTCGACATAAGCTTGAGGGACCGTCGGCCGCATGGACGCGGCCGTCGAGCGTACAGGGATGTATTCACAAGGTGAATCGCCGTAGGCGAGAGAGGGTGCCCTGGGGTACAGCGTGTCCAGAAAGCTTATGTCGACCAACCTCTGTACTCCTTAGTAATTGGCGATATCACGGCATTCAGGTATGCCAATGTCTAATTTTGTATCGTCTGCGCTATCAATGACTTGAATACGCGCTCGCGTAATGGTCTGCGGCCGGCGTCCGGGTGGCGCTGATCCATTGGCGGGCCTGCTCTCCACTGTCGGCAAACTCCCGGGCACGTTCGAATGATGACTGCGCCCTGGCGGACTGCCCCAACTGGTAGTGGGCAATACCCTGCAGGAGATGCGCTTTACCCGGCGAGGCAAGCCCTGCACCGGCAAACGCCAGCTCGACCGCGGCTATAACATCAGACCATCGTTCCTTATCGGCCAGCAGCCGGGCACGCTTGAGGTACAGGTCTGCGTGCTGTATTGATTGAAGCGCGCGTTCACTGGCCGCCAGCGCCCGATCGCTTTCCCTGGCCTGTAGCCAGGCATCGATAAGCAGCTGCCAGTTATCTATGTCTGGCGTCACGCCGCCTTCCTCGAACGCTTTGTCCAGCAGCTGCCCGGCTTTATGAGGCAGCCCCATATACAGGTAGTAGCTGGCCAGATTGACCAGCTCAGACTCCTCGGTCAGCAGCCCCTGAACATAGGCGAGTTCCATAACCGCCATGGCCTGTGCGTCATCGTCGAGTTCACGATGCACACTGGACAGTTGCAGCCAGTAATCCTTGTGTTGCGGAAAACGGCGGATCATCTGTTCCAGCAGTGTCGCCGCCGCCCGGTACTGTTCGGACTGGTAATAAACGGCGAGCAGCTGTCGGTACCAGTTCTCCTGCGGCTTGCCGGCCAGACCAATGGCCTTCCTCAGGTATTTCACCGCCTCGGGGTAACGCCGGGCCTGTGCGTAGGCGGCGCCGGCCAGCGCGTAGGCGCCCGCTGCCGGATCCTCGGCGAGCTGAAACCACTGTTCCAGACTGACCAGCGCAGCCGCATAGTCGTCGACCGCCATCTGCAGTTGGGCCAGCGTATAAAGGGTGCGTTCGGTCGCCGGCGGCGGCAGCGCGTTCAGCGCCAGGCTGCCGGCCAGTGCATCGACCGCCCGCTGATATTGTTCCGTGTTGGCGAACAGATGGCCGTAGGTCTGAAGCAGCAGCGCGTGCTCATGTGCTTTGCGTTCCACGCGCGGGCGCATTCTGTCCAGACCGGCAAGCGCCTCGTCATAGCGCTGCTGTTGCATGAGCTCGTGCACACTGGACAGTTGCCGGTAAGTGCGTTCGCTGAGGCGATAAGCCGCCTCCCCCGCTGCCCGCGCTTCGACCAGCAGTAAGCCGGACAACAACAATACCAGCAACGGCGCCAGTGCCTTTCTCATCGCGGTTCACCTGCCGGCAAGATTGAACTCGATGACCTGGGTGGCCCGCGTTGGAACAGGTGTTCCATCGATGACCCTCGGTCTGAATTTCCACTTGCGGATTGCCGCCATTGCAGAGCGGTTGAACAGCCGGCGCGGACGCGACTCCAGCACCTCCGGATCGATGACCGTACCCCGTTCCGTGATGGTGAACGCCAGCTTCACCCAGCCTTCTTTGCGGTTTCTGGCCGCCTTGCGCGGGTAAGCGGGTTCAATTCTGAGCAGCGGAATGGGGTTACCGTCACCATTGCCGATACCGTCCAGACCGTTTGCCAGGTCGACTGTGCCGGCAGCTGCGAGATTGTCACCAGCCGCGGCATGTGGCGGTGACGGCGAAGCATCCTGCCCGGTCTCCGCTGCTTGTTGTGTCGGCAGAGCCACCCTGTTATCAGCCAGTGGTGGCGGCTTGAAGACACCAAGATACGGACCGCTGGCCAGCTCTGGTGGCGGCGGTTCCGGCACGGCGATGGCCAGGCGGGATAATGGCGGAGGCTCGAGCTCGGTGGTCGGCGTCTGGGGCAGCGGCGGTGTGTCTTCAGACAGTTGCCGGCGTCCGGGAGCGGTGCGTGCGGTTGGGGTATCCGCTTCGAACCACTCAGCTTGCAGTCGGACCAGATCCACAAACCCGCTGTGAGCCGGGGGCGCCAGCGGGGGACGACCGCTTGTTATCAGGTACTGCATCAGGGCGAACAGAACCAGGGTAATCAGTCCTGACGGGATGAATGCCGCAAGCAGGCGCATGACAGGCCCTAGTTCGCAACCGCAGCGATCGATACATCCTTTACCCCGGCCAGCCTCGACTGGTCGATCACTTGCACCAGCAAACCGGTTTTCGAGTCCTTGTCTGCCTGGACGACCACCGCACCTTCCGGATTTTCCGCGTGCAGGCGTTCAATGTTTGCGCGCACCGCACGGATGTCGATCTGACGTCTGTCAATCCATACCTGGTTGTCAGCCGTGATGCCGATCATGATGTTGCCACGCTCCTTGCGTTCCGCGCTGCTGGCGCCCGGGCGGCTGACATCGACGCCTGACTCCTTGACAAAAGACGTCGAGACAACGAAGAAAATCAGAATAATGAAAACGACATCCAGCATGGGCGTGATATCGAGATCAATCTCATCATCCGCTTCCAGGATCTTCTTTTTCCTCATGGCGATTCGCCATCGTATTCACGCAGCAGGTCCGCCACCCTCTGGTGTTCCAGCGCAGCCTGCTGACGCAGCCGTGCACTGAAAAACAGTCCGGATAAGGCGACTACCAGGCCGGCCATGGTGGGTATGGTTGCCATCGAAATGCCGCTGCTCATGGCGCGGGCGTTGCCGGTGCCGAGAACGGCCATGACGTCGAACACATTGATCATGCCGGTGACCGTGCCAAGCAGGCCGAGCAAAGGGCAAATCGCGATCAGGCTCTTGATCAGCGCCTGCGAGCGGGTCAGGCGTGTCGCCATATCGTATATCAGGGCAAGACGGATTTTGTGTGCAAACCATGAGCTCTGGTCGCTGCGCAGGCGCCAGGCATCCACCAGTTGTCGCAGGTCTTTCGGATAGACCAGCCGCAGATAGATGTAGCGTTCGACGATCAGCGCCCACAGCAACAGCGAAACGACGAAGATCACCCCCAGCACGTAGCCACCGGACTCGAAAAAGTCGCGCATCAGTTCCAGGTATTCACGCACAGGCAGCATGATGTCCGTCCCGCTCGGCGTGTGCAGCGATAATCCCCGCACTCTGTTCTTCCAGAATGCCGACCAGCCGTCTGCTCTTGCTGTTCAGGGCCGTGTGCAGCAGTATCAGGGGGATTGCCGCACTGAGGCCGAGCACCGTGGTGATGAGCGCCTGGGAGATACCCCCGGCCATCAGTCGCGCATCGCCCGTTCCGAACTGCGTGATGGACTGGAAGGTCTCGATCAACCCGGTAACGGTACCGAGGAGTCCGAGCATCGGCGCAATAACGGCGAGGATGCGGATGGTGGCCAGCCCGCGCTGCAGCCCCGGGGTGTTCTTGAGGATCACCTCGTCCAGCTTAAGCTCCAGGGTCTCCGTGTCGATCCCCCTGTTTTCATGGTAAACCGCGATGACCCGTCCCAGCGGGTTACCTGGATCCGGATGCTCGCTGGCGAGTTGCTTGTTGATACGCCGACCGATGGTCGTCAGCTGCCAGGCGCGTTGCAGCACTACCAGGATGCCGATAATGGTGATAGCGATAATAATGTAGCCAACCAGCCGGCCCTGCATGACCCGTTCGCCCAGCGACGGCAGCTGTCCCAGCAGGTCGAGGACTGCGCCGCGGGCGGGATCAATCGCCATTGGCACCATCCCCGGGCTGGCCGTTTCCAGTTTCCCGGCGATGCTGCGGTAACGCGCCGCGGGCTGCCTTGGCAGTTCCTGAAGAGTGCCGCTGGCCGGGAGGTAACGCAGGAAGTTGCCACCGGCTACTGCGTTGAATGGCCCGACCCGGGTCACCCGCTGTGCCTGTGCGGAGCCCCCGGCGCTGACAACTTTCGCCGGGTAACTGATTACCTTGCCGGATTCGGTCATTTCCTGCTGCAGCGCAAACCACAGCCCCTCCATTTGTGCAATCGACGGCAGTTCCTGCTGCAGTGCCAGCTCATCCATCGCCGCCATGCGCCCGGGTAACTGGGTTGAGATCAGGGAGTTTTCCAGGATCGCCCTGGCATCGCCCCACACCTGGCGGTAAATGCCCGACAACTCGGCGAGCGAACCCGCCCGTTCGCGCAGGCGTTGTTCCAGTTCGACAAGTTTTTTCTCGTTGCTGTCAAAAGCCTGCTGGAATTCATCACTGCGACGCTGTTCGGCGGCCAACGAGGCTTCGGTTTCCTCGAGGCGTTGTTTCTGACTCTGTTTTTCAGCCACAAACCGCTGTTCCCGTTTGCGGTTGAGGGTCGACTCGGCATTGTGGATCTCGCGCACCCGCTCGAGCAGTTCATCCAGACTGCCGACAGCGCTGTCCTGTGCACTGAGCGGCGCGCAACAGCATACCGCCAGCAGCAGGAAGAGCGTTCTTACTAACCCGGCCATATTCAGCCCTGGGTTTTCCGCGGCCGGTGCTGTGCCTGCCCACACAGAGATATTTGAGGGTCTCGTTAATAGCACTTTCACGGCGACACCCCGGGCGCCTGCACCGGAAGCACCAGCAGCTCAGGTGTGGTCTGCTTTCTGGCAACCCGAAAGCCCTGCTTGAGTGCCGACTGGTACTGCTTGGGAAGGACTTGCCACGCTTGTCTGTGCTGATCCCAGACGCCCGCATCCGCACCGTCTGGCGAGCGGTACAGCAACGCCACACGGCCAACGCGAAGAAAGTCCACGCTGCGATCACCGCTCGCCGTTTGCAGTGTTGCGCGGTAGGCTTCGAGGCTGCGACCGTAATCGGTTTCGATCTGATAGGCTTCCATGACCCGCCGGTACTTGTCAGCCAGGCTGGCGTCGGGCTGGTGGAGCAGGTCTCGCAGCTGGGCGATACGCTGACGGCGTTCGTCCAGCAGGAAAGGGGTATCGAGCTCGACAAACCGGGCCAGCGAATCGACCATGCGTGCCAGTAAGGGAATGACGCCGCGTTGCGTGAGCTGAACGCCGTCCAGCTGTGCTTCCAGCGAAGCAATGGCCCCCTGCTGGCCTTCGACCATGCGCTCCATGTGCTGGTCGTAACTGCGCAGGCTGTCGAGTTCGCGTGTCGCGCGGCGGTACTCCTCGATCAGTTCCCGGGTTTCATCCGACACCTGATCGATGCGTTTCTGCGAGCGTAACGCTGCATCGTCTGTTTTGGCTTGCAGCTGAATACCGGACTTGACCGGATTCACAGCATAGGCGGGACCCACCTGTCCAGCACAGGTCACCAGAAACAGAACGGTGAGCGGGCTGGGCAGGCGAACCTTCATAGCAGCGAAACTGTCTCGCCGTCCGGCTGCTGTTCAGCTGAGCTGTGACACAATTCAGCCCCCGTACACATACTGGTAACGCAGATACAGGAAGCGGCCACGCGGGTTATGCAGCGCCCGGTTGAAAAAAGGCCAGCCCTCCAGGAACGGATCCTTGGGAGGTTGATTGTTGAAAAGGTTTTCGGCGCCCAGGCTGAACGTTCCGCCAGACAGGGCCCGGGGCGACCAGTTGAACTGAGTATCGACCGTCGTCCAGTCACCGATCGAGTCGTCGGCATCCGGCCGGTCGTAACCGCTGACGTAGTTGACCGTGAGGCTTGCCTCGTAGGCAGCCCTGTTCCAGTCGATAATGCCCTGGCCACGCACCCGTGGACGTCCGTCCTCACCGGCAATGTCGTCGAAACCCTCGCCCTCCACCGCTTCCACGTCAAAGGCACCCAGGTAGCTGCCGGTCACGCTGAAGCCGAAATCACCGGCACGCCCCGTAGCCCAGTCGACACTGGTATCGAAGTCGATACCCCATATCTTCTGCTCCGCGACGTTCTGGAACGGGCTGAACACCACGACGATGTTACCGTCGGGATCACGGATGACGTTTTCGGGAAACAGGTTGCTGTTATTGACATAGAACTGCGGGTCGTTGGTGACCGCGTCTTTGTTTTTGATCCTCCACACGTCGATACCGATATCCCACGCGTGGGTGACGTCCCACACCAGGCCGAGGCTGTAGTTATCCGACTGCTCGGCATCAAGATCATCATTTCCGCTGGCCAGCGTCGGCACTTCAACCACTTCGCCGGTGACCGGATCGAACACGCTCTCGAAAGAGAAGATCTCTTCGCTGTACAACTCCTGCAGGGTGGGTGCCTTAAAACCGGTACCGGCGCTGGCGCGCACCATCAGACTGTCCAGCGGCCGCCAGTTTGCGCCCAGTTTCGGATTGAAGTCGCTACCGAAATCATTGTAGTGATCATAACGTCCCGCCAACTGCAGTTCCACGTCGCTGAGTGCCGGAACCGAAAGCTCCACGAAGGCGGATTTCGAATTGCGGTCGCCGTCGGATGAGATACCACCGATACCGAGCACGTCGCCACTCTCGGTGACCGGATCGAATTCGTCGGAGAATTCCTCGTTCCTGTACTCGGCACCCAGTGCCGCGGACAGCGCACCGTGTTGCATCTGCAGGATGTCGGCACCGGCCTTGAAATCGAAGAAGTAAAGCCTGGACTCCCCATCGCGCCGGGTCCGGTAGCTCACAGCATCGGCATCCAGATTCGGACTGGGGCCGTACAGATTGAGTGTGCCGTCATCCACGGCGTCCTGTACGCTGTCCTGCGTCGCGTACCCGGAAGTGCCTTTACTATTGGTGTCGATCTTTCCCCAGCCCGCACCGAGCTCCCAGTCCCAGTCACGCACAAGGCCGCGCACCCCGGCGAGCAGGTTGTAGGCGTCGGTCTCGAATCTATCGGTACGTGGGCCGAGTTCCTTCAGCCGGTAAATGACATCGACGTCTTCGCCCGGGAAGATAGTGTTGGGGTTGGTGCCGCTGACGGCGAACATCCCGGTCGTTGCTGCCAGATTGCGCTCCGTCTTGGAGTAGGTGTGGTTGGCGCGGGCAAACAGGTTGAGGTTATCGGTGATGTCATAGTTACCGGACCCTGTCAGGCCCACTCGCTGGGTCTCGGGAATAAGGGTGGTATCGGGTCCGAAATCGTATAGACAGAAGGGACCTTTCGCGGCACTGATGCGGTCCGATGGACAACGCGGATCCGGATCCGGAAAACCGGCGGCACGAATGGTGGTGCCCGGGTTTCCCGCTCGGCTGCGGTCATCGATCGGCCCAAGCGAGGATTCGCTGACATCCCGGTTCTTCGACCACACCGGGTTGCGATCGATGACGTCAAAGCCGAGGGTGATATTACCTCTGTCACTGCTGAAACCCGTCGTGAAGCCGGCGTGGCCTTCATCGGCATCGCCCTCACTGGTTTGGCCATAGAGGCCGGACATGTCGACGCCATCGAAATCCTTGCGCAATATGATATTGACCACCCCTGCAATGGCATCGGAACCATAGATGGCCGAAGCCCCGTCCTTGAGAATCTCTACACGCTCGATGGAGCTGAGCGGAATCAGGTTGATGTCGACGAAACTCGAACTGCCATCCTGGCCGAACGGGAAGACAGGCATGCGACGACCGTCGATCAGCGTCAGAGTACGTGACACACCAAGCCCGCGAAGGTCGATGCCTGCCGAGGCCGGCGCAAACCCTTGGGTGAATTTTTCATCGACGATACCCGCCGCGTTGTATACCACCTTGCTGAACAGTTCATTGACGCTGGTGGCACCCGATTGCTCGATGGCCTCCCGGTCCAGGACAACCACGGGTAACACGCCCTCGATATCGGTACGCTGAATGTGCGAGCCGGTGACCGCGAACTTTTCAAACTCCATGAGTTGTTCCGAGTCCGCCCAGGCTGGCGGCCCGGACAAACAACACATCATAGCCGCGCATAGTGCCAATGCCCGCACGGGTGTTAGAGCCTTAATGCAGCCGATTTCCCTGGTCATTATTTCCACGCTCACTTGCTTTCCTTTTAACTACTTGCTAGCCCGAATTTCTCACCACAAAGGGCACAAAGGTCACGAAGGATTTCAGGGATAAGGGATTTCCCCGTTTTCCCACCGTGTTCTCAGGTAACAGCCTGTGCCTTACGATTCTTTTGCGGTCATTATTTAACATGTTGTTCCTTTGTGACCTTCGTGGCCTTTGTGGTTAAGGCTGTGAGAAATCACGTTTAGGACAACCCATCCCGGTTCCCAACACGCCCTGCTTCGCAAAGCAAACACCCAGAGGGTTCAACGACTTAACGGCAGAGGTTCGTCTCACTTTAATAACCCGGCCAGCGCCTCGGGCAACGGGGCAGAACTGCCGCCCTGATTTCGTGGACCGCGCAGGACAAGAGAAAAAAATGCACCCATCCAGCTAGTTACACGCTTTGTCGGTAGATGACGTAAAACCTTGATAGGCCGCGCCCGCTATCAGCGGTGAAGACGACATATCAGCCCGGATTTCTCACCTTGAAGGACACAAAGGTCACAAAGGATGTCAAAGATAAGGGATTTCCACTGTGGTTGAGGTTGTGAGAAATACGCGTTAGCCGGGAAGGCTGTGCGCAGATTCTGTGGACTGTTGGCAGGCAAGCGGCTGAGTTTCGAGCTGAAGCCCGCCAGTAATCGTTGCGGGGGGAATGTGGATGCAGATAAAAAAAGGGGCGGGCTCAAAGCCCGCCCCTCCCATTCCCATGGTGGAGCCTAGTCGTCCAGCAGTACAGCGTCGGACCACAGATAACCGTCAGCGTCTACCCCCCCGTCACTCCACAGGTAACCGTCGGACCACAAGTAACCGTCACTCCACAGGTAGCCGTCAGACCACAGATAACCGTCACTCCACAGGTAGCCGTCGGACCACAGGTAACCGTCGGACCACAAGTAACCGTCAGACCACAGGTAACCGTCACTCCACAAGTAACCGTCAGCGTCTACCCCCCCGTCACTCCACAGGTAACCGTCGGACCACAGGTAGCCCAGCGCCCATTGCTGGTCACCCCACAGCAGCGCGGTCTCTTCGAAGCCCATCTTGCCGTTGACCTCGTCGCGCACCACGCGTGGTGAGGGCGCCTGGTCGACGCTACCCGTTTCACTGAGGGCCGCCTGTATATCAAGCAGGCCGGCACCGGTCGCGAAGACGTCGGAGAAGTCGGCCTTCTGCGCCGAGCGCATCAACCGCGCCTTGATAGTGTCCGGTGTGAGGCTCGGGTCCTTCTCCAGCATTAGCGCTGCGGCCCCGGAGACCACGGCCGCGGCCATGCTGGTCCCGGACAGTTGGTAGTACTCCGCATTCTTCGCACCCGGCACCTTGATCAGGTTCTCGGGGTAAGTGTGTTCCATGTAACCCTTGGCTGCCCTTGCCGAGATCACGCGGTTGCCGTGGGTGATCAGGTCCGGCTTGACGAAGTGGTCGCCGAGGGTCGGGCCACGCGAGGAGAAGGTGGAGACGATGTCGTTGCTGGCATCGCTGTCGCCCCAGGTGGTCACCGAGCCGACGGTGATGACCTTGCGCGAATTGCCCGGGCTGGTGATGGTGCCGTAGCCGTCGCGCCCCGCATTGCCGGCCGAGCACACCACGACCACACCGCTGTCCCAGATCGCTTCCACCGCCTGCACCAGCGGATCAACGTCCGCCGCCTCGAAAACGGGATGACCCAGCGACATGTTCACAACTCTGATGTGCCAGAACTGCTGGTTCAACAGCAGGATTTCGTCGAGACCGGCAATGACGTCGGAGGTCAGCCCCTGGCCCTGTTCATCCAGTATCCTTACCACGAAGACATTGGCGCCGGGTGCCACGCCGCGGTATAAGCCTTTGGACTTGCTGCCGTCGCCACCGAGGATGGCGGCGACATGGTTGCCGTGGCCGTAGGCATCGTCGGCGTTCCGTCCAACCAGGGAGAAGATACCCCCCGGGCTCAGGTCGCTGTGTTTCTTGAAGCCCGAGTCCAGCACCGCTACTTTTACGCCGGCACCTGTGTAGGGGACCAGCTCAAGCCCGGGCAGACCGGCGCTCACCGAGGAGGGCAGGCTGGCCACGGTCTTGCTGGACAGGCCCGTGACGGTGTAGAGACCGTCATCCAGGCTTTCGTACTGCAGGGCCGCGACGTTCACCGGCTCGTCATAGCTGATGCTCGCCACGTTAGGGTTGTGCTGCAAGGCGGCGGCGGCGTGGGCCGGTACCGTGATGGCGTGGCCGGGAATCAGTTTGAACTCGTGTCGCAGCTGGCCACCGTGGTCTTTGATGTTGGCCCGATCACCAGGTCCGGGCCGCTGCCGGTAGGTCACGATGAGATCAACCATCTCATGAGGACTGTTTTCCAGGACCTCCTGAGCGCGTGCACTCATGCGGCCCTGCGCGCCGGCAGTGATAGAAGCCGGTAAAGTGAGCACACAGATCAAGCAGCTGAAGATGGCTTGGGAAGTCAGATGTTTCATGTTCGCACCTCTAATGCAGTTGCGGATCGAAAAAGTTTTCTCCTGCCCTGACTGGAGCAACGGCCGTGCCATGCTCTTGAGGAAACACAACGCTGCGCATTACTTTTTCTTGAAATAAAATTGTTTTATTATTTTGATCAACAACTTATTAGCGATAACCCGATCTCACCCCGGCCCCGCTTAGGGCCTGCGAGTGAGACAGGGCTCGCAAAAAAAGTGGGGCATCGATCACATTTTCGGCCGATACACCGAAATTGCGGTGGCGGGAAGCGTAAAAAACGGTGTGCGGGAATCGGCGAAAGCCGGGGACGGGGCAAGACAACTGGGAGCTTAACTAAGTGCCATTCGGTACAGAGCTCAATAGTGCTTAGGCGGTTCCATAATCGATGTAGGGTGGATTAGGCACGCAGTTTGTGCCGTAATCCACCAAGCGTACCGGCAGGCACTCATTTAAAAAACACGTTGTGTTGCTTCGCAATGCTTGGTGGGTTACGCAAAAAACGCTAACCCACCCTACCTTTCGACTAAGTGCCATTCGGTGCAGAGCTTATAAACTTTGCGTTCTTTGTGCCCTTCAAGGTGAATTGCGTAGCAAGAGAGGGTGCCCTGGGGCATGTGGTGAGAAATTCGGGCTGATATGTACTAATCTTTCATCCTGCGTATGCTGGCCAGCTTATTGTGCTCGTCGACGCGAATGATAAAAGTACCCCTGACGCCCTCATGGGTCACGAACGGACGTAACGAAGAGGCCGGAAACTGGATTTTCCGTCCCTCCTGATCATGAGCGAGAACGTTTCGTGCATCCCCGCTGTACAGACGCTGGTAGGCGTCGGCAGTGATGCTTAAGGGCACGATGTACTCTTTATGCGCCATCTCAAATATTCCGCTCCCTTGGTTAATGAGTGCGTTGAGCAGGTGGCAGGACGATGCAGAACCGTCGGCAGCACGAGCCCACGGACGGGCGAAGGTAGGGCCATGCAGGAGCAATTGCCGAGGGATGCTGCCGTCGAGCCTACAGGGATGTACTTGCAAGGTGAATTGCGTAGCAAGAGAGGGTGCCCTGGGGCACGGCGTGTTCTCATCGTCCTGCCGCCTGTTCAACGCACGCTTCAGCATGTAGTCAGCAAACACCTCGAAAATCTTATAAAATATTATTTATTCTATTATTATCATTTCGTTAAAACATATGAATGATATATTACTTTAATATATAAATCATCTCGACCATCAACTGCAGCCCCAGCGATCCACGGTATTCGTTGCTGTCCAGCCGATAGGCCAGACGAACGCGCTGGCCTTTTGCCAGTTGATGCTCGGCCGCCTGGTTGAATGCAATAGCATCCAGCGCCTGCCTGCCACCGTCCGGCCTGACCGATAACTTCAGGTGATGTTCGCCGACCACGCGCTGGTTCACGACGGTAAAACACCCATCGAACAGGGGTTCCGGAAAACCCTGACCCCAGGGCCCGGCCGAGCGCAGCAGCTCGGCCAGTTCCAGGTTGAATTCCCCGGCGTCTAATGCTCCATCGGATTCGAGTACACCGGTCAAGGCTTGCTCATCCAGACGCTCTTTCAGTTCCGCCTGGAAGGCCGCCTCGAATACCGGCAGCTGGGATTCTGCCAGCGACAAACCGGCGGCCATGGCATGACCACCGAACTTTTGCAGGACTTCAGGATGGCGCGCGGCAATGGCGTCGAGTGTGTCACGAATATGCAGGCCCGGTATCGATCGTGCCGAGCCCTTGATTTCACCAGACCCCGCCGGTGCAAAGGCGATAACCGGACGGTGGAATCGCTCCTTTATCCGCGCTGCCAGAATGCCGATCACGCCCTGATGCCAGTCCGCATTGTAGAGACAAAGCCCCATGGGCAAATGGTCGGCGTCGAAATGCAGCTGCTTGACATGTTCCAGTGCCTGCGTCTTCATGTCTGCTTCGATTTCCCGGCGTTCCCGGTTGAGCGCGTCGAGTTGTTCGGCAAGCTGTCTCGCCTGGGCAGGGTTTGCCGATAGCAGGCAATCGATGCCTAGCGACATATCATCCAGACGGCCGGCTGCATTCAGGCGTGGACCCACGGCAAAACCGAAATCCGCCGCTACCAGACGCGAGGCGTTGCGCCCGGCAACCTCCAGCAGTGCCCTGATTCCCGGCCTGCAGCGCCCTGCCCGTATGCGTTGCAGGCCCTGCTGTACCAGTACCCGGTTGTTGTGATCCAGTGGCACGAGATC
>JAUXGZ010000088.1 GCA_030621785.1 Gammaproteobacteria bacterium | reverse complement strand
GCTATATCAAGTGTGGTTCCGCCCTGGCAACGGACCTGTACGACAGCCTGGGTGTTTCACTGCCGGCACTGGCGCTGAGTGGCAGTCTGCGTGGCCAGTTGACCCTGGATGGCGATCGGCACGGGCCCGGTACGGTCCACTGGGAACTCTATACAACAGCAGCCGGCTACAGCAATGCCGAGGGTAATCAGGCCGCTGAAGAACTGGATTTATTCAGCCGTGGGCGGGCCACTCTCGGGCAAAAGGACCGGGATATCGAAGCTGTGCTCGAAGCCCGTCGAGGTATGCTGTATGCAGAGCCGCTCTACCTGGAGTTCTCCAGCGAGCATCCGCTGCACCTGTCAACGAACCTGCGCTGGGCGGCCGACGGTGTGTTGCATGTATCCGATCTGACCGTCGACCAGCCAGGTGTCGTCGCGGGGCGCATCGAGGCGGTACTGCGGCCGGCCGACCAATCGCCCCTGCAGACGCTGGAGCTGCAGATCACCCGGGGGCGTCTGCCGGCCCTGTACGAAACCTGGCTGCAACCCTGGCTGGCCGGTACCGCGCTGGAAGAACTGGATACCGAAGGGCAACTGCGGGGGCAATTACGCCTGTCCAGAGGGGAAATCGAATCGCTGCGACTCCGGATCGACGGTGTTTCCCTGCGCGATCTCGAAGGTCAGTTCCGGATCGAGCAACTGGCAGGAAATCTGGACTGGGACAACACGGAAACCGTGCGCGAATCCACCCTGGCATGGAAAGCGCTGGGGTTTTACCGGCTGGAGCTGGGGTCCGCATCGCTGCGGCTGGAGAGCCGTGGACAACACGTGAAACTTGCCGGGCCGTTGGCCGTACCGCTGCTGGACGGGGCGTTACAGGTCAACGAATTCGAGGCCGGGCTGGACGATGAGGAGGTGCACTGGTTGCTCGATGGTTTGCTAACGCCGGTCTCGATGCGGGATTTCAGTACGGCACTGGGCTGGACGCCCCTGTCCGGCAAACTGTCCGGGATGATTCCGAGAATGCGCTACGAGAAAGGTGTTCTCAGCCTCGGTGGCATCCTGCTGGTACAGGCATTCGATGGCGATATTACCCTCCGCAACCTGCGTATCGAGCAGCCGCTGGGCCTGGTTCCGCGACTGTGGCTGGATGCGCGGATGGAAAATATTGACCTGCAGACACTGACCCGGACTTTTTCATTCGGACGTATCGAGGGGCGCGTGCGCGGCGCAGTGAATGGGCTGTACATGGAGGCCTGGCAGCCGGTGGCTTTCGATGCCTTTATCGGCACACCGGATGACGATACCAGCCGGCACCGTATCAGCCAGCGGGCGGTCGACAATATATCCGACCTCGGAGGCGCCGGTGTCGGTGGTGCGCTGTCGCGCAGCTTTCTGCGGGTTCTGGAGGACTTTCCGTACCAACGCCTGGGTATCCGCTGTCGACTGGAGAACGGCATCTGCCATATGGGTGGAATCGCCCCTGCAGAGCAGGGGTATTACCTGGTAAAGGGACGTTTTCTGCCGCCACGACTCGATGTCATCGGTTACGTCGATGAAGTGGACTGGCAATCGCTGCTCGATCGTCTGCTTGCCGTCACCGCGGGAGATGCCCCGGTCATTGAATAACTTTTTCCGGCGACCGGCGTTAGCCCCTATAATGGGCAGAATCCAACCAGGGGGCATGAATGTCATGAGAGCCATACGTCTGAGTTCAATGCTGGGCATGCTGCTGTTTGTCGCAGCCTGCGTGACCATTAATGTGTATTTTCCCTCGGCAGAAGCGGCCAGGGCGGCGGACCAGATTATCCGCGATGTCTACGGGGAAGGGGATGAGCTACAGGGGACTGTGCCGCCGTCAGAGCCGTCTTCACAGGCTCCCGTGGAAGCTCAGCCGGTGCTGGTATCCTTGCTCGAATGGATGGTGTCACCGGCCCAGGCGGCCGCGAATATCAATATCCAGACGCCGGCAATTCGCAGTATCCGCGCTTCGATGGAAAAGCGCTTCAAAAAGCTCAAGCCTTTTTATGCCAACGGCAGTGTCGGCATGACCAACAACGGTCTTGTCGCGGTGCGCGATCTGAATGCGGTCCCCCTGAAAAACCGCAAAAAGGTCAGCGGGCTGGTCGCTGAAGAGAATCGCGACCGCAAGGAGTTGTACCGGGAAATCGCGCGCGCCAACAAGCACCCGGAATGGGAGGCGGATATCCGCTCGACCTTTGCCAGTCGCTGGATCAAGAATGCGCCTGGTGGCTGGTGGTACCAGGATGCCAAAGCTAACTGGAAAAGAAAGTAGTACAGCGGCTGGCTGACCTGGATAACGTTTCTTATGAATATTTTTGTGTTTGATATCGAGACCATTCCCGATGTGGACAGTGGTCGGCGTCTGTACGACTTGCAGGGGCTCGACGATGCGGCAACGGGCAAGGCGATGTTGCAGATGCGCCAGCAGAAGACCGGCAACGAGTTTCTGCCCCTGCACCTGCAGCGGATCTGTGCTATTTCCGTCGTACTACGGCATGCCGACAAGGTCAGGGTGTGGTCGCTGGGTGATGCGGATGCCGGCGAGGCGGAACTGGTGCAGCGCTTCTTCGACGGCCTGGATAAGTTTACCCCGACCCTGGTTTCCTGGAACGGTGGCGGTTTCGATTTACCGGTATTGCATTACCGCTCCCTGTTGCATGGTATACAGGCGCCGCGCTATTGGGATAATGGTAGCGATGATCGTGATTTCAAGTGGAACAACTACCTCAGTCGTTACCACGAACGCCACACCGATCTCATGGATGTGTTGGCCGGTTACCAGATGCGGGCTACGGCCAGGCTGGATGAAGTTGCTTCCATGCTGGGCTTTCCCGGCAAGATGGGCATGAGCGGGGCGAAGGTCTGGGATGAATTCCAGCAGGGCAACATAGAGGGGATTCGCAACTATTGCGAGACGGACGTGCTGAACACCTTTCTGGTCTACCTGCGCTTCCAGTTGATTCGTGGGCACCTGACTGAATCAGCCTATGCGCGGGAGCTCGATCTGTTGCGCGGTATGCTGAATCAGGAAGACAAGCCACACTTCCGTGAATTCCTGGAACACTGGCAGTAGCGCGGACGGACAACATGGCGAAACGCCGCAGAAAACCGAAGCTGCCCAACTATCCGGTGCGAGCCAGTATCGAGTCCCTGAGCCACGATGGCCGCGGTGTGACGCATGTCGACGGCAAGGCAGTGTTTGTGGACGGCGCCCTGCCGGGTGAGGAAATCAGCTTTTTCTACACTGCCAGGGCGCGCCGTCACGACGAGGGCCGGGTGTGTGAGATTTTCGTTGCGTCGGCGGACCGGGTCGAGCCCGGCTGCGCGCATTTCGATATCTGCGGTGGCTGCAGTCTTCAGCATCTGGCAGCGGCCAGACAGATTTTATCCAAGCAGCAGATCCTGCTGGATAACTTGCAGCGTATCGGTCAGGTTGAGCCGGAACGTGTGCTGGATCCGGTGACCGGACCGGTGTGGGGGTATCGAAACAAGGCCCGCCTGGGGGTAAAGCACGTCATCAAAAAGGGCCGGGTGCTGGTGGGGTTTCGTGAAAAGCGCAAGCCCTACATTGCCGATATTCGGCGTTGCGAGGTGCTGCATCCGTCAGTAGGCGAGCGGCTTGAAGAACTGGCGCAGCTGATTCAGGGGCTGGACGCCAGTGCGCGTATCGCCCAGATCGAAGTAGCCGTGGGCGATGAGCACACAGCGCTGGTATTCCGCAACCTGGACCCGCTGTCGGCAGCCGATGCCGACATGCTGGTGGACTACGCGCGCCGGACTGAGCTGCATATCTACCTGCAACCTGGCGGTGAAGACAGCGTTCAGCCACTGTGGCCACAGCAACCGGTACTCTCTTATCATTTGCCGGACTACGCAATCGAGATGCGTTTTTTACCGCTGGACTTTACCCAGGTAAATCCGGCCATCAACCAGCCAATGATCCGGCAGGCACTGGACTTGCTGGACCTGCGGGGCGGGGAACGCGTGCTGGACCTGTTCTGCGGGCTGGGCAACTTCAGTCTGCCGATCGCCCGCGCTGCGGGCCGGGTGACGGGGGTGGAAGGCGGCGCCGGGCTGGTGCAGCGTGCGCGTGAGAATGCGGCGCACAACGGTATCGAAAATGTCGATTATCACGTGGCTGACCTCAGTCAGGATCTCTCCGGGCAGAGCTGGATGCAGCCGGGATACGAGCGGATTCTCATTGATCCACCGCGCAGCGGTGCCCAGGAGCTGGTACCACAGCTCGCCGGCTTGCAGGCCGGGCGTATCGTCTATGTATCCTGCCACCCCGGCTCGCTGGCCAGGGATGCCGGTGTACTGGTCAACGATCTGGGTTATCGACTGGAGGCCGCTGGTGTAATGGATATGTTCCCGCATACGGCACACGTGGAATCCATGGCACTGTTTGTCAAGCCTGGATGATGCCGATCCGTGTCGACTGAAATCTCAACCGGCCGTTACACCTGGCAGACCGTGCTGGAGATTGTGCGCCAGCACCGTCGTGAACTGCTGCTGGCAAATCTGATTGCATTGTTTTCCGTGCTGGCGAGTGTACCTCTGCCGTTGATGATGCCGTTGCTGGTCGATGAAGTGTTGCTGGACAAGCCCGGTTTTCAGGTTGAGGCCATGAACCGCCTGTTTCCCGAGTCCTGGCACGGACCGGTACTGTACATCCTGGTGATCTTTGTGCTTACCGTCACTTTGCGCTTCACCAGCGTGCTGCTGAGTGTCTGGCAAACGCGTCAGTTTACTTTTATCGCCAAGGATGTCGTTTACCGTATCCGACGCGATTTACTGCTACGTCTGCGGCGTATCTCTATGGCCGAGTACGAAACCATGGGCAGCGGCGAAGTCACTTCGCACTTTGTTACCGATCTCAATGCCATCGACAACTTCATCGGCATGACCGTGAGCAAATTTGTTATCGCCGTGCTGTCGCTGCTTGGCGCGGCCGGTGTGCTGTTATGGATGAACTGGAAGCTGGCGCTGCTTATCCTGGTCCTGAACCCGGTGGTGGTCTATTTTACCGTCGTACTGGGCAAGCGGGTAAAACACCTCAAGCGACGGGAGAATCAGGCCTTCGAGTTGTTCCAGGGGGCATTGACGGAGACGCTGGATGGCATCCAGCAGATCCGCGCGGCCAATCGCGAGGAGCACTACCTGAATCGCGTCATTCGCCGGGCACTGCGGATCAAGGAAGATTCGGCCGCCTTTTCCTGGAAGAGCGATGCCGCCACCCGCCTGTCATTTTTTGTTTTCCTGATCGGCTTCGATCTGTTTCGCTCGGTCAGTATGCTGATGGTGGTGTTTTCCGGCCTGACAATCGGCCAGATGATGGCAGTATTCGCCTACCTCTGGTTCATGATGTCGCCGGTGCAGGAGGTGTTGAATATCCAGTACGCGTTTTTCGGGGCCCGTGCGGCGCTGGATCGCATTAACCGCATCCTCGATTTGCATGAGGAGCCGTCTTACCCGCAACTGGAAAACCCGTTTACCGGCCGGCGCGGTGTGGAGGTGAGTCTGCGCGATATCTATTTTCACTACCGTGAGGACGAACCGATTCTTAATGGCGTCAGCCTGCAGATTCCGGCGGGTGAACGTGTCGCACTGGTAGGTGCCAGTGGTGGTGGCAAGTCGACCCTGGTCCAGGTGTTACTGGGTCTGTATACGCCGCAGGCGGGTGCTATATTGTTTGATGGTGTTCCGGTCACGGATATCGGACTGGATGTAGTGCGAGAACACGTGGCCACGGTGCTGCAGCACCCGGTGCTTTTCAACGACAGCGTGCGCAACAACCTGACCATGGGCCGCGAACAGACCGAGGAAGCCCTGTGGGAAGCGCTGAAGCGGGCGCAACTCGAAGACACAATCCGCGCCATGCCGGAGCAGCTTGAGTCACGCCTGGGGCGACAGGGTGTGCGACTGTCCGGCGGGCAACGACAGCGACTGGCGATTGCCCGCCTGTTGTTGAGTGATCCACAGGTGGTGATCTTTGACGAGGCTACCTCTGCACTGGATACCGAAACCGAAGCTCGTCTGCACGCTGCACTGCGTGACTTCCTGCAAGGGCGCACCGTGCTGATCATTGCGCACCGGCTCAGTGCAGTACGACAGGCTAACCAGGTGTATGTGTTCGAGGACGGCCGCATCGTGGAGCAGGGCACCCACAAGGAGCTGATCGAGGCCGACGGTTTGTACAGCCGCCTGTATGGTTAGCCCGCAAAGTCGTGCAGCCGCACAGGCTGGCGCCGGGCACCCCAGTCGCCCGGCCTGGCGTCGAAAACGCCGGCACAGGGCGTGCCGCAGGACGCGCATTTGCCGTCGGCGTCCAGGTTCCAGTCGCTGAGTACGTACCAGTCGCGTCCAATCAGCTTCTCTCCGCAATGGTGGCACCAGGTGCTGTCGCCGTCCTGGTTGTGGATATTACCGGTGTAGGCGTAGCGCACGCCGTTGCCGAGGGCAATTTCCCGGGCGCGGACCAGTGTTTCTACCGGCGTTGACGGCAGATCCATCATCTTCCAGTCCGGGTGGAAAGCGGTAAAGTGCATGGGTACATCCGGACCCAGGTTTTCGACTACCCAGCGGGTCATTTCGTTGAGTTCTTTTTCCGAGTCGTTCCTGCCAGGAATCAGCAGCGTGGTCAATTCCAGCCAGACATCGGTTTCGTGCCGGATGTACTCCAGGGTTTCCAGTACCGGCGCCAGGTGTCCGCCGGTAACCCGGTAATAGAATTCCTCGCTAAATGCCTTGAGGTCGACGTTGGCGGCGTCCATGTACCGGTAGAACTCCTTGCGCGGTTCCGCAGTTACATAGCCGGCAGTAACGGCGATCGACCTGATGCCTTTGTCGTGACAGGCCCTGGCGACATCAATGGCGTACTCGTGAAAGATTACCGGATCATTGTAGGTGTAGGCCACGCTGCGGCAGTTGAGTTTCTCTGCTGCGCGGGCGATTAGTTCTGGCGAAGCTTCATCTGCGAGGGTGTCGATCTCCCTGGACTTGCTGATAT
Source organism: Gammaproteobacteria bacterium (assembly GCA_030621785.1). GTDB lineage: Bacteria > Pseudomonadota > Gammaproteobacteria > DSM-19610 > DSM-19610 > Thiogranum. The sequence goes on along the minus strand of JAUXGZ010000088.1, from coordinate 1,250 downwards.
CCCAGTTCTGGCAGAATTTGCAGGCCAGATTACAACCCGCAGTACCGAACGACAGCACCGGTGTGCCGGGCAGGAAGTGGTTCAGTGGTTTCTTTTCGATGGGGTCAATGCAGTAGCCGCTGGAGCGACCGTAAGTGGTCAACACGATCTCGCCACCCAGGTTCTGACGCACGAAGCACAGGCCGCGCTGGTCAGGGCGCAGTTTGCAGAAGCGTGGACACAGGTCGCACTGTGCCCGCCCGTCCTCCAGCGTGTGCCAGTAGCGGGTGTCTACGGTGTATTGTTCACGTTCGTTCATATGCTTCCTTGCGCGCATAAAACTTGATACCGACACGTTTGATATGTTCGATAAGGTCTGGGTTTTCAATGGCGTGATATCGGCACAGGTCTATTTTCCACGGTAGTAGCAGGTTATCGAGTTCGGTTTCGATACTCAACATCCGGGATGTGCCCAGTTCTTCACCTACGATTGTTAAATCGATATCGGAGCCGGACTGGAAGTTTCCTTTTGCACGCGAACCATATAGATACGCGCGTTCGATTTCTGGATATCGCGAGAAGATATGCCGGATCTTTTCAATAGCATTTCCAGGAAGACCAGTGTTCGATAGATCATGCATGGTCTGCGATATTTTGCATGAAACGTTCGAATTCGACATACAGGGGATAGTAGACGTTAGTGGTACGCTCAATCACCGTATCAGCGATGGTTTCAGCATAGATATGTACGGCTTTGTTACGCGTCTGAATCATCTCCATCCAGTGTTCACCGTCAGCAATCATCTTATTACCAAATGCTTCCCGGGTCGCATCACGAGATCCCATAATCCGGGTATTGCCCTGATAGCTCAGGTAATCTTTCATTAACTGCCAGGCAAGTTCGTGGGTAAGCTCGAAAGCTTTTACGAAACCCTGTTTTTCAAGTCTGGAGAGTGGTCGTTGTTTCCAGCGAATATCCGGGTCTGTCATGGCGCGTGTATTTTACCCCCAGGCGAGTTTTCACCTGCCCATGTTAGCGCGCCCGAAAGGCTTCGAACCTGTGACCCCTGGCTTCGGAAGCCAGTACACTTCCAGCGGAGCTACGGGCGCGTGGAATCGAAGGCGCATGATACCGCCAATCATGTGTCGAGTGCTACAGAGTGTAGGCTTCGCACACGGCGGATTCACGCTGATTCCTATTTTCAATAAAAACACAACGATACCCCCAATTACTGGACAACTCCCGGCATCTGAGGTAGAAGTAGTCCCTC
>JAUXGZ010000080.1 GCA_030621785.1 Gammaproteobacteria bacterium | reverse complement strand
TTGCTGGATCTGGATGATTTTGCTGCCCAGGTGGCGGCGCTGGACCTGGTCATTTCGGTCGACAATGCGACGGTACACATGGCCGGCGCCCTGGGGGTCCCGGTGTGGATACTGCAGCCGTTCATACCCGAGTGGCGCTGGCTGCTGGATACGGAAGACAGTTACTGGTATGCCAGCGCGCGCCAGTTCCGGCAGTCGCAGGCAGGTGATGACTGGTCGGGTGTGTTCGCGCGGGTTGAGGAGGAACTGGGGGTTATCTGAAAGCCTCGAACCAGCGTCTGTCTTTCTCGTAGCCCGTCTGTATGAGGATGTCGAACAGGGCCGGGCATTGCGTGAACTGGGATCGAATCCGTGCACGGTGTTCGGGTAGCTGCCACTTCGACACGCGTGCTGCGTCCGGTGCGTCGATGGTATTCAGCGGCGCCTGCAATGCAGTGGGGATTTCAGCCTTGTGGAAGTTCCGGAAGTGCTCCCGGTAGCTGAATGCCAGGCAGTGCGCCAGGTAGCTCTGGATACGGGTCGTGCTTTGCACCAGGTCTTCGTAGCGCACGATGATTTTCTGTCCGGGACTATCGCCTTGCAGCAGCCGGACAATAGCCTGGTAGGTCGGCAATACGCCGGGAATGGTACGGGTCGGTTCGCCTTGCGGGGGAATGAAATACTGGTAGTCATAGCCGATGAAGTAGTCATCCGGAACCTTCTGGTGACGCGACGTGAGTATGGAGCGGATATCCCTGAGTACAAGAATGAAGTCGATATCCTTTTTGCGACGGTTGGCGGCGAGGATATTGGGGATATCGAAAATATCCAGCGGCCGTTTGCTGACCAGGTCCCGCGGGTGTGTGCCGATAATCCGCGCAGCCGGGTACTCGCGGTCCAGGAAATCGAAATTGCGCACCGAGCTGCGCAGCATGTTGTAAAACATGGTGGTGCCACTGCGGGAAAAACCGGTGACCACGATATGCCGTCCACGGGTATGTTTCCCCGCCTGCCGGTACAGTCGCTCGATGCGCTCCGCATTCTGTATTCTGAAGTCGACCAGTTCGGCGGCTACGGCCTCGGTCCACGCCAGTCCGTCCGCGGCTCTCGGTCCGGTGGAATGGATGCCGCGCCGGTTGATGAAGAACGGTGCCTGCTGCTTGATGCAGCGGTAGTCGCGCCAGGCCTGCAGGTAGAATTTGAAGTCCTCGCCGGCATCCATGTCGGTATCGAAAAGGATGTTGCGGGCAGCTTTGGTGCGAATGAAGTGTCCCATCTGCAAGGTCAGGGTCGGGTCGTTGTCCAGGATGCCGATAAGTGAGGTGATCGGTGCGACCTGCTGCGACCGCAGCTGCGGTTGCTGGCTGCCCGGCAACACCTCCAGTATCCCCCCCCAGATGGCATCGTAGTGCTGGTGAAAATCCTTAAAACGGGCAAAGGCCGTTGGCGTCATGATGTCGTCGGCATCGAGGAAGAAGATCCAGTCGGCACCCTGTTCGACCGCCAGCCGGATGCCGTCATTGCGGCGCAGGGAACGACCCTGCAGTCCCTCAGGGTCGTCCATTGCGGCAAAACTCAGTTCAACAAAGGGGCCGGGGTCGGTGCGGAAGGCAGTCTGCACCGAGGCCTTGCACTCGAGATAACGTTGCTGGTGGCCGGGGCCGATCGGTGTGACGATACAGCAGCGCAGGCCACTACTCCGATTGTCTGAAGTCAGCATTGGCCGGCTTGTGGTTTGTTATCCCCGGCAAGCGCGGGAATGTCGTACGAGTAACCGAAGTTCTCGAAGTCGGGCGCGGCCCAGCGCCGGATTGCATCAATGGACACCGGGGTCAGGAGCTGCTGTGCGGGTTGCCGGTTATACAGCGTGGTGTTGATCTCAGGAAACTCCACAACGGCATCAGCAACGAAGGGCAAGACTGCGAATTCTGTGGCCAGGTTTTCGAGGTGCAGTACGCGGTCGAAACGAATGCCCTGTTGCCATTCGCTCTGGTTCTGCAGCAGTGGCACGGGCCGCTGTTGGGTTGCCACCCACAGCATGAAGGTTTCGAAATCGTCACCGTTGCCGCAGGCCTGGCGGAACCCGTAGCGGTCGTGGCCGCGCATGCAGGTGCTCCACCAGATCGAAACCGCCCGCAGGTAGGGGTTCCTGCAGACCGTGAAAACAAACGAGCCGGGCGGCGCAAGACGCAGGTCCCGGCAGTGGAAGTCACCGACCCGCCGGCCCTGGTAGCGCTCCACGAGAATGCTGTACAGGGAATTGGTCGCGCATTTCATGGTGGATACGAAGGTATAGTTGAGGCTGTGACTGATGACCATCGGTGTCCCCGGTGTCTTTATAGCTGCAGGGTATCGAGTACAGACCTGCAGCGGTTCTCATAGGTGTGGTTGCGCACTTTCTTATACAGCCGCTGCAACTGGGTCTGACGCGCTTTTTCATTATCCAGAAAATAACCCAGTTTTTGTACCAGCTGGTCAACGCTATTGAAGGTCGCTGATCCAGGCGCGTAGGCGTCGATGTCTGCCCGGTAGCTGCACAGCTGAAATGAATTGCAGCCAGCGGTCTCCCAGAAGCGCGGGTTCAGGTGGGTGGCCTCGATCCGCTCCCGGTTGAGGTCGCCGAAATGGCTCCACAGGGAATCGCGATGGATATTGATCACCACATCGGCGCCGCGGTAGAACTTTGCACAATCCGGCGGGGTGACGAAGTGCTCGTAGTGCTGCCCGGCCGCACTGAAGTTCTTCCAGCCGGGGCCCACCCAGGTAATCTGCGGCCCCCAGCGGTCGCGTATGGCCGCCAGGCAGGGTTCGCGGGTATCAAAGGGTGTACCCAGCACCAGAATGCGTGACTGGACGGCTGGGCCTTGCGGATTGAAAACCAGGTGGTTATAGGCGAGCGGCAGGTGGGCTGCACGGGTGAACCGGCCGTGTACCGGGACAGTGGCGCGATCGACGCTGAATACCTGGTCGTAGTCACGCGCCCATTCGCTGGATCGATCCACTTCGTAGGGCTCATCGAGCAGATACACCGCCGTGGGTACTTCTCTGGAGCGGTAGGCACGGATCTTCTCCAGGGGCACGTTTGACCCGTGTACGGCAAACAGCAGATCCGGCAACTGTGGCAGGTTTTCCGGTTCTGGTATCTCGGTCGCGTCGACCACCGTGACAGAATGCCCAAGCAATTGAAAACCATCGAGAAAACCGGTCCAAATGGAGCGGTTGTAGGGCGACTGGCCCATGATGACCAGCAGTATGTCGAGCGGTGTAGCGGGCGGGTTTTTCCGGGTCATGATAAAAAAACTATTGTGGTATATTCAACGCGCTCAATAATAACGATTATCCCATAGTTCCGGCGCCTGGCGCCGTTTTTATACGTATCCCCATAGAGGAAGAATACAGTGACGGTATACGTGTTGTCTCCCGAGAATGACCAACCGTCCGGGGGTATCAAGATCCTGTACCGCCACGCAGACGTGCTGAATCGCTGTGGCATGGATGCGGCGGTATTGCATCAGAAATCCGGGTTTCGTTGTACCTGGTTCGAAAACGATACACGGGTCGCTTACCTGCCGGATGTGCGCATAACGGAAGACGACTTTCTGGTCGTGCCCGAGATTTATGGTCCCAATATCGCTGCGTTGGGTGGCATGCCGGGTATTGGCCGCAAGTTGAGAAAAGTGATTTTTAATCAGAACTGTCGCTACACCTTCCTGGGACAGGCGTTGGACACCGTGCTGCAAAAGAACTTCTCCCTGCCCTACACTCAAACATCCGAGTTTGCCGGGGCGATGGTCGTATCAGAAGACAGCAAGCAGTACCTGGAATACACGTTTCCGGGACTCGATGTCTGGCGTATTCACAACGCGATCAACGTGGAGCGGTTCGGTTTCAGTGCGGACAAGAAGAAGCAGATCTGTTTCATGCCCAGAAAGCACGCCGAGGACGCCTTGCAGGTACTGGCGATTCTGCAGCTGCGGGGTGCGCTGGGTGATTTTTCTGTCGTTCCCATCGAGGGTGAGAACGAGGCGGGCGTTGCCCGGATACTGAAAGAATCCATGTTCTTCCTCAGCTTTGGTTACCCGGAAGGTTGTCCTCTGCCACCGGCGGAAGCCATGGCCAGCGGTTGCCTGGTTGTCGGCTACCACGGATTTGGCGGCAGGGAGTACTTTGACCCGGCGTTTTCCTGGCCGGTCGATGTGGGCGACATCACCGGATTTGCAGAGCAGGTCGAGCGATTGATCCGTCTGTCTTATGAACAACCGGAGTCACTGGCAGCCGCTGCACGGGTGGCGTCGGATTTTGTCCGCAACAAATATTCACCGCAACAGGAGCAACAGGATATCTGTAGTTTCTGGACGAGGATGCACGGTTTATGAAAATTTAGGGCGGTGGTGGCTGGCCGGAAATTTTCTCTATTGGGGCAAGTCCGCCAGTGCCGACAGAATGGATGACTCACCGGGCTTGATCTCCAGCGCCCTGTTGTATTGCTCCCTGGCCTTGTCAGGCCTGCCGGTCGCTGCGTAGACCTGCCCCAGGTTGTAGTGAAATGCACTTTGCTGCGGGTCGAGCGAAATGGCCCGTTGCAGGTGACTGATGGCGGTTTCGATATTGCCGGCCTGGGCTTCCAGCTGGCCCAAGGCGTCCCAGCCCCTGCTGTTGGCCGGGTCAAAGTCCAGCATAGAGGTGAAAGTCTCACGGGCCAGCGGGAAGTTGCCGTTGCCCTGGACCATCTGGCCGAACTTGAGCAGTGTTGCCAGCAGTCTCTGCAGGCGCGGCTGGTAGAGTTCCGGGTGGATTATGGATAACTGCCTGTGGTTGGTATTGCGGCAGGCTTCCTCCAGTTGCGGATTCGCTGCCAGGGCCTGTTTATTGGCAAACAGCAACATGTTCTGTCGATAACAGACTTCTACGTCGTTGTTGTCCCAGATGCGCGGCCGCAGGTAGTCGACCGGCTGGTAACCGTGCTCGATGAACAGATCGATCCAGTAATCGATGAACTGTTCGTTTACGTGACCTGTACCCAGCTGGCAGGGAATGGCAGCGGAGAATAGAATAACGTTGCCCAGCCGGGTCAGCTCGCTGATGAACTGTGCTGCGTAACCGGCGTCGATGTGTTCAGCCACTTCCAGGCTCTGTACCAGGTCGAACTTTTGATCGATATCCAGCGGGGTGGCCAGATCGTGAGCCTGGAACCGGTCCTGATCGATCATTAAAAGCTTCCGGTCAACGTAAGCCCCGTCTATACCGAGTATTTCTGTAACCCCCTGTTTGTGGTAGACCGACAGCCAGGTGCCGACACCACAGCCCACATCCACAACGCTCTTTGCATCAACGAGTTCGAGCAGTATGGGTACCACAGTCTGTGCCGAGCGTAGCGAGCCCTGCATCTGGTATTGATAGAATTCCTGGTTGTATTCGCTCAACGATCCATTCCCTGTCTGGTTATTTATTTGAGAGTGCTAGGCAACCTACGGTTCCAGCTGTTCGAGCATTGCCTCGAACAGACGTTCGTGTTCACGTATCGCCCCCGTGTCCTCGAACAACGCGGGGCTTGCCTCGCGTATACGCGTGCTGAATTCGGCTCGTCGCGCGGGGTTGGTGCCCAGTTCCACAGCCAGTTCCACGTACGCCTCCGCATCCGCTGCGATACAGTCGTCCAGGCCCATTTTGCGATAGCAGCCCGCAGTGTAGCGCCCGATGTGATAGTCCGATTCGCAGGTCAGGATCGGTGTACTCAACGACAGGCCATCATAGGTGGAGTTGACGCCGCCATAGTGCGGCGGATCCAGCAGGACTTCCGAGGTGGCGATGAGGCCCTGGTAGTCTGCATGATTCTGTCGTGGCAGGAAGATAATCCGGTCGGCTACATCGGTGATCGAACGGGACAGTCGGGCCTGCAGGCGTTCGGCGGAGCGTGGCCAGCGGTCCCTGAGGATCACGAGTCGTCCCTTTGGGTCACGACGCAGGATACTGCCGACAATGGCATCGAAATCGGGGTGGAACTTGCCGATCTGCTGGGGAAACAGGTACAGGTGACAGTCATCGCCAAAACCGAAGTCCGATCGTTGTTTGGTCTGTTGCGGCAGCCGGGAGCGGTACTGGTAAGTGAGCAGCGTATCGGCCTGGAGCAGCTTTTCGGTGTAGTGCTGATCCGCATTCGGCGGCTCCACCAGTTGGCTGGACAGGTAGTAATCGACGTTGGGGATACCCGAGGTGACCTGTATGCCCCAGGAGGTGCACTGGATCGGGGCGAGCCGCAGGAATGGCAGGTAGTAGTTCAGTGGGTCGGTGGCGATCTCCCAGTAGTAGAGAATATCGAAGTGGGCCTCCTGCAGGGTCCGGGCAGCCTGCATGATGGGCTCTGGTATCGGCAGGATGTGGACATGGGGGCAAGCCAGCTTTTCGCGGGTGAATTGCTCGCGTCCAGCTGCACAGATGACGGTGAGCTCGAATCCTGAATGTTGCATGTGGCGCAGTACGCCGCCCAGTGAACGGGCGAAAATCGCTTCGTGGCTGCGGGTTACGACGAAACCGATGCGTCGCTGGCCGGTCGGGATTTTACTGGCCGTGAGTGACGGGAAGCAGGGCTGGGCCATCCGCGCCCAGGCTTCACGAACCGGTCGGTCATCGCGCCCCTGGTACATCAGGGCGTATGGCGGGTAGACGCCGGTCTGTATGAACTCTTCCGGACTGGCGCGAAATCCGTTCGCCGCCAGGCTGTCCAGTTTTTGTATTAAATGCTCACGGTAGTAGTCAGACTCTTCGCTGGTGGCTGCCACTGAGGGGCAAAGGGCTGCTATGCGGAGATCCCACAAGGGGTGGCCCGGTTCCAGTTCCAGTGCGCGGTGCCAGGCGTTGGCCGCTTCCTCGGCCCGGTCCATTTGCTGCAGGACTGCGCCAAGGTTATTGCAGGCGGCCACAAAGTCGGGGGTTGCCTCGACCGCTCGTCGGTAGCAGTCGGCCGCAAGCTGCAGCTCATTGGCGCTGTGGTACAGTGCGCCAAGCGCGTTCAGGGCCTCTGCATGGTTGGGCTGGAGTTCGATCAGCCTCTTGTAAGTGGCTTCGGCCTGTGCGGTTTTGGCCTGTTGCTGGTACAGAGATGCCAGCATCTGATGGGCGCTTGGTTCTGCAGGATAGAGGGCGATCATTCTTTGCAGGCATACTTCAGCCTGTTGTATGTCCCCTTTTGCATGGTATGCCAATACCAGGTTGCGCAAGCAGGCCGGTGTGACCTGTATGCTAATTGCTTCGTTGAACAGCCTGATGGCGGTGTCTGCATCCTTGTCTTTGAGGGCTATTACACCGAGCAAATGCAGGGTGTCTGCATGGCGTGGGTGGTGGCAAAGAATTTCCTCGCACAGCGTCCGTGCTTCGGCGGCCTGTCCACTACGGTAGAGTTCCCGGGCGCGGCCAAGGCTATGCTCGGGCGTTCCCGTGTTCGTGTCATCCGTCATCGGATTTCACCAGCTCGGATACTGTCTGTAAGGGGCGGCGACACATCGGGGTCAGCTGTTGACTGTGCTATAATCCTGCGGTATTTACGGTTTGTATCAGAACGATTATAAGCAGAATGAACGATCGATCTATAGCCGGTTCCCGGCCGCTTGAAATTGCCTTTTATACGCGTGGAACAGCCTTCAATGGTAGCAGTATAGAGGTCAAGGGGCTAGGCGGGAGCGAGAGCGCACTGCTGTACATCGCCCGGGAACTAGGTCGTCTTGGCCACCGGGCGCGTGTTTTCTGCAGCTGTGATCAGCCGGGTGTCTACCAGGGAATCGAGTACCGGGATGCCGATGAGTTCCTGCCATTCTGTGCCGCGAAGCCGCAGGATGTCTGCGTGTTCAGTCGTTACTACGAGCCGATCCCGGCAGCCAATGCCCGTGTCAAGGTGCTCTGGCTGCATGATGTGGCGGGTATCCGCTACTACACTGAAGCGCTGCCCGGGCTTGACCGGTTTATTCACCGCTATTTCCTGATCAGCTCCTGGCAGCAAAAGGGATTTACCGATGTTTTCGATTTTGACAGGCGTAAACTCTATCTCACCCGCAACGGTGTGGATCTTTCCCTTTTCGAAGCTACACCACCAAGAAACCGGAACAAGCTGGTGTATATCAATACGCCGTTCCGCGGTCTTGATGTTCTTATAAAATTGTTTCCCGTTCTGCAGCGGGCAGTGCCGGATGTTGAGTTGCATCTGTATACGGGTATGTCGCTGTATGGTGAGCAATTCACGGAGTGGGAAAAGCAATTACAGGGCCTGTATGCTCATGCGCGCAAGATGCCGAGCGTGTATCTGAATGAGCCGTTGCCCAAGGCAGGTCTCGCCAGGGAGTTGCTGACAGCAGGTCTTTCTCTCTACCCCAGTCACTTCGAGGAATGTTGCAGTATCGCTTCACTCGAGACACAGGCCGCCGGTGTGCCGATGGTTACCTCCGATCTGGCCGGGCTAAAAGACACTATCGTACACGGGGAAAACGGTATTCTGATTCCAATCGATGATCCGGAGCTGAAAAGCCGCTCACAACAATACCAGGTTAACTTTCTCAACCAGGCGGTGCGGCTGATCCGGGACGAGGATGCTTGGAGCCGGCTTAGCGAGAATGCATCGCGCAATATTGCCGAGAATTATTCGTGGTCACTGATTGCTTCGGAGTGGGAAGCAGAGTTTACGAAGTTGCTTGATAATGGGTAGGTTGGTTATGACTATGCCGGGTTAGGGAGGCAGGGATGGGTTTTGATATAAACGGTGTACGTTTTCTGCTAACGGCAAGGGCATCGGGTGTGAGCTTCGAGAGAGTTGCTATGATAGGGCGGCAGAAGATGCATCTGCTGGCAAAAGACCTTGGCGCATTGTTGGGCGATTTTGGCCTCTCATCGGATGAAGCCGGAGCCCAGGCCATGCTGGATGCAGACCAGCGCTTTGCCGAGCCATTCCTGCGTTTTCTCGGCGCCAATCAGATCATATCGCTGGATGCATCGGATTACGAGAATGCAACGCATGTACATGATATGAATCTACCGCTTCCCGCTTCCCTGAAAGCGGGCTATTCGGTGGTGATCGACGGGGGTTCACTGGAACATGTCTTCAATTTTCCTGTTGCGATAAAAAATTGCATGGAAATGGTAGAGGTGGATGGCTATTATCTGGGGATTACGCCAGCCAATAATTTCATGGGACACGGTTTTTATCAGTTCAGCCCCGAACTCTATTACCGCGTCTTTTCACCTGCCAACGGGTTCATTATGGAAAGCGTCATGATTTTTGAGGATGAGCCCACGGCGCAGTGGGTAAAGCTGTCAGATCCCGATGTGCTGGGCAGACGTGTGGAGATGGTGAACAGCAAGCCGGCCTATATGCTGATCCAGGCACGCCGGGTTGCGAGCAAGGGAATCTTCCAGCAGTTCCCGCAGCAGAGTGATTATTCGGCTACCTGGAAAAAGTCTGATCTATAGGTGTTTCCTCCCTATAAATTCATACTGCTGGATTCTTGTTGAATGATAAGTATGGAAGAAAAGCAGTATAAGCAACCTGTGCATTTTCTGCACATTGGTAAAACAGGTGGCTCAGCGATTATGTACGCTATAAAATACAACTGCACAGACAGTCATTATGTGGTTTGCTTTCATCCGCATGTTGTCAAGCTGAGGAATATCCCCAAAGGGGAGAGATTTTTTTCATTTTGCGGAATCCGGTAACCAGGTTTGTTAGTGGTTTCTTTAGCAGGCAACGTCAAGGGAGGCCCAGATATAACATCCCTTGGCGTCCAGGTGAAAAGATAGCGTTTGACTCATTCAGTACACCCAATCAACTTGCTATTACTCTTTCTTCTACAATTAAAGAAGAGAGGGCGAAGGCTCAAATGGCGATGAAGTGTATTCACCATGTGAAAAGTTCATATTGGACATGGTTTGAAAGTGAGGATTATTTTAAATCCAGATTACCCGATCTCTTTTTTGTAGGATTCCAGGAACAGCTTACGGATGACTTTGAGATTCTCAAGTCAATGTTAGGATGCCATGCTAATGCAAACCTACCAGGTGACGACATTAATGCGCATAGAAGCCCCGGTAACCTGGACACTGCTTTAGACGATGAAGCTATTATAAATCTGAAGGATTGGTATAGAGAAGATTTAAGGTTTATTGATTTATGCAGGAGTATTCGGGAAAATACTTTGTTCGTTCCGTGATAACTCACTTACTTGTTGAACGCGTAACCGAATATTTTTATATCTTTCTCATATAATGAGCGCACAATTTCTACTGACTCATCGTCATAATATTCATGATATGGCTTATGATGAGACTTCATCTTGTGCGGTATGGTTTTACC
>JAUXGZ010000094.1 GCA_030621785.1 Gammaproteobacteria bacterium | reverse complement strand
GTCTGGGAGATCTCCTATGAAGACGACCCGCCGGCGGGCTTCGGCGGCTGGGTGCACGACTATAACGAGGAGTCCGGCGAAAACCTCAGGCCGGAACCGTTCCCGGTGCGGCGTATCCGGGTGGATGATTACCTGGACGACTTTTTCTTCGACCAGGACTACGTCTCGTTGATCGGTGCCTCGCGCGAAGGCAATGGACAGGTGGTGGATATGGATCTGGGCCGGGTTCTGGTGAAAGACCTGGAGTTGCCGGGCATGCCGCACCTGGGTTCCGGGATTACCTGGGAATACCAGGGCAGGCCGGTGCTGGCAACCCCGAACCTCAAGGAAGGTAGCGTAACCGTTATCGATATGGAATCCTGGAAGACCATCAAGCGGATCAAGACGCTGGGCCCCGGGTTCTTCATGCGCAGTCATGAACAAACTCCCTATGCCTGGGTGGATGTTTTCTTCGGACCCAACAAGGATGCCGTACACGTCATCGACAAGCGCACGCTGGAGATCGTGAAAACGTTAAGACCGGCACCCGGAAAGACGGCTGCGCATGTGGAGTTTACCCGTGACGGGAAATACGCCCTGCTGAGCATCTGGGATGTTGACGGCGCGGTGGTGGTTTATGACGCAGCCACCCTGGAAGAGGTCAAGCGCCTGCCTATGAACAAGCCCTCGGGGAAGTACAACGTTTACAACAAAACCCGCTATTCAGCGGGCACCAGCCATTGACGGGCTAACCGGCTTCAGCTGGCGCCTTTCCCAATGAGGTAACTGCTGTATTGTTTGTCGGTGCCATTGATGTGGTTGATCAGCCAGTGCTTGAGAAATACCACGGCGTCGTTCATGGCGCGGTCGTGATCCTGCTCGTACCCCGCCAGGACGGCCTCGACTTTTGCAATCATCTTTCGGTGTTGTGCTTTGTGTGGCTCAAATTCCGGATAGTCGTATTTTTCCATCAACCCTTCTTCGTATCCGAAATGCGTCTTGGTGTAATCGACCAGTTCGTCCAGCGCTTCGCGCTCGAACTGTTCACCGGTTGAGTAGTCTACGGCTGTTTGCAACTGGTTGATCAGGCTTACTAATTTTCTGTGTTGCTGATCAATGGAGTCGATGCCTACGTTGTACTCGTCTTTCCACTCGATGTAATGCCGTGAGGCTATCCTGCGGTGAATGAACGGAATAAGTACCAGCAGCCCTACCAGCGCCCAGGTCAAGGGGTTGGTTGGACCCGCCATCAACCCCAGTATGACTGCGGTAATCAGTGTCAGGATAAGTAGCGCGACGCCGAACATACACAGGTTTCGGGACATACACATGTTAAGGTTCATGAGAGTAACCCTTGAGAATAAAAGCCAGTTGCAGATAGCCTAATGGATAAATTGCCCCATGGCTATCCTCGTGGTCCAGTGTCGTCGATTAAAGTCAACTAAACCCTTGACCTATGTCAAGGACAGCAAAATAAGCCCCCCCCAATATGTGCGCACGAGGTTACGGGACTGGAAGTACCGGTTACCGTGGCCGGGTATTCAGGGAATGTCGCTTGGGTGTGCAGGTAAAAATTACAGCAAAAGTGCAGTGTCTTGTCCAGACGGCAGCGTCCCGGTATGCGTAGCACGATCTGGGCGTGCATCGCATTACTGGTGCCGGTGCTTGCGTTCGCTGATGGCGTGTCTGCCGGTCGTCAGAAAGAACTGAAGAACCTGTTGTATCAGGATTGTGGATCCTGTCACGGTATGAAGCTGACCGGTGGTCTGGGGCCCGCCCTGACGCCGCAGGCGCTGCAGGGTAAGAGTGGGGAGTTTCTGGCCACCACCATCCGCTATGGTCGAGCGGGAACGCCCATGCCGCCGTGGGGACCATTGCTTAGCGACGCGGATATCAGGTGGCTGGCAGATTATTTGAAGAATCCGGGAGACAAACAGTGATACTGCGTGGCTTGATGTTGCTTGTGCTCCTGTCGAGCGCCTTCTCCCTGTCGGCAGAGTTGCGCGGCACGGGTGACATGGGTGTAGTGGTAGAGCGCGCCAATGGTCAGTTGCTGATTGTGGAGCACACGAACGACCGTCGCCTGGCCGAGATTGATGGCCTGGGCGACCTGTCGCACGCCTCTGTAGTGTTTTCGCGCGATGAACGTTACGCCTATGTCTTCGGGCGTGACGGTGGCCTGACCAGGGTCGATCTGCTGGAAGGGAAGATCGTCAAGCGAGTCATGCAGTCCGGTAACAGTATCGGTGGGGCAATTTCGCAGGATGGCCGGCTGGTGGCCGTGTCCAACTACGAGCCTGGCGGCGTGCGGGTATTCGATGCCGATACGCTGGAACTGGTGGCGGATATTCCCGCTGAATATGCCTCCGGCAAACTGTCGAAGACGGTCGGGCTGGTGGACGCGCCGGGCAACCGCTTTGTATTCAGCCTGTATGACGGCAACCAGATCTGGATCGCGGACATGACCGATCCGGGCAAGCCCGTGATTACGAAATTCGAGGATATCGGCAAGGCGCCCTACGATGCACTGATCAGCCCCGATGGACGCTACTACATTGCCGGTCTTTTTGGCGAGGACAGTATGGCGCTGGTGGACCTGTGGCACCCGGAAAAGGGTAGCCGGAAAATTCTGCAGGGTTACCTGGCCCATGATGAAAAACTGCCGGTTTACAAAATGCCTCACCTGGAAGGCTGGGGTATGGCCGGCCGCTATGCGTTTGTGCCGGCGGTAGGACAGCACAAGGTGCTGGTAATCGATACCAACGACTGGAAGCAGGTCGATGCGATTGAGGTACACGGCCAGCCGGTATTCGTTATGGTGCGTCCGGACAGCCGCCAGGTCTGGGTTAACTTCGCCCACCCGAATAACGATACCGTACAGGTGATCGATGTCGAATCGCGTGAAATCGTGAAGACACTCAAGCCCGGCAAGGCGGTTCTGCATATGGAGTTCACGCCGCGTGGCGAGAAACTCTGGATGTCGGTGCGTGATGAAGACCGTATCGATATTTACGATACCCGGACAATGGAAAAAACCGGGGAACTGCCCGCAAGCAAACCCAGCGGGATTTTCTTCACCGACAGGGCACACAGGATCGGGTTATAGCCATGAAGCCGTTGACCGCAAAACTACTCAATGACTTCCAGCGAAATTTTCCGCTGCATTCGACGCCATTTGCCCAGATCGCGCGCCGGCTCGATACCAGCCCGGAGGTTGTGCTGGAGGAACTCAGGGCGCTCAAGGAAAAAGGTGCAGTTAGCAGGGTAGGGCCGGTTTTCCGGCCTAACACCGTTGGTGCGAGTACCCTGGCTGCGATGTCGGTGCCGGCAGACCGGCTGCAAGCGGTAGCCGCAGTCGTCAACCAGTTCCCGCAGGTGAATCACAATTATGAACGTGAACACGCCTACAACCTGTGGTTTGTGGTGACGGCAGAGAATCAGGACATGCTTGAGCGGACGCTGAACGAAATTCAGCTGGAAGCCGGTTACCGGGTGCTCTCGTTGCCACTGGTACGGGATTATCACATCGATCTGGGTTTTCGCATGAACCTGAACCAGCAGGACGAAATCGTTACCACCGGGTCCGGCGCTGCGGACACGACTTCTACGGCCGGGCGTGAATCGTTGTTCGGGAGCATGGAAGATCTGATCGAAGTTATTCAGAGCGGTCTGCCGCTGGTGGCGCGTCCCTACCAGGAGGTTGCTGACCGTATGGGATGGTCCGAGCAGACGGTTATCGACCGGCTGCGCGAAATGATCGATGCCGGCATTATCAAGCGTCTCGGTGTGGTGGTCCGGCACCACGAGCTTGGCTACCGTTCCAATGCCATGGTGGTGTGGGATGTTGCGGATGATCAGGTCGATGCGTTGGGCAAGCGGCTCGGTCAGCAGGACTGCGTGACCCTGTGCTACCAGCGGCCGCGGCGATTGCCGGACTGGCCATACAACCTGTTCTGCATGGTGCATGGTCGGGACCGGGGAGAGGTGCTGGCCTGTATCGACGACATGGTAGAAGGACTGGGGCTGGAAGAAGTGGCGCATACGGTGCTGTTTAGCGGCCAGCGTTTCCGGCAACGCGGCGCGTTGTACCGGGGTTGCCACTAGTGAAGGTTTCTATCGGTGGATGAGCTGGATCGCCATATTATCAACTCGCTACAAGGAGGGTTTCCGGTCAGCGAAAGGCCGTTTCGTGATGCGGCAGACGAGCTGGGTACCACGGAAAGCGAGCTGATTACCCGTATCCGCTGCATGCTGGATGACGGCTTGCTGACGCGCTTCGGCCCCCTGTATAACGCTGAAAATATGGGTGGCGCGCTCAGTCTGTGTGCCATGCAGGTACCGCCCGAACATTTCGACGAGGTGGCGGAGCAGGTCAATGCATTTCCGGAAGTGGCTCATAACTACCAGCGGGACCACGAGATGAATATGTGGTTCGTACTGGCCACAGAGAGTCTGGAAAAGCTGGCGGAAACCCTGCAGAAGATAGAGGAAGACACAGGTCTGACGGTGTGCAACTTTCCCAAACAGGAGGAGTTCTTCGTTGGCCTGAATTTTCAGGTATAGATGAGGCGGTGTAAACGGTGAACAGCACGGAAACAAATCTTGCAGACCTGGACCGGCGCATTGTGCTGGCCAGTCAGGCGGGGCTGCCACTGGATGCAAGGCCTTATCACTGGCTGGCAAAAGAGCTGGGCGTGGGGCCGGAACTGGTCATGGAACGTATGCGCGCCATGTTGTCAGACGGGCGTGTCCGGCGCATCGGCGTGGTGCCAAATCATTACCGCCTGGGGTATTCCGCCAACGGTATGTCGGTGTGGGATGTGCCTGACGGGGATACCCGGGAGATCGGCAGGCAGGTGGGCGACCTGGATATCGTCAGTCACTGCTACCAGCGCCCCCGTCATCTACCGCGCTGGCCCTACAACCTGTTTGCGATGGTACACGGGCGCAGCCGCGAGGAAGTAACCGACAAGGTGGCCGGGATCGCCGCGTTGCTGGGCGACCGTGTGCGCAGCTACGACGTTCTTTTTAGCACACGGATACTGAAAAAAACCGGTTTGAGAATCCAGGGGTAAGCGGATGTTTCGTATTTCACAGTATATGCAGGAACTGAAGGAGCCACTGGAGGATCCGCGGGTCCGCAAACCAGCCGGACCGGTGGTGATCTGGAACCTGATTCGACGCTGCAACCTGACTTGCAAGCACTGCTATTCGATTTCTGCGGATATCGATTTCCCCGGTGAGCTGGATACCGCTCAGGTGTACGGGGTGATGGATGATCTGCGTGCTTTCGGCGTCCCGGTACTGATTCTTTCCGGCGGGGAACCGCTGTTGCGTCCGGATATCTTTGATATCTCGCAGCGGGCGAAGGATATGGGTTTCTACGTCGGGTTGTCCACCAACGGGACCCTGATCGATGAGTCGATGATCGATCGTATCGCGGCAGTTGGTTACGACTATGTCGGCATCAGTATTGACGGCATGCGTGATACTCATGACCGTTTTCGGCAGAAGCAGGGGGCCTTTGATGCTTCCATGCACGCTATTCGCCTGTGCCACGATATCGGTATCAAGATCGGCATGCGCTTCACGCCGACCCAGGACAATGCCCGGGAGCTTCCGCAGTTGCTGAGAGTGATGGACGACGAGGGCGTCGACAAGCTATACGTGTCACATCTCAATTACAGTGGCCGCGGCAACCGCAATCGCCGTTCCGATGTAGTCCACCAGACCAGTCGCTGGGTGATGGATCTGCTGTTCGATGCCTGCTGGGCAGATGTGCAGGCCGGACGCAAACGGGAGTTCGTCACCGGCAATAACGATGCTGATGGCGTGTACCTGCTGCAGTGGGTACGGCGGAATCAGCCGGAAATGTACGATTACCTGCACCGCCGCCTGGTACAGTGGGGCGGCAATTCCTCGGGCGTGAATATTTCCAACATCGACAATCTCGGCAATGTACACCCGGACACTTTCTGGTGGAATTATAACCTCGGTAACGTCAAGGAACGGCCGTTTTCGGAGATCTGGAACGATACCAGCGATCCGCTGCTGGCCGGCATGAAGGCTTCGCCGCGGCCACTCAAGGGTCGCTGCCGGGTGTGCAACTTCCAGGATGTCTGCGGCGGGAATACCCGGGTGCGGGCCTTTCAGCTGACCGGAGACCCCTGGTGGGAAGATCCGGCCTGTTATCTGGAGGATGCCGAGCTGGGTATCTGTGAGGAAGAATACGCCGACGATAAACCCACACCGATGCAACTGGATATCCGCACCATCCGCCACGCGAGTTGATTGCGTCCGCCCGGCCCTCTTGACTTATATCAAGGACGACTAATATTAGAATCGATTAAATTCCCTCGCTGACTTTTTGTAAACACCGGGGGCTTACGCCATGAGTGAAGTTTTCACCAAAAGCATGGCAAGAAATGTCTACTACGGGGGAAGTGTTTTCTTCTTCCTGCTGTTTCTTGCACTTACCTTCGATACCTCGCAGGCCATCAAGAAAACCGATAATCGCGACGCGATTACCGAGCAGGTCGCGCTGGGCAAGAAGGTGTGGGAAGTAAACAACTGCATTGGTTGCCACACCCTGCTGGGCGAGGGCGCCTATTTTGCCCCTGAGCTTGGCAATGTCTACACCCGTTTCGGCAATTCCACCGAGGCCATTATCGGCTTTATCAAGAGCCGCCCGGTCGACGGGATTCCCGGACGGCGCAGCATGCCGCAGTTCAACCTGTCGGACGAAGAGCTGGAAGCCGTCGCGGCATTCCTGAAATACACCAGTGAAATCAAGACGGCGCGTGACTGGCCGCCGAATATCCAGGGCTAAGGGGGCTATCATGCTGCAATACCAATCGCAATCTGTCGCAAAACCCTACTTTATTGCTGCCATCGGCATGTTTGTCGGCCAGATCCTGTTCGGTCTGGTTATGGGGCTGCAATACATCTGGGGTGATTTCCTGTTTCCGGAAATCCCGTTCAACGTGGCCCGCATGGTGCATACCAACCTGCTGATCGTGTGGC
>JAUXGZ010000027.1 GCA_030621785.1 Gammaproteobacteria bacterium | reverse complement strand
AAGGTACGCCGAACACAGCGTGAGGTCACATGGTAATAGGGGGTTTCATCAAGACAAACAAGCTCCTTCCGTGGGCGTGTCATCGTTAAATCCTTTTAGCGATTGAGTGATTGCTATATTAATGGCTGAATGAATATACTGTCAATGGTGAGTGCCTGTCCCCTGAATTCCTGTCCCCTGAATTCCTTAGTAGGCACTGATGAGAGTTCCATTAGGAGTATATTATCGAGGCTTTCAATTAATAGTTTAGAGGGCTTACATTGGCTCCTCGAAAAGGATAATACCTATGAGCAAACTGAGCAGAAGAGATCTCATCAAATCTGGCGTTGTTATCGCAGGTGCCACTATGGCTTCCCCAGCCATTTCGCTGGCGCGGGGTAGTCTTAGTTTTGAGGAATATCGTCGATTCGATGCTTTGGGGCTGGCAAAACTTGTCAGCGATAAGGATGTCTCTGCGGTCGAACTGCTGGATATCGCTATCGCGCGGGCCGAAGCGATTAACCCCTCGATAAATTGTATCGTCGAAAAACTCTATGACCGGGCGCGGCAGGAGGTAAGCAAGGGCTTGCCACAGGGGCCGTTCACAGGCGTGCCTTTTCTGTTGAAAGACCTGGGCATGGCACTGAAAGGTACGGTCACAACCAATGGCTCACGTTTCTATAAAGATGCCCGGCCGGACTATACCAATACGGTGGTTAAACGCTATCAGCAAGCCGGCCTGATGATTTTCGGAAAATCAGCCAGCCCGGAATTTGGCGGCACCGGCACCACAGAGTCGATCCTGTTTGGGGATACCCGCAATCCCTGGGATCTGACGCGCAGCACCGGCGGTTCTTCTGGCGGTTCTGCAGCGGCCGTAGCAGCCGGGGTACTGCCCATCGCCAATGCAACCGATGGCGGAGGCTCAATCCGTATTCCCGCCTCTTGCTGTGGTTTGTTTGGCCTAAAGCCCAGTCGTGGTCGGGTTCCCTGGGGGCCGAAGAAACTTGCCTCGACGATGAGTGTTACCCATGCGGTCTCCCGGTCAGTGCGCGATAGTGCCGCGTTACTCGACGCAACTCACGGGCCAGAACTGGGCCAGACCTTGATTGCGCCAAGCTATAACGGCAGCTATTTGAAGGCTATGGAGCAGGCCCCCGCGCCACTCAGAATCGGGCTAATCACCACCCCTATCACACATAGCCCGGTCGATAACGAATGCCTGCAGGCGGTTAACGATGCGGCAAAGCTCTGTGAGTCCCTCGGCCACCACGTAGAACTGATTCAACTGCCCGTGGACCCCCGGGAATTCTTTACCGCTACCGGCTTCGTTATGGGTGCCGGCACCGTCAGCCGCGTAAAGGCGCGGGAGCTACAGTTGGGAAGAAAGGCCACTGAAAATGACCTGGAGCCGATTATTTGGCAGCGCTATCAAAACGCCTTAAAAAATACTTCGGAGCAATTGTTTAGTGCGCAAGCCACCTTGGGAAAAATTGCCCAGCAAGTAGCCATGCTACAAGAGCAGTACGATGTGCTGCTGTCACCCACACTAGCCAAGCCACCTGTTGAGCTAGGCAAGCTCAGCCTAAACCAGGAAAATGAGCCCTATGAACGTGAAGCGATTAATATTTCAGCCTTCACCATGCTCTATAACGCTACGGGTCAGCCCGCTATGACGGTGCCGCTACACTGGACGAAAACAGGGCTGCCTGTCGGTGTCATGTTTGCCGGTCGCTTTGGTGAGGAGCACACACTGCTAAAGCTGGCCGCACAGTTAGAGCAAGCCAAGCCCTGGTTTAATAAACTGCCTCCGGTGATTGGGTAAATCAGAGAATGGTGAGTGTCTGTCCCCTGAATTGTGCCTGAATTGGTGCGTGGTAGGAGTGCCGTGGGTACAGCATGGGCACAGTTTGGGTACAGAAACAAAAAAGGCCGAAATTCTTTGAAAGATTTCGGCCTTTTTCGAAGTCGCTATTTCTATTCAAAACAGCAGCTTATTGTATGGTGCCCAGGAGAGGACTTGAACCTCCACGGGGTTGCCCCCACTAGCACCTGAAGCTAGCGTGTCTACCAATTTCACCACCTCGGCTTATCACTATTCCGGCAGAGCGCCGGGCCAGCGAGCAGCGAACTCTACCGGTCGTCTTTGAGCTTGTCAATCCAGTCTCGGCCGGGGTTCAGATGTGCCGGGATTTTCCTATGCTGGCCAAAGTGTTAGCATGCACGGATGACAAAATCAAATCGCAAGAAGAAACGCTTCAAAAATGACCCCCAGGCTGAACGTGAAGCCCAGCGGTACGAAAACCCCATTCCCAGCCGGGAGATGATCATGGAGGTGCTGGATGAGTCCAGTCATCCCATGAATCGTGAAGAGCTGGCCGCGAGCTTCAATATGGAGTCCGACGAGGACCTGGAAGCCCTGCGGCGGCGTTTGCGCGCCATGGAGCGGGATGGCCAGTTGCTGCGCAATCGTCGCGGCGGTTACGGTCTGGTCGATCGTATGGATATGGTGCGTGGTCGCGTGATCGGGCATCCGGATGGTTTCGGTTTCCTGGTGAGCGACGAGGGTGGTGACGATCTGTTTATGTCGCCGCGACAAATGCGTGCGGTGATGCACGGTGACCGGGTGGTTGCGCGTGTGACCGGTGTGGACCGGCGCGGGCGACGCGAAGGCGCAATTGTCGAAGTACTGGAGCGCAATACCCACCGGGTGGTGGGGCGTATCTATTTTGAATCCGGGATC
The DNA here is from genome assembly GCA_030621785.1 of Gammaproteobacteria bacterium. GTDB lineage: Bacteria > Pseudomonadota > Gammaproteobacteria > DSM-19610 > DSM-19610 > Thiogranum. Next base: position 21,533 of record JAUXGZ010000027.1, on the reverse strand, counting down.
AGTTTCGTGGTGCCTGACCACAAGCGCCTGACCCAGGATATCCGTATCCCGCCAGATCAGGTTGGCGACGCCAGTAACGGCCAGTTCGTTACCGTGGAACTGATCGAGCAGCCCGGCAAGCGCTCCGGTCCGGTCGGACGGGTGGTGGAAGTGCTTGGTGACCACATGGCACCGGGGATGGAAATTGATGTCGCCATCCGGGCCCATGAATTACCGCTGGAGTGGCCGGCAGCAGTCGAGGAAGAAACGGCCAGGATTGCCCCCAAAGTGTCACCGGCGGCCAAGCGTAACCGGGTCGATCTGCGTGATTTGCCACTGGTGACCATCGATGGTGTGGATTCACGCGATTTCGATGATGCGGTGTTCTGCAAGCGGACGCCCTCGGGCTGGAAGCTCATCGTTGCCATTGCTGATGTGGCGCATTATGTTCAGCCGGATACCGCCCTGGACAAGGAGGCGTATCAGCGTGGCAATTCGGTCTATTTTCCGGAGCGGGTCATCCCCATGTTGCCGGAGAAGCTCTCCAACGGCCTGTGTTCCCTGAATCCAGAGGTCGATCGATTGTGCATGGCCTGCGAGATGTACATTAACAAGCAGGGCAAGGTCACGCGTTCGCGTTTCCTCGAAGGCGTCATGCGCTCACACGCGCGCCTGACCTACGATGAAGTGGCCGCCATGCTGGTCGAAGGTGACAGCAAGGTACGCAAACGCTATCACAAACTGCTGGAACCGCTGGAAAACCTGTACGACCTGTACAAGGCTTTCAGGAAACTGCGCGAGCAGCGCGGCGCGATCGATTTTGATACTACGGAGACGCGTATCGTTTTCAGCGCGGAGCGCAAGATCGAACGCATCGTGCCGGTAGTTCGCAATGATGCGCACAAGATTATCGAAGAGTGCATGATTGCCGCTAATGTCTGTGCCGCGCGTTTTCTCACCCGCTTCAAAATGCCTTCCCTGTACCGTGTGCACGAGGGACCGCAGCTTGACAGGCTGGTGGACCTGCGCGAATTCCTCGGTGAACTGGGCCTTTCCCTGGGCGGTGGAGACAAGCCATCGGCGACCGATTATGCGAAGCTGCTGGGCAAGATACAGACCCGTCCCGACGCTCACCTGATTCAGACGGTGATGCTGCGGTCTCTGTCCCAGGCGCGCTACAACCCGGATAATATTGGCCACTTCGGGCTGTCGCAGGAAGAGTATCTGCATTTCACCTCACCGATCCGGCGCTACCCGGACTTGCTGGTACACCGTGGTATCCGTCACCAGTTACGCGCCGATGCCCGGCGCAAGAAGCAAAGCGGGAAGGATGGCAAGAAAGGGGGGCGGCCGGTTTCTGCGGTCAGTTCGTTCCACTATAGCCATTCCGACATGGAATCACTCGGCGACCACTGCTCGACAACCGAACGCCGTGCGGACGATGCAACCCGTGACGCCGTGGACTGGTTGAAGTGCGAGTTCATGCTGGACGAGGTTGGCAAGCAATACGATGGCATCATCAGCAGCGTGACCTCCTTTGGTCTGTTCGTGGAGTTAAAGGATATCTATGTCGAGGGACTGGTGCATATCACCGCCTTGCAGAACGACTACTACCGCTTTGACCCCGCCCATCATCGTCTGCACGGCGAGCGCACCGGTCAGATATACCGTCTGGGTGACGGCGTGCAGGTGCGCGTGGCGAAAGTGAACCTGGATGATCGAAAAATCGATTTCGATCTGGCCTCGACGGACAAGTCCAAAGGCAAGCCAGGGAAAAAGGACCGCGGAGATAACAAGGGCAATGACGACAATAAAGATAGTAAGAAGAACAGTAAAAAAAGTGGTGGCCGCAGGCGCCGTTCCCGTGGCAAGCGCAGACAGAAACAATGATTCGCCCCGGTCCGGGTAACGAGGGACCGGCTTGAAGGCTGCCGAGCGGGTTTTTGGCTTGCACGCGGTACGTGGCCTGTTGCAACGTAATCCCGAGCGCGTATCAGTACTGCTGGTGCTGGAGACGCGCAACGATGAACGGGTAGCCGAGATCCTGGCATTGGCAGACAAGGCCAATGTTCCCCAGCGGCGGGTGTCGCGCCGGGAACTCGACGAGCGGGTTCCCGGTGTAAGTCACCAGGGGGTGATCGCCGAAACCGCCAGCACCCACAGCCTGGCCGAGAAGGAATTGCCGGCGTTCCTGGAGGCGCTGGGAGAGAAGCCGTTTGTGCTGATCCTGGACGGAGTGCAGGATCCGCACAATCTGGGTGCCTGTTTACGCACCGCGGATGCTGCCGGGGTTGACCTGATTATCCTTCCCAAAGACCGTTCCGCACCTCTGAATGCAACTGTACGTAAGGTTGCCTGCGGTGCGGTCGATAACATCTCCGTAGTGCGGGTGACGAATCTGGCGCGGGTCCTGCGCCAGCTGCGTGATCGGGGTATCTGGATCTATGGGGCAGCCGGAGAAGTGGATGAGCCGTTTTACCAGCTGGATCTCACCGGTCCGCTGGCGTTGGTCATGGGTGGCGAAGGCAAGGGACTACGCCGCCTGACGCGTGAGCATTGTGACCGTCTGGCGTCGATCCCCATGGCCGGATCGGTTTCCAGCCTGAACGTCTCCGTGGCGACCGGTGTTTGTCTGTTCGAAGCCCGGCGTCAGCGAACCAGCTGAGGTTCTGTCAGTCGCATCTGCAGTTAACTGAACTGACATTGATTAGCCTGGAGTTTTACTTATGTTGCGCTCGAATTTTCTGAAACGTATGGTGGCGATTTTCGTCACGATTTCCTTCCTTGGCGGTTATTCTCTGCCAGCCTGGTCCGGCATGGCGACGACTGAACAGATGCTGTCCGAGCAGTTTCGTTCGCTGGATCGGGACAGCCTGGTTTCCATGCTGGATCGCCAGGACGTGCGCCGGCAACTCATAGAGCATGGCGTCGATCCAGCCTATGCACAACAGCGCATTGCGGCGCTGGACGATGAGCAGATCCAGGCGCTGCAAGCCGGTATCGATGAGCTGCCGGCGGGTGGCAGTGTGGTTGGCATCCTGGTGGCGGTGTTGCTGGTGCTGGTCATTCTCGACATTGTGGGTGTGACTAATATCTTCAGCTTCATACATTCCCCCAAATAGCCTCGTGCCAGCTGGCGGGCGCATGCTGTTGCTGGGCATTTTTCTGCTGCTCGCAGCTTGTGCCCACCGCCAGGAGAGCCGGTTTGTACCCGCCGACCCGTCGCTTGCACCGGTCCATGAACTGGTCGCTACCCCGTTTTTCCCACAACGTCAGTACCAGTGTGGTCCGGCATCGCTGGCAACCTTGCTGACCAGCCAGGGAGTGGCGGCCTCTCCCGACAGCTTGCTGGCGCTGGTATATATCCCGGATAAACAGGGCAGTCTGCAGGCCGAGATGCTGGTCGCACCGGCGCGCTTTGGCCTGCTCGGCGTGCGCCTGCCACCGGATCTGGACAGCCTGCTGAGCGAGGTCTCGGCCGGTCGGCCGGTGCTGGTGTTACAGGACCTGGGGCGCGGGATTGTGCCGCTCTGGCACTATGCAGTGGCGATCGGCTACAGCCTGGAAAAAGACGAAATCTATCTGCGCTCGGGGGTGGAGCGGCGGCGCGTGTACCGCCTGTCCGTGTTTCTGGAAAGCTGGAGGAGGTCCGATTACTGGGCTATGGTAGTTGTTCCGCCGGACCAGGTTCCCGTCACGGCCAGGCCACAGGCTTTTCTGAAGGCAGCCGGTGTGCTGGAACGGCTCAGCCGTTATAGCGATGCGCAGGTGGCCTATCTCACCGCAACACAACGTTGGCCGGATAGCGTGCCGGCGTGGGGCGGGATGGGTAATACTGCTTTTGTGCTGGGGGATTATGCGGCTGCCGGCGAGGCCTACCGCCGGGCGCTGGATGTTGATCCGGACGCAGTTCTGCTGATGAATAATCTGGCCATGAGCCTGCATCGGCGGGGCTGTCGGCAGACGGCGCTGGCAGTCATCGACTGTGCCCGCTCGCGGCGGGATCTGCCGCTGCTGCAACAGACACGGGACGAAATCGCCGCGGCACCGGATGAACTGAAGTCGTGCGGGGATTTCTCCTGTCGCGTCACGGCCCCCTGATTGCACCTTGTTATCGGCAGTCGATTTCCGTAAAATGGCTCCGTTTTGCGCCTTGGGCGTGACTCCTTGCTTCCCGCATCGGCTGGAAGCTGCTAATCCGTAAGGAGCATTAAATGCGTCATTATGAAATTGTGTTCCTGGTCCATCCGGACCAGAGCGAGCAAGTGCCTGCCATGCTGGAGCGTTATCGCACCAGCATCGAATCTTCCGGCGGCAAAATTCATCGCCTTGAAGACTGGGGTCGTCGCCAGCTGGCGTACCCGATCCAGAAGCTGGCTAAAGCCCACTACGTGCTGTTGAATATCGAGTGCGGTACTGAAGCCCTGAATGAGCTGGAGAGTGCATTCCGTTTCAACGATGCGGTATTGCGTAACCTGATCATGTCCCGCAAGGAGGCCGTCACCGACGCCTCGTTGCTGGCCAGACGTAACGAAGAGCGTGAACCGGCGCCGCGGGAAAAAGAAGCCGCTCCCGCTGCAGAAACGTCTCCTGCTCCATCAACCGATGACAGTGCACCGGCAGAAGACGCTCCCGCAGCGCCTGCCGAATAATCGCATTTGAACCTGATACCGAGGTAAACCCATGTCCCGTTTTTTTCGCCGCCGCAAGTTCTGCCGCTTCACCGCAGATGGTGTTAAGGAAATCGATTACAAGGATCTTCAGACGCTGAAGAACTACGTTACGGAAACCGGCAAGATCGTGCCGAGTCGTATTACCGGCACCAAAGCCAAGTACCAGCGTCAGCTGGCCACGGCAGTCAAGCGGGCGCGTTTTCTCGCCCTGTTGCCGTATTGCGATTCCCACAAGGGCTGAGTCGCATTGAAATGTCCGGCTTACCGGCGCGGACCTGAATAATGCGGGCGCTGGTAGCCTGGGTCGTGACCGGTCCCCTGCAGGCGATCAGTATGATCGTTGCCTGCACCGCGCTGAGTTTTCTGGCGCCGCCGTTGACCTCGATTCTTGGGTATGCGGCGGCCGCGGGACTGGCGCTGTATACGCTGCAGCAGGGTGGTCGCTCCGGGGTGATTGCGATGCTGGGGGCGGCGGTAGCGGTAGTGCTGCTGACCGAACTGCTGCTGAATCAGGGCCTGGCGGTGGTTGCTACATCGCTGATGCTATGGCTGCCCGTGTGGCTCGCGGCCGTGGTGTTAAGAGAGACCGCGTCGCTGGCAATGGCGATTCTGGTACTGTCGGGACTGGCTATGCTGGGCGTGTTGCTGGTGTACCTGTTTTATGGCGACCCGACCGAATGGTGGCGCCAGTCCATGACCGACTGGATCGCGAACCTGGCGACGCAGGCCGGTATGGCTACCGAGGATACACAGCCGCTGGTTGATTTTGCCGGGTTGGCTGCCCCGGTGATGACCGGCGCGCTGGCAGCAGGATTGAGTTTTGCGGCCATGGCCTGTCTGGTGCTGGGGCGTTGGTGGCAGTCCCTGCTGTTGAAGCCGGGCGCGCTGAAACAGGAGTTCATGGCGCTGCGTCTGAATCGCTCCCTGTCACTGGCAGGTATTGCGATCCTGGTGCTGGCAGAGCTCAAACTCGGCGTCGTCAGTGATTTTGTGTTGCAGTGGGCACTGATTGTAATGGTGCCGTTCCTGTTTGTGGGGCTGGCCGTGGTGCATGCCACACTGGCCAACCTGAATGCAGGACGTGGCTGGCTGATCGGTATTTACATACTGATCAGCCTGCTTAAAGAAGCGTTGTTGATGGTGGTGATTGTCGGCATGCTGGATCCGTGGCTGGATCTGCGCGGGCGAACGAAGAAAACCGAACCGAATTAAACTGAAACAGAGCGTGTACAGGGTAGGGTCGAACGATGGAAGTCATTCTGCTGGAAAAAGTTGAGAATCTGGGCAACCTGGGTGACCGGGTAAACGTAAAGCCGGGTTACGGGCGTAACTTCCTGATCCCGAGTGGCAAGGCGACACCGGCCACCGAAGAGCATATCAAGGCATTCGAGGAGCGGCGTGCCGAGCTGGAACTGGCGGCTGCCGATGCGCTGGGACGGGCAGAAGCGCGCCTGGCACAGCTGGCCGACATGGCCATCAGAATCGTGGCCAGGGCCGGAGAAGAAGGCAAGTTGTTCGGCTCGGTCGGTACCACCGATATTGCCGAAGCCATTACTGCCGAGGGCGTGGCCGTGGGGCGCCATGAAGTCCGGCTGCCTGAAGGCGCATTCCGGCAGCTTGGCGAGTATATGGTTCTGATACATCTGCACTCGGATGTGAATACCGAAATAGTGCTGCTCATCGAAGCAGAGTAATACTCACGCCTACGGCGCGCCTTGCTGCATTTTTGCGGCAAGGCGCTGTTTTTTTTGGGATAGATATTTTATTCCGGCAGGCCATGCGAGGCCCGTAAATTGCGTCCTTGAGTGGCCTGCCATGGCTTTGTATGCTGGGCCGGAAGTCAGTAATCCAACCAGTCAGGAGGAGCAATGCCGGAATCGGTACATACGGCGGCCACGGTCGAATTCAAGGGCGATCGACAAAAGGTTCCGCCACATTCCATTCAGGCAGAACAGTCGCTGCTGGGAGGGCTCCTGCTCGACAATCGAGCCTGGGACCAGATTGCCGACGTGGTCTGCGAGAATGATTTCTACCGCCGCGACCATCGCCTGATCTTCAAGGCCATCGGTGGCCTCATCGAACGCAACGATCCCTGTGACGTAATTACCCTGTCCGAGTGGCTCGATGCGCAGGGACAGTTGGGTGATGTCGCCGGTCTTGCTTACCTGGGCACGCTGGCCAAGGATACGCCCAGTGCGGCCAATATCCGCGCTTACGCGAACATTGTGCGCGATCACTCGGTGTTGCGTCAGCTCGCCGATGTGGGTACGGAAATCGCCAACAGCGCTTATTTCACCGAGGGGCGCGATACTTCAACCTTGCTGGACAATGCCGAGCAGCAAGTGTTTCGCATTGCTGATCAGGGCGGGAATTCCCGAGGTTCCGGGTTTCACAATATCAAGGATTTGCTGACCGCTGCGGTCGATCGTATTGATACCCTGTTTCATCAGGATAATCCGCTGACCGGCGTGTCTACCGGGTTTAGCGACCTGGACGAGATGACGGCCGGTATGCAGCGCTCCGACCTGGTCATCATTGCCGGGCGTCCTTCCATGGGCAAGACCACCTTTGCCATGAACATTGCCGAGCATGCCGCTATTCGTGACCAGGTGCCGGTCGCGGTGTTCAGTATGGAAATGCCGGGCGAACAGCTGGCCATGCGCCTGATGTCCTCGCTGGGTCGCATCGACCAGACCCGGGTACGTACCGGCAAGCTGGACGATGACGATTGGCCGCGTCTGACTTCGGCGGTGAGTATCCTGTCCCAGGCCCCCCTGTTTATCGACGATACACCGGCACTGTCGCCGACCGAGTTGCGCGCTCGTGCGCGGCGCCTGAAACGTGAGCACGACCTGGGAATGATTGTCATCGATTATCTGCAGCTGATGCAGGTGCCGGGCAGCAAGGAAAATCGCACTACCGAGATTTCGGAGATTTCCCGTTCCCTGAAGGCGTTGGCCAAGGAACTGAAAGTGCCAGTACTGGCGCTGTCGCAGCTCAATCGCAGTCTTGAACAGCGTCCCAACAAGCGACCGGTGATGTCCGACCTCAGGGAGTCCGGAGCAATCGAGCAGGACGCCGACGTCATCATGTTCATCTACCGGGATGAGGTCTATAACGAAGACAGTCCTGACAAGGGGACGGCGGAAATCATTATTGGCAAACAACGTAACGGCCCGATCGGCATGCGTCGACTGACCTTCCTGGGGCAGCATACCCGCTTCGAGAACTTCACCGCGGCCAACCCCTATCCAGACGAGGGGTACAGCCCCCAGGGCGCAGGTGGATGACACGTCCCGTCCGGGCCGACATCAATCTACAGGCGCTGCGTTACAACCTGTCCGTCGCACGCGACAAGGCCGCCGGCAGCCAGGTCATGGCTGTCGTCAAGGCCGATGCCTACGGCCATGGTCTGGTGCCGGTTGCGCAGGCACTGGATGAGGCGGATGCCTTTGCGGTTGTCAGTCTCGAAGAGGCTGTCCAACTGCGTGATGCCGGCATACGACAGGACATCCTGTTGCTCGAAGGCGTCTTTTCCGGGCAGGAACTCTCTGACAGTATCGATTACGACCTGCAACTGGTCGTGCACTGCGAGGAGCAGTTGCGCTGGCTGGAGGCATTGCCGGGAGACCGTCGCCGGGTCGTATGGGTGAAGGTCGATACCGGAATGCATCGGCTGGGTTTTGAGCCGCAACTCGCGCGTGAGGTATGGCAGCGCATCAAGCGGCTGTCGGCGGCAGGCAGGGGCGGGGAACTGCGCTGGATGTCGCATTTTTGTTGTGCGGACGATCCTGCGCATCCCGCGACCGACGAGCAACTGGCACGCTTCATCGACCTGACCGGAGCTGACGGCGCACCGCGCTCCATGGCTAATTCGGCCGCCTTGCTGACCCGGGCAGATGCAAATTTCGACTGGGTGCGTCCGGGTATCATGCTGTACGGGGCGTCACCCATGTTGCCTGGAACTACCGGCGCCGACGTGGAGTTGCGAGCGGTTATGTCGTTGCGGTCACGGCTGATTGCCGTACATCGGCGCCGCAAGGGCGACATGCTGGGTTACGGACAGAGCTGGAAGTGCCCGCAGGACATGCCGGTCGGCGTGGTGGCCATCGGCTACGGAGACGGCTACCCCCGTCATGCACCTTCCGGTACACCGGTGCTGGTCAATGGCACGCAGGTTCCGCTGGCCGGCCGGGTGTCCATGGACATGATTTGTGTGGACCTGCGTAACGCGCCGCAGGCCCGCGTGGGCGATGATGTGGTTTTATGGGGTAGCGGGTTGTCGGCTGAAGCTGTGGCAGAGCACGCTGGCACCATCAGCTACGAGTTGTTCTGCGGCGTGACGCCACGCGTGCCACGTATCTACACCATCACCGACTGATTCAGAACGACTTCTACAGGGTTAGTGCATCCAGGTCCGGCGGGCTGGCGGAATCGAGGTCGTCTTCTTCGTCGCGGAACGTTTCCTGGATTGCGAACACCTCGTCGACACGTGCTACGAAGGCATCCACGCAACGCGGATCGAAATGTTCGTCGCGTTCCTTCTGCAACAGCTCTATGACATCCTCGTGCTTCCATGCAGCCTTGTAGCAACGTTTTGAAGACAGGGCATCGAATACGTCGGCTACGGCAACGATGCGTGCTGCCAGCGGGATATCCTCACCTTGCAGGCCCTGTGGGTAGCCACTGCCATTGAATTTCTCGTGATGCCCCAGGGCGATCACGGCACCCGTTTGCAGGTATACGGACGGGCTGCCCTTGAGAATCTCGTGGCCGATGCGTGGATGTTGCCTGATCACGTTGAATTCTTCCGCCGACAGCCTGCCCGGTTTGCGCAGGATACGATCCGGTACGCCGATTTTACCGATGTCGTGCATGGGTGCTGCCATCTCGATAGTCTCGCACTCGCCCTTGTCGAGCCCCAGCTCTTCAGTGATCAGACGCGCGTATCTGGCCATGCGGATGACGTGGTTGCCGGTTTCCTCGTCCCGGTATTCACCGGCCTTGGCGAGGCGTAGCAGGGTTTCGTGTTCCCGCATTCGTATATCACGGGTCGCTTCCCGAACCTTTTCCTCGAGCCAGTTGGCACGATCTTCGATAATCAGTCGTTGTCGCTGCAACTGCAACAGATTGCGGAAGCGAGCGCGGCATTCGGTATGGTTGACGGGCTTGTTAAGAAAATCCGTTGCACCGAGCTCCAGAGCCCGGTGACGAATATCATCCTGTTCGTGTGAAGTGATCATGATGATCGGTACCTGTTGCGCCCGGGGCAGGGCGCGAGCCTGCTCCAGGAATTCGATACCGTTCATGCCGGGCATTTTGTAGTCGGTCAGAATCAGGTCTGCCGGCGAGGACTGCAGCCAGCGCAGCGCCGAAGCGGCCTCCTCGAATAACTCGATATTCAGCGCGGGATCGATGGAACGGATAATCTGGGCAAGAATCTGCCTGCTGGTGGCCTGATCATCGATTACGAGTACTGTTGTCATGGTGGCCGATTACATCCTTGAGTCGCTAGAGTTCCAGACCTTGCACCGGTAGTTATCGAAGTCTATCCCGTTGCTCGTTTTCAGGGGAAGAATAACCCGCATCTTTCCCCGGTTATAGTGGTCTTCAGGGACTTTATCGGCGCCTGGGCGGATGGCTGAACCGGCGGTTTGTCAGCTCTTTAGTGCTGCCTGTTCAGCGTGTTATGATCACCGCAGTCAACTGCGAGGGTAACGGATTGAGTTCCGCGATGCAGGAAATTAATGATCGTCTGGCGCAGCAGGGTGTCTTCGGTCCGGGCAGTCCGGAGCTTGCGCTGTATGAGCAGCGCCTGACGCGCTTCTTCGAGCGCGAGTTCCGGCGTCACCAGGGAAATCCGCAATCACTCGATGCGCTGGGTATCTCCACCGCGGACGGACCGGTCATGGAAGATACCGGCGAACTGATGGAATCCCACTACGACGAACGTCCGGAATTCTTCGCCGCCTTTCTCGACCGGCATTATCGTGCCTATTCCATGGCCTGGTACGGAGACAGCGCAGACGAGGTGCATGCGTCAACGGTGACGCTGGAGCAGGCCCAGCGCGACAAGTTCGCTCTCATCGCCGGACGTGCGGGTATACAGGGCGATGAACGGGTACTGAATATAGGCTGTGGATTCGGTTCGCTGGAGACCTTTCTGCTGGAGGAGTATCCCGATATTCAGGTCACCGGGATTACGCCCAGCAAGGTACAGATCGAGTTTCTGCAGCAGCGTATGCGGGATCCGGCAGATGTGATGTCCAGCGGTCGTTTCCGATTGATTGCCGGAGAGTTCGACCCGCAATCGCTGGAGCAGATCGGGCTGGCAAGTTATGAGCTGGTGACCTCGATCGGTGTCATCGAGCATGTACGCAATATGAAACTGTTACTGGAATGTATTGCGCAGACCCTGGTGCCGGGTGGCAGAAGCTTTCACCACTTCATTACTTCACAGGCGCCCATTCCCCAGTTTCTCGACCCCGCAAAGACCCGCATCAGCCTGTACTTTCCCGGTGGCCGTGTGTGGCCGCACGGTGAATTTCTGCAGCATACCGAACGCTTTGAGCCGGAAGGCAGCTGGTTCGTTAACGGCATGAATTACTGGCGGACACTGGATGAGTGGCACCAGCGTTACTGGAACGGGCTGACCAGCCTGTACGGCCCGGTGTTCGACGCGCAGGTCGTTGCCCACTGGAATGAGTATTTCTCGCTGTGCAAGGCGGTATTTGCACCCATGGACGGAAGCTTCTACGGCAACAGCCATTATCTGCTGAGATTACGCGGGTCCTGATTCAGTCACCGGGCGAGCGTAATGCGATTACCGCGTTAAGGCCGCCGAAGGCGAAGGAATTGGAAAGCGCAGCCCGGATTGGCATGGAGCGTGCGTTGTTCGGTACATAGTCCAGATCACAGCCCTCGCCCGGTGCGGTGAAGTTGAGCGTCGGGGGCGCCAGTCCTTCCTGCATGGCCAGCGTGGTTATAACCAGCTCGAGCGCGCTGGAAGCCCCCAGGGCGTGGCCGTGTACGGACTTGGTCGAGGATACCGCAAGACGGTCTGCATGGGCGCCGAATACCTGGCGTATGGCACGCGTCTCGGCCGGGTCGTTGGCCGGCGTGCCGGTACCGTGGGCGTTGATATAGGCGATTTCCCCGGTCTGCATGCCGGCATCCGCAATGGCGCGTGAAATAGCCAGTGCAATGCCAGCCACATCCGGACGGGTGATATGTCCGGCATCGGATGACATGCCGCAACCAGCCAGTTCGGCGTAGATGCGTGCGTTCCGCTTACGGGCGTGTTGCAGCGACTCCAGTACCAACATGCCGGCACCTTCGGCCAGCACCATGCCGGTGCGGTCAGCGGAGAATGGCCGGCAGGTATCCCTGGATACGACTCGCAGTGCTTCCCAGGCCTTGAGCAGGCCGTAGGTGAATGGCGTATCGGTAGCGCCGACAAGGGCGACATCGACCAGGCCGGCCTGGATCATGAGGCGCGCCTGGATGATGGCGTGAGCGCCGGACGCGCAGGCGCTGGCGACGGAGAATACCGGCCCCCGGATGCCCAGGTGCCGGCTGACGCTGGTAGCTGCCGCGCTGGGCATGCCTTTGGGAATGGTCAACGGGTGGGCGCGCTTTTGACCGTCCCGGTACAGGTGTGCGTAGGTTTCCTCGTCCGTCTGCTTGCCGCCGCAGCCGGTGCCGATAATAGCGGCAGCCGCGGATATTGCCGGGTCACCCGGTTCCAGGCCGGCATCCTGGATGGCTTCGCGTGCTGCCAGCAGGGCGAACTGTGAGTAGCGGTCGAGCAGGGGAATGTCATCGGCGGGAAAGTGTTGCGTCGGGTCAAAGTCCTGCAGCACTGCACCGGAGATTATGCGTGTACCCTCGACCTCGCTGCCCAGTGGTCGGATTCCGGAGCGACCCTCACGCACCGCTTTCCACAGCTCCCCGGCGCCCATACCCAGGCCGCTGATTGCGCCCAGGCCGGTAATAACGACGGCTTTCGCCATCAGTTTCCGGGGATCTCTGCCAGTTCTTCCAGGCGGGAGACAATGTCGCCGACGGTGTCGATGGTTTCGATCACCTCATTGGGGATCTCCACATCGAACTCTTCTTCGAGTTCATACAGTATGGTTATCGCTTTAAGTGAGTCAATACCCAGGTCGGCCAGGCGGGTGGTCAGCGTGATGTTTCCCGGAGCGCATTGCTGTTCCCGGACGATAACCCCGGTAACCATTTCAATCATACTTTTGGCCATGATGAATTCTGTACCAGTAAAAAAATAAGCCCTAAAGCATTGTAACGTACTTGCCGCTAAAGAGCTTCCAGCTTGTAGAGTAAACGGACCACGAACACGGATGAAGTTCTGAACATGCCAGCGGAGCGGATGGAACTCAGGGACTGGGTCGCTGCCTTGCGTGCGCGGTTCAACAGGGCTTTTGGTGTGCTGGGCTGGGTAAGCAGTCCCGAGCAGGAGCAGGGCATCCTGCGCATCGCTATATCCATCGCATTCCTTTCTTATATGTTGTTCAAGTGGCCGGAGCATGGTCAGCCCCACGGGCTGTCACTGGACGTTTTCAACGTTATCGGCGGTTTTCTGGTGTATTCACTGGCGCTGTTTCTGGCCACCCTGGTGTGGCCCCGCCAGGCAAGATTTCACCGCATTCTCAGTATCTGTATCGATGTCGGAGTATTCAGCTACGGCCTGCACATTGCCGGTGCCCTGTCGGCACCCTGGTATGGTGTCTACCTGTGGGTAACCCTGGGTAACGGTTTCCGTTACGGAGAGAAATACCTGTATCTGTCCGGCGTCGCTTCGCTTATCGGTTTTGGTGTCGTGGTACTGACCACACCGTACTGGCTTGCGAACAAGGAACTCGCTGTGGGTCTGACGGCTACCTTGCTGGTTATTCCGGCCTACTCGGCGTTGCTGATCCGGCGTCTCAACGAAGCCCGTCGGCGGGCAGATTCGGCCAGCCGTGCGAAAAGTGATTTCCTGTCCAGAATGTCGCACGAAATTCGTACTCCGCTGAACGGCATACTGGGCATGACGGATCTGCTACGAACCCGGCCGCTGGATGCGGAGGACCGGGAGTATGTGGAAACCATATACGCATCCGGCAAGGCACTTGCCTGCCAGATTGACGAGATCCTGGACCTGTCCAAAATCGAGGCCGGCCATCTATCGCTGGAAAACATCGAGTTCGACCTGTACGCACTGATTAATACCACCCTGCGGATTTTTGAGCCGCAGGTTGGTGCCAAGAAGCTTCGTCTGCAGGAATCCATCAACCCGACGACACCCTTCCTGTTGTCCGGTGATCCGCACAAACTGCGGCAGATCATTATCAATCTGGTAGGCAATGCAGTGAAGTTTACCGACCAGGGCATCGTGTCGTTGCGGGTCTACCCGCGTGAGCAGAAAGACCGGCAGGTGACCCTGAGATTCGAGGTTTGCGATACCGGCAGGGGGATCCCGGCCGAGAGTCTTCAGGCTATCTTTGAGCCGTTTGCACAGGCTGACAGCAGTGTGGCCAGGCAGCATGGGGGTACCGGACTGGGCACCACGATCTGTCGGCATCTGGTGCAGCTCATGGGCGGTGAAATCGGTGTGCAGAGCGACGCCAATACCGGTACTACGTTCTGGTTCGACATTCCCTTCGAACTCTGCCGCCAGCAGACTCCGTCCGACGAGCAATCCTGGGTACGTGAGTGCAACGTGATCTGCCTCGGTAATTACTCCAGCAGCGAGTCTGAACTGATTGCCGGTTTGCGTGAGTGGGGCATACCGTTCCGGATGGTGAATGCGCCGCACGAAGTCATGCGTCTCATCGGCGATAGTAACGGGATGATCAGGGGGATCGATGGCTTGCTGGTCGATTCCATGCCCTGGTCCGATGAGCTGGAACAGCTGTTGTCACACCTCGAGGGGGGGGCGGCCGGGGCGTTGCTACCGGTGATTCTGGCAGGCGCGGAAAATTATCCGGAAGAGTTCCGCCGGGGAAACGGCGACAACCGGTTCGTTCTGCCGTCCGCTATCGACCGACGCGTGCTGTTCAACACGTTGCACGCCTGTTATTCGAAGCACAGTACTGACGATGACGTTATTCATATTGCGCACCATCAGGTCAGGGAGCAGCGGATCAACAGGCCTCTGAATGTGCTGATCGGAGACGACAATGCGACCAACCGGCTGGTACTGGAGCGCATGCTGGACAAGATGGGTTACCAGTGTACCTCCGTATCCGGCGGTGTGGAGGTTCTGACAGCGCTGGAACACAGTCACTATGACGTGGTGGTAGTGGACAAGAATATGCCCGATATGGGAGGCATTGATGTCTACAATGCCTGCAGCATGGCGCATGGCGGTACGGCACCGGCAAAGTTCATCATACTGACTGCAGACGCGACCGCGGAAGCCCGGGATGTTTGTCAGGCGGCCGGTCTTGAATATTTTCTCACCAAGCCGGTATCCATGGTCAGGTTGCAGGAGATGCTGGGTCGTGCCATGTCGGATGTGGAGATGCCGGTGGAAGGGGCCGAGATCCTCAACGTTCCGCTACAGGCTAATGTGACTCTTCCCGTGGTGGATGAGGCAGAGTTTGCCCGGCTGGAAGTGCTGGCCGGTGACAACAGCGACTTCATACGCGACATGGTCGAGAATTTCGACAAGGACGCGCAGCGGGATATCCGCTGTCTGGAAGCAGCCGTGGCCGGCCACGCCTGGAGAGACTTCATCGATTGTGCGCACGCGCTGAAGGGGAGCGCCATGTACCTGGGGCTTGCCCAACTGGTAGCGCTCGGCACCGAGGCACAAAAGCTTTCGAAGGAGGATTTCGACCGCTACGGAGTTGCCTGGTTGCAGGAAATCCGCGAGGCCTGTGCGGCCGGTCTTCAACAACTACAGGAAAAGCTGTCCGCTTCGCGGCGAAGCGGACACGTCCCCGCCTGATCAGGGGTGGCGCCGCTTGTCCTGCCGGTGCTGGATGTCCACCACGGGAACACTGTGCCGCCTGGCCTGCGCCCGTGAAAAGTAGGACATCAGTCGCCGGTTTTTGTTGCTGAGTTGCATGGCGGTATCGACCCAGTGTTCCACAATGTCGTACAACTCGTCGTAATGTACCGGCATGGCACGATCCACCGCGGCCTGGAAACCGTGTAGTCCGGGAGCGATGGCGGTATGTCGTTGCATGTAGTTATGCACGGCTTCGCGGCCCTCGCCATCCGGCGCGAGAACATCTACCACACCCATCTCAAAGAGTTCCTCGGCGGTATGAATTCTGCGATCCATGATCAGGCGGCGCGCCATGGCCGGTGTGATCTTGCGGGTCAACAGTGAAATTGCGCCCATACCGGGGAACATCCCGAAGGTAATTTCCGGAAAACCAAAGCGTGCCGACTCTTCAGCAATCAGTACATTATTGGATAGCGCGGCCTCAAAACCACCGCCGAGCGCTTCACCCTGCACCAGTCCAATGGTGGTGAACGGGATGTCGTAGTGCGTGACTGAAGCGAACTGGATATCGATACAGGTTTTTGCATACTGCAACAGCGCTTCACGATCACCCGTTTCAATTAGCTGGATGAAATAGGCGAGATCACCGCCGAGATTGAAAGCCTGTGCATCGGTTGAGGCCAGCACCTGGAACAGCACTCGATCTTCCTGTTTTTCGCGGTAACCGGTATGAGCGGTCTGTCGAATGGCGCGCTGGGCCGCTAGTAGGTCCTCCAGGAGCTCGGTCGAAAAGCAGGGTCGGCCCTTGTATTTGAATTCAACCCATACCGCTCTCGATGGTGCGTCGTGGGTTACGTGGATGTGACGTACGCGACGCCTCAGTAGATCATCGTTGGTAATCAAACCCCGTGCTCCTTGCTGTTTGGTAGAGCCGAGAGTCCATTCTGTCAAAAACCCTTCCTCCGTATAGGGGTTTCGTGCGCGCAGCCTGCCAGATCACTTGCCAAATGTATATGTACATTAGTACATTAGAAATTTCACAGATATTGGCATTAACCCGGTTGGACGAATCTGCTATGTTGGCCTTGCGTTGCCTGGAGTTCGTGCCGGAGATGATCCGGTGCGCGGGGCAGGCATCACACTGAAAAATTACCGGGATAATATTTGCCATGGCGAGATCGCGTTGTTCCTACCAGTGCAGCGAGTGCGGTACACAGAGTCCGAAATGGGCGGGGCAGTGCAGCGATTGCGGTGCATGGAATTCACTGGTCGAGACGCTGCAGGTCGCAGCGGCTGGTGGCAAGACGTCCCGTTTTTCCGGTTATGCGGGTGAGTTGCGCAGCGGCATCCAGCGGCTGTCGGAAGTGCAGCCCGGCCGGGAAGCCCGCTTACCGGCAGGTATTGATGAACTCGACCGGGTACTGGGTGGCGGGCTCGTTGCGGGCTCGGTAGTTCTCATCGGTGGTGACCCGGGCATTGGCAAATCGACCCTGTTGCTGCAGGCAATGGCTGCGTTTTCGGGACAGACGAGCACCCTGTATGTTACTGGCGAGGAGTCACCGGAGCAGGTTTCGTTGCGCTCGCAGCGCCTGGGTGTGCCCGCCGATCAGGTGCGTATTCTGGCCGAGACCTCAGTGGAACGTATTCTGGAACACGCGCGCAACGAAACGCCTCGGGTCATGGTGATCGATTCCATACAGACCCTGTACACGGAAGTGCTGCAGTCGGCACCCGGCTCGGTAGGGCAAGTGCGTGAAAGTGCAGCGCAGCTGGTCCGGTTCGCCAAGCAGAGTGGCACGGCGTTGTTCCTGGTTGGTCACGTTACCAAGGAAGGTACGCTGGCAGGTCCGCGAGTACTGGAGCACATGGTCGATACGGTGCTGTATTTCGAAGGCGACCCCGGTGAACGCTACCGCATCGTTCGCGCCATCAAGAATCGCTTTGGTGCCATCAATGAGCTGGGCGTGTTCGCGATGACCGAAAAAGGTCTGCGGGAAGTGCGCAATCCTTCATCCATATTTCTGTCGCGTCATGAACAACCCGTGGCTGGCAGCGTTATCCTGGTTACCATGGAGGGTACTCGCCCGTTGCTGGTGGAAGTGCAGGCGCTGGTGGATGATACCCAGCTGTCGAATCCGCGTCGCGTTACCCTGGGACTGGAGCAAAACCGGCTTGCCATGCTGCTGGCGGTGCAGCACCGGCATGGCGGCATTTTCATGAGTGACCAGGATGTTTTCGTGAATGTCGTCGGTGGTGTGCGGGTCAGCGAAACGGCTGCCGATCTGCCGGTACTGCTGGCAGTATTATCGAGCTTCCGCGATCGCACCTTGCCCAACGATGTCATCGTCTTTGGCGAGGTAGGGCTGGCCGGGGAGATTCGTCCCGTGCCCAACGGTCAGGAACGCCTGCGGGAGGCGGCCAAGCTGGGTTTTCGGCAGGCGCTGATTCCTGCAGCCAACGTGCCCAGGAGCGGTATCGAAGGTCTGGAAATCCACCCCGTGTCGCGTTATTCAGATGTGCTTGAGTGGTTCGATCGATAGTCCCGAAAACTATTAATGTTCAGGTCTGGCTCAGCCCAGTGCTGACAATTCCCGCTGTATCAATTCCGGGTCATCCAGGTTCAGTTCGAGCAGTCGGCGCAGGTGGGTGATGCTGTCAACATCGATATCCGTACAACGCAATCCGGTTTCATACTCGTTCCGGTGGGCAATTTCCACATCCATGCAGATGGATGGTCCACCCTCGAGCTGAACGGTCAGCAGCAAGGGGCCGTCGTCCGTATGTATGGTTTTGCTCGTCCTGACCAGGGCGCCGTGCAGCGAGATATCGATCAGGCGGGCTTCCCAGCGATGTTCGCCACCTTGCAGCTTTGCGCTTACATTGAAGGGCACCCGGCTGCCGCGTCGTTGCCGGCGGTAGTTTTCTCCGGCATCGGCCGGTTCGGCCTGCCGGGCGGTAGTGGCATCGGTAAAGAATTGCACCCGCAGTTCGCCAACCCGGATCTGGTCGCCGGACTGCAGGCACCGGACCTGTTCGCCGATGCGCTGGTCATCGACTTGTATACCCTGTTCGTCCTGCAGGCAGGATATATGATAACCATTGTCGCGTCGGGCAATGATTGCCAGGTCGCCATCCGGTTTTCCAATGCGTGTGAAGGCCTTGTCGAGGCGAATGGTACGGCCAAGATGAGTGCCACTCTGAATTTGCAACCAGCCGGTAAGTGGCAGGCGGGCAATGGTTTCGTCCGCCGGCGTACCTTCATTTTCCAGTGAAAAGACCAGGCGGTGTTTGCCAATGGCAATGCGGTCATTCTCGCATAGCTCAACGGGGCCGCTGACGGGGGCGTCATTCAGCAATACCGGAGTATGTTCGCCAATCGGTTCGAGTACGAAGTTTCCGTTGTGTCCGAAGATGTAAGCATGTTGCGGTTCGATGGCAAGACTGTCGATGCTGATCGTGCACTCCGGGGCACGGCCGATCAGAATATCCTGCCCGCGCACAGGGATGACTTTCAGCTTGCGATCTCTGAAGGACAGTGTCAGTTTTGCCATGTAGGTATTCCCCTGCTCCGGAGTGATTCAGTCAATAACTGTGCAACTGAAAACAGCGGCCACTTGTCCTGAATCTGATGTTTTCACGATCCTGCGGCAGTAGCCTGTGCCGGCGTCGGACTTCGGACAGGGTGGGGCGGGTCAGGGATTACTCTTGAAATTCAGCGCAATGGAATTGATGCAGTAGCACAGGCTCGGTAGCTTTCTTGCGTGTTACAGCAAACTGCCCGGGTGTCAGCAAGTGTTGCCATTCCTGCCAGGATTTTTTGATTTTCTCGCTCATGTGGTTTCGGTTGTCTGCGTTTTCTGCCTGCGTTTGGTGTATACACGCAGTGTCTTGACCAGGTTGTTGTGGGTTTGCACGATTTCAACCGGGTAGCCATTCAGCAGCAGACTGGTGCCGGCTTCGGGAATATTTTCCAGGTATTCCAGCACCCGGCCGTTCAGGGTGCGAGGGCCGTTGGCAGGCAGCGTCATGTTCAGGGTACGGTTCAGTTCACGCACACTGACACTGCCGTTGACCAGGTAACTGCCATCCTTCTGGGGTGTGTAATCCTTTATCAGGGCTGCCGGGTCTGTGGTGAACTCGCCGACGACTTCTTCCAGGATATCCTCCAGTGTGGCCAGTCCCTTGATGTCCCCATATTCATCGACGACCAGTCCGACTCGACGGCGCGCTCGCTGGAAGTTCAGTAACTGGCGATTCAGCGGCGTATTTTCCGGTATGTACAGCGCCTCGCGTACCAGGCCCTTGAGGGCTTCACAGTCAAGTTTGTTGTTGAGCAGCAAAGGTAGCACTCTGCGCAGATGTATAAACCCCAGCACATTATCTATGCTGTCGCGGTACACGGGTATGCGGGTGTACGAGCTGCCTGTGATCTGGCGTACGATGGTGCTCCAGTCGTCCTCGAGATCGATGCCGTGGATTTCCGTACGCGGCACCATAATGTCTTCCACGGTCACTTTTTCCAGGTCCAGGATATTCAGCAGCATGCCCTGATGGCGTTTGGGAATCATGGCGCCGGCTTCCATGACCACGGTGCGTAGTTCTTCCTGACTGAGTGCGGTAGCGGAGCCTTCACCGGGCTGGACGCCGATGAGTTTCAACAGGGCGTTGGCGATCAGGTTAATCCCCCAGACCAACGGGTATAGCAGCCATAGCAGCGGCCCGTAGACGAAAGCCGCCGGAAAGGCGATGCGTTCCGGGTGCAGCGCGGCCAGTGTCTTGGGTGTGACTTCGGCGAAGATCAGCACAACCAGCGTCAGCAGGCCGGCGCCGATTGCGATGCCGGTCTCACCTCCCATTCGAAACGCGATTACGGTGGTGAGTGCCGAGGCGAGAATGTTGACGAAGTTGTTGCCCAGCAGGATCAGCCCGATCAGGCGGTCCGGGCGTTCGAGCAGTTTTTGTGCGCGTAATGCGCCGGCGTGTCCCGAGCGTGCCATGTGACGCAGGCGATACCGGTTGAGAGTCATTAGCCCGGTTTCGGAGCTGGAAAAAAACGCCGAAAGAATGATCAGGAATATCAGTATGCCAAACAGCACGCTGAGCGGAATATTGTCCAAATGAGGTTCAACCTGGTTGCCTTGCCTGTCTGAATTGTAGGCCCTTGCGCGGTTTTTGTCAGGCTACCCGTTGGAGTATCAATTCCAGTACCGCCTTGCTGCCGAAGTAAGCCAGCAGCAGAAAGGCAAAGCCGCTCAGCGTCCAGCGGATGGCCGTGCGACCCCGCCAGCCGAACCTCCAGCGTCCCCACAGGAGGATGCCGAATACCACCCAGCCGGCAATCGACAGCAGCGTTTTGTGTACCAGATGCTGGGCAAAGATATCCTCGAGGAACAGGAACCCGGTCAGCAGGGCTGCGGTAAGCAGGGCAAAACCGCTGCCGATCATCTGGAACAGCAGATTTTCCATGATCTGCAGTGGTGGCAGGGCACGAATGAATCCCCCTGGCTGGTGGTTGCGCAGGTGGTGCTCCTGGATCGCCAGCAGCAAGGCCTGGACCGCCGCCAGTGCGAACAGGCTGTAGGCCAGCACCGAAAACAGGATGTGCAGGTCGAGCTGCCAGGAGTCTCCACTGATGATGTGTTTCTCGCCCGGGTACCAGACGGCGAGTGCCATGGCGGCGGCGGCGACCGGCAGAACCAGGATGCCGAGGTTTTCCACCGGCTGTTTTACGGCCGCCAGCAGCAGTAGCCCGGCTACGATCACCGAGGTCAGCGAGGCGGCATTGAAAAAGCCGAGGTTCAGGCCGTGGGCGGTTACCAGTTCGGGGTATAGAACGGCCGCGTGCAGCACTACCGCTCCACACCCGGGCAGCAGGACAAGCATGCGGTTCAGAGACATCCCGGTGCGCTTGCCGGCAAGCCGCA
>JAUXGZ010000110.1 GCA_030621785.1 Gammaproteobacteria bacterium | reverse complement strand
CGCTAATCATGAACCTCTTGCCGCTCTACCCGGAGCGGCTTTTTTTATCCCGCCGTTTCAAACAAATACACAAATCCAACACAAATTTGTAACAGATTGATCTTAAAAGGCTGTATTTCAGTTGATTCTGTAAATACTTAAATCATTGCTTTTACACAAAGTTAGTCTGCGCTACACTGCGGTGGTACCCCGATATACAGAGTCAGGATCCGGTCGAAACTTTTTTCCCAGGGGGCGTGAAATACCCCTTCCTTCTTTGTATCCACTCCCCGCTTGCTCCTCTCGCCCACCGCTACCGCCGCGAAGTGTAGTTGAAAACAGCCCGAAGGACACTCGAAACTCCTCCCCGGGCCATCTGACACTACTTCCCCGGGATGGTATGCTTTCGCGAATTTCTCGTGGTGGTCGTGCTATGAAGGGTGAAAAGATTCAACGCATACTGGTCTGGTCCGGTCTGCTACGCCTCGCACACTGGTCGATCGCGTTGTCCGTGCTGCTGCTGTGGGCGACGGGCTGGCTGGTTCACAATGCCCCGCTGGTCGCGGCTCGCGCCTCCGATGTTCACGATTTTTGCAGCGTTATCCTGATGGTCGGACTGGGCCTGCGCCTGTGGCTGCTGTTTTTCGGCTCGGGATCCTCGCACTGGCAACAGATGATTCCGCAACCAAGGGACAAAACGCGCGTACTGGAAATGTTACGTTTTTACCTGACACTGGGAAAATCGCCCCTGCCCGGCTGGCATGCGCACAATCCCTTCTGGGCGCCGATCTACCTGCTGCTATTAACCATACTATTCCTACAGATATTAACCGGCCTGTTCATGGAACCCGTCCCGCTTGTATGGGGTTTTTACCTGCCGGACGTACATGCCTGGCTGGCCACCGCTATTTTCCTGTTTTTCATAGCACATATCGTTGCAGTTGTGCTGGATGACCTGAAGGGTTCCGGATCGGATATTTCGGCCATGATCAACGGATATCGCATCTTTGTGGTCGACAAGCCGGAACAGGCGGGACCGCAGGAAGTCCAGTTCATTACTCCGGAACAGATAAAAAAACGGCGCCAGTGAGTATTGTTTCGACTTCACAAAGAGATGAGATATGATCCGCCCATCTGCCCTGGAACTGCAGTGGAAAAAAATGTACTAACATTGATGTAACGGAATAAGGAGGAGCGCACTATGAGACGTCTGTATTTTTTATTGCCCGACCTGGATATTACCCACAAGGTCGTGGATGAATTGTTGCTGGCCCGAATCGAAGAACGGCGTATACACGTCATTGGCAAGGACGGACTGGCTCTGGCCGACCTGCCCGAGGCGTCGCTGGTACAGAAAAGTGACTTTGTCCCCGCCCTGGAACGCGGTGTCGCACTGGGTGGTGCGACCGGTGTGCTGGCAGGGCTGGCCGCCGTTGCCATGCCGGGCGTCGTCATCGCCGGTGGTGCGTTGCTGGCAATGGGCCTGGCGGGTGCCGGTATGGGCGCGTGGATGGGTGGCATGATCGGCATGGATGCTACTAATTCGCAGATCAAGCAGTTTGAAGAAGCCGTTAACGCCGGCCAGATACTGGTGCTGGTCGATGTAGCCAAAGACCGCGTTGACGAAATCGAGACACTGGTCAAGAAGCATCATCCCGATGCCGATTTCGAGGGCACGGAACCGACCATACCCGCATTTCCCTGATTACCACTCTATAGCTGGTTGTGCGCAGGTGGGCCGACCTGCGCACAACCAGTAGTCGATGCCCGTCCGAACAATGCAGATCTCCATCATCATCCCGGTACTGAATGAAGCAGAAGGTATTCGCACTACCCTGCAGCCCCTGCAGCTGCTGCGCGAGCGTGGTCATGAAATAATCATGGTCGACGGTGGCAGTACCGACGAAACCTGCTCGCTGGCCGCACCGTTTGTCGATCACATTGTGCATTCTGCTCCCGGCCGTGCCTGCCAGATGAATGCCGGCGCATTGCTGGCCGGGGGGGGGCTGCTGTGGTTTCTGCACGCCGATACCGGCATACCGGAATCAGCTGATCGAAAAATCCTCACCAGCCCCGGCGACGGACTCATGAACGAATACTGGGGTTACTTCGAGGTACGATTGTCCGGTCAGCACTTTCTGCTGCGCATCGTGGAACGCATGATGAATCTGCGTTCACGCATTACTTTCGTTGCAACCGGTGACCAGGGGATTTTCGTAACCGCTTCACTCTTCCAGCGTGCCGGTGGTTTTCCCGAGCTGCCATTGATGGAGGACATCGCGTTCAGCAAACGGCTGCGTGCCATCCGGCAACCGCGGTGCTTGCGGGAAGTCCTGGAGACATCAAGCCGTCGTTGGGAACAGCGTGGCATCATCCGTACCATTGCGCTGATGTGGGCATTGCGCCTGGCCTGGTTCGTCGGGGTGCCGGCCGAAACCCTGGCCAGACGCTATGCATCCTGAGAAACGTCCGCACTACCCTGCCGGGCGCATTCTGGTGTTTGCACGCGCTCCGGTCGCGGGTAGCGTCAAGACGCGCCTGGCCCGGGATATTGGCGCACAGAAAGCTGCAGAACTCTATACGGACTGGCTGCGTGAAACGGTCCGGATGTGCGTATCATCCGCACTGACACCGGTGGAGCTCTGGTGCACTCCGGATACCAGGCACCGGGTTTTTACTTCACTCCACAATGAATATGCGGTTGAACTTGTTGCCCAGCCGGATGGCGATCTTGGCGCACGCATGCAGACCGCTTTGCGACGAGCCCTGGAACAGAACGAGTTCGCATTGCTGATCGGTACCGACTGTCCAGCGATGGATGGCAGCTACCTGGCCCGTGCCTGTCAAGAGCTGGATGCCGGTCGGGACCTGGTTGTCGGGCCGGCCGAGGATGGTGGCTATGTGCTGCTGGGGGCAAGAAAACTTGACGACTCGCTGTTTCAGGGTATCGCCTGGGGCAGCGACCGCGTTTTGCAACAGACCCGCACACGAATCGATACACTGGGATATAATTACGCCGAGTTGCCCGAACTGTGGGATGTGGACCGGATGGAAGATCTGCAGCGTCTGGCGCAGCAACGAACTCAATACATCAGTTGACTGAGGCATTTCCGGGAGAAGTGAAACGTGAACCAGAGTACAGCAGACAAGGCGCGCCAGGTCGTGCGCGATGCCTACAGCAAGGTTGCACAGGCCAGCGATAGCGAGGACGGCTGCGGTGAGGCAGCGTCCTGCTGCGGAGTATCGGATGACCAGCAGATCAATGCCCTGATTTCTACTCGCCTGGGGTACTCAGACACCGATCTCGATCAGGTGCCCACAGGTGCCGACATGGGGCTTGGCTGCGGCAATCCACGCGCCATTGCCAGTTTGCAGGCAGGGGAAACCGTGCTGGATCTTGGTAGCGGCGGTGGTTTCGATGCCTTCCTGGCAGCAGGCGAAATCACCGCCAGCGGCCGGGTTATCGGTGTAGACATGACACCCGAGATGGTCAGCAAGGCGCGCAGTAACGCGGTCAAGGGACAGTACTCCAACGTCGAATTCAGGCTGGGTGAAATCGAGCACCTGCCAGTGGCCGACGCTGAAATCGATGTAATAATTTCCAACTGTGTAATCAACCTTTCGCCTGACAAGTTGCAGGTGTTCCGCGACGCATACCGGGTACTCAAGGCCGGTGGCCGTCTGGCAATCTCCGATATTGTAGCCGGCACCGCGCTGCCCGAGTCCATTCGCAACGACAGTCAGCTGCTTTCCGCTTGCGTGGCAGGCGCCTCTACCGTCGACGAACTGGAAGAAATTCTTGCCGAGGCCGGCTTCACGGAACTACGCATTCAACCAAAGGACGAGTCGCGCGAATTCATCAAGGACTGGGTGCCAGGCAGCGGTGTGGAAGAATATGTCCTGTCGGCTACCATAGAGGCCATCAAACCCGGGTAGGACTCTTTATGCCCGAGGTCATCTTTCGCAAGGAATAGGACGATGCTACCGGAATTCGCTGCTTGCCTGGCGGTTGGAAATATGCGGCGCTTATCCCATGTCGTTTTTTCCTTTACGCGATAAGGCACTCGTAAGGAATCTTTAGACCTTCATGCAACTTCTTGATCATTGCCAACGTTAGACTCCGTTTTCTACTCAGCACCTCTG
>JAUXGZ010000084.1 GCA_030621785.1 Gammaproteobacteria bacterium | reverse complement strand
AAATTGCACTGGCAAGCAGCACGAAACAGCCACTGCTCATCCGCGGCGGTAACAGCAAGGCCTTTTACGGCCGGTCATGCGAGGGTGAAACGCTTGATGTCTCGGGTCACAGTGGCATACTCGAATATGAACCTGCGGAACTGATGATCCGCGCGCGCGCCGGAACACGGCTGACAGAGATCGACGCCGAGCTGGATAAAAACCATCAAATGCTCGCCTTCGAGCCACCCGACTTCGCCGCACAAAGCACCATCGGCGGCATGGTAGCCAGTGGCCTGTCCGGTCCCCGGCGTCCGTTTGCCGGTGCCGTACGGGATGCCGTACTCGGTGTGGGACTGGTCAACGGGCGCGGTGAACTGCTGCGCTTCGGTGGCCAGGTTATGAAGAATGTTGCCGGCTACGATGTCTCCCGCCTGATGGCCGGGGCACTGGGTACCCTTGGCCTGATTACCGAAGCTTCCCTGCGGGTACTTCCTCGCCCGGACAGGGAAAGCACGTTCGTACAAGTCTGCAACCAGCGTGAAGCCATTGAACGCTGCGCAACCTGGATGCAACGTCCGCTGCCACTGTCTGCGGCCTGCTGGTACCAGGATCGCCTGTACCTGCGCATCTGTGCCAGTGAGAAACATTTCGGACTGATACGACGGCAACTGGGGGACGGTAGCATCGAGGACGACCCGGACTGGTGGTCATCCCTGCGTAACCAGCAGCACAATTTTTTCAACCGCCAG
This sequence comes from Gammaproteobacteria bacterium, assembly GCA_030621785.1. Classification (GTDB taxonomy): domain Bacteria; phylum Pseudomonadota; class Gammaproteobacteria; order DSM-19610; family DSM-19610; genus Thiogranum. The sequence continues at coordinate 7,869 of JAUXGZ010000084.1, read as the reverse complement.
GACACCCTGTGGCGACTTTCCCTGCCACCGGTCACACCGCCGCTGGATCTGCAGGGCGACTGGATGATCGACTGGGCCGGCGCACAACGCTGGCTGTACAGTGATGAAGGTGCCGCCGACATTCGCAACACGGTAGCCGCAGCCGGTGGTCACGCCACCCTGTTCCGCAACGGTGATCCTACACAGGAGATTTTCCATCCCCTGTCGCCGGAGCTGCTGCACCTGCACCGACGACTGAAAGAGGCACTCGATCCAGATCGCATTCTGAACCCGGGCCGAATGTATAAAGAGCTGTAGTGCAAACACAACTATCCGACAAATACCGCGATACCGCAATCGGCCAGCAGGCCGATGCCGTGCTGCGCAGTTGTGTACACTGTGGATTCTGCAACGCCACCTGCCCGACCTATCAACTGCTGGGTGATGAGCTCGATGGTCCGCGCGGCCGCATCTACCAGATCAAGCAGGTGCTCGAAGGCCAGCCGGCAACGGCCACGCTGCGCAATCACCTGGACCGCTGCCTCACCTGCCGGGCGTGTGAAACCACCTGTCCATCCGGCGTACAGTATCACCGCTTGCTGGACATTGGTCGTGAGCTGGTCGAAATCCAGGTCCCCCGCAGCTGGCTGCAACGCAAGCTGCGCAGCCTGTTGGGCTACGTGCTGCGCAGCCCGCAACGCGTAGCAGCCCTCCTGTTCGCCGGCCGACTGGTCCGGCCACTGATGCCCGCCAGGCTGCGCAAACGGATCCCGGTACCAGGTCGGTCGGTTGCACTGACACCGGCCGGGCACTCGCGCCGCATGCTATTGCTGGACGGTTGTGTGCAACCGGCCGCCGCACCACAGATCAACGCCGCTGCCATTCAGGTATTCGACCGGCTCGGTATCCACCTTTCCAGGGCAAGCGAGGCCGGTTGCTGCGGAGCACTGCAGTTTCACCTGTCGGACATCGACGGCGCCCGACAACGGGCGCGCGAAAATATCGACGCCTGGTGGCCCTTTATAGAACAAGGTACAGAAGCAATCGTAATTACCGCTACCGGCTGCGCGCCGATGGTCAAGGACTACGCACATCTGCTGAAAGATGACCCCCAATACACCGACCGCGCTGAACGTGTCAGCGCGCTGGCAAGGGATATCAGTGAAGTTCTACGCGACGAAAACCTGGATGCCTTCCGCAAACCACAAGCCCGACGCATCAGTTTTCATGCCCCCTGCACGTTGCAGCACGGTCAGCAGTTGACCGGCGTGGTCGAGAAATTGCTGCAGGATCTCGGCTATGAACTGACACCGGTGCCCGATGCGCATCTGTGTTGCGGATCGGCCGGCACCTATTCTATTCTCCAGCCCGACATCTCGGGCCGGCTGCTGAAGAACAAGTTACAGGCACTACAGGAACACCGGCCCGCCCTGATCGCGACCGCCAATATCGGCTGCCTGCTGCACCTGCAGGCCGATGCCGGCGTGCCGGTAATCCACTGGATCGAACTACTGAAGGACTGAACGTGACTGAAACCCGCTTACCGCTGATCCTCGAACCCGAACAACTCGAAACTTCACTCGACACCGAAAACCTGGTCGTCGTGCACATCTCCAGGCCGGACAGGTACGCACAGTTTCACGTCCCCGGAGCGGTTTTTGTCGAAGGTGGCCGCTACGTAAAAGCTGAAAAACCGGTACAGGGTCTGCTGCCGAATGAAGCGGACTTTGGCCAGCTGCTGGCATCGCTGGGCATCCGCCGGGATAGCCACGTAGTGGCCTACGATGATGAGGGTGGTGGCTGGGCCAGTCGCCTGCTGTGGACGCTGGACGTGGCCGGGCATGCGCATTTCTCACTGCTGAACGGTGGCCTCGTCGCGTGGGTCAACGAAGGTTTCCCGGTTAGCCAGGAAGCGGTCACGCCGGAGACCGGTGACTACGACGTGAGCTGGCGGGAGCAACCGGTAGCGACCGCAGAATACATTCAGTCACGGCTGGGCGCCGAAGACATTGGCTTGCTGGATAGCCGCACCGCAGCGGAATTTTCCGGTGCCAAAGCCTTTGCCTCCCGCGGCGGACATATCCCGGGAGCCCGGCGACTGGACTGGACGGATACCATGGACCAGAGCCGCAACCTGCGCCTGAAGCCCGCCGCCGAACTGCACGATATGCTGGCAGAACGGGAGCTGACCGACGACAGGGAAATCGTCTGTTACTGCCAGTCACACCATCGCTCCTCGCATTCCTGCATTATGCTCAAGTCGCTGGGTTATGAACGTGTGCGAGGCTATCCCGGCGCATGGTCAGACTGGGGTAATCGACCGGATACGCCGGTTGATACAAGCTAGCCGTTAAACTCCCTGGGAGTAGTCCACGCCGACCTGCAACCGGCACTCGAGGACATCACCTGCCCCGAATCAATTCCTGATAATCCGGTTCGCCTGCCAATGCCTCGAACCCATCGCCCTTTATTTCTTCCCACCCGACCCGGTTCTCCCGGACAACGCCCTGCTCAATGGCTGCCAGCAGCGTATCAAGCGCCCGTTGGCGATCGACCTGGGCACCGGTACGAGCGGCCCGTTGTGCATAACTCAGCGCCAGTTCATAGGTCGAGACTGCGGCCAGGCTGCTGAAGTCTTCTCCCAGGGGGGCGACAAAGGCCAGTGCGTCCGAAAAGGTGGCAACGGCACTATCGAGTTGGCCTGCCTGTCGTAGCGCCGTGCCGTAGAGCAACATGATTTCGATCCAGTTTTGCCGCACGTTGTCGTAGTGGCTGCGGCTGTAGCCAAAGGTAAAGCTATTGGACCGCTCCCACCTGCCTCCTTCCAGAATGACCGCCTGGATGCGCTCCAATATGCCGGGCATGGTGTCAACGAGTACCGGCAGGCGTTCATCCGCTGCATCAACGGTCTCATAAAAATAGTCCATGGCCTGCTGGTAGTTTTCCGGCAGCCATTTTGAATCGAAGTTTTTCAGGGTTTCCAGGTGAAATGCCCATGGGTTGCCGGTATCTACGGGGTCATTGACATAGGAACGTTGCAGTGCGCGCGGGGTTTTTTGACCAGACAACCGCTCGACAGCATGGTCGACCAGCGTGTTGAGTTTTCTGTACGTTTGCTCCGATTGCTCCAGTTCCTGGTATAACTCCAGCGCACGGGCGGTGTCACCCAGGGCTTCCGTCAGGCGTGCTACCAGGTAATCCTGCTGGGCGGGGTATCCTGACCGTCCCTGCGCATGGTAATCCAGTCCTTTTCGCAGCCAGACATTGACCGCAAGGTGATCTCCGGGTGGAACGAGATCAATCAATTCCTCAACACGCTTGCCGCTGCCCATGTGTCCATAGCTGTCCAAAATCCTCACCCGCAGATCGGGATCTGGCAGGGGCTCCCCTGCTGACATCATATCGCGCGCCGTCCGCAGGAAGGCCTGCATCGCCGCCTTGCCAACTTCCCCGCTGTCTGTAGCGGTCATCATGAGGCGTCTCGTCTGCATGTCACGTACCCATGCATGATGCGTGTCGCCGGACAACGCAATGCTGAAGTATTCCTGTGCTTTCGCGACGTCTTCCACCGAGACGGGGCGTTTCAACAGCAGCCGGTGTGCCAGGAAGGTATTCGCATAGGCATTGGAGGGTGATAATTCCAGCGCCTGTGCAAGCAGTTGTTCGTCATCCACGAACACGGGCAGATCATAGAGCCAGCGCAGAATCTGAATACGCGCAACGTGGGCAAGAACGGTAGCTGCCTCATCATCGCTTGCGTGTAGCAGACTACGGTACAAAACTGCGGTCAGACGATTCAGTATGTCGTTAGCGGCCGCTTTGTCTACTGCAAAATCCTGAATCCAGTCGATGGCCATTGCGTATTGACCCTGACGGATCTCCGGCGACCCCGGTGATAATTCATTGGCCTCCAGATACATCTCCCAGGCCTGGCTGTAGTTTTCCGCTGCGACCAGCCATTCCGCCGCACTGACTAGTTCGTTGACAACGTCCTGTTTTTGTTGCCACTGCTGGTAATAGTCATGCAGGGTCTTGACCCCGACGACCAGGGAAATAACCGTCACGATGGCCCCCAGCCACTTCAGCGCTTCACCGAAGCCGTGCCAGATCGTGTGCTTTTGGCGACTTCCGCAATGGGGGCAGAGCCGTGCGCCGGGCTTGATGATCTCCCGGCAGGCGACACAAACCGGGCTGCTGGCTTCCTGATTCAAGTGGTTCCCTCCCGAATTTCCGATGCCCCAAGTATAGTGCTGTTAAAGGCAACTTACCTGCAGGGAGCCGACGTTAGCCGGCATCTGGTGAAGGCTTCCCGTCCGCTCACGTAAAAATATTGAGAACGACTTCACGCTATTTCCAACAACACCCCTTTTTCTGGAACTTGAAACAAACAAACCGTTTTACCTGAAATATTCCAATAACTTACCTTCTAGTTTCCCGATAAATAACTACTGAATCCCTCCCTCCGGTGCGTTCGGCCGATCTGGTATAGCGCTTACTTTCCCGATTTTGTGGCCGCTACAAAAGGCATGGAAACCAAACCGCACAATCAGAAATCGATCAGCCATTGCAAGGCACAGAGGTAATCACTATGCATCCCGGTTTTACAAAACGTATCAAGTCTGTCAGCCTGGTGCTGGCAACGGGATTCACCCTGCCGTCCACCGCGCTCGCAGCAGGCCCCACTGACCAGGTTTACAGTGCCAGGGACTTTCTACCGGTACGTTCAGAAGGACACCGTTTCACCTCCACACCGTACGGCGAAACTGCAGTCATTCTCAATGTTGCAAACAAGGTACAAAATCACGGCATCAAACACGCTATCAGCAGCCGTGGCCTGTACATTCCCAATAAAAGTGAAAATCGGGTCATCCAGCGTTATGACTTCACCTTCCCGACCGCCTGTGGTGGCCAGACTTTCAGCTATTATGAAGGCAGGAATTTCAGCGCACTGGGCTACCACAACAACGGCAAGGTCGTGTTCGACCTGCTCACCGGGGGCAGTCCATATTCCGCACCCCGTCTATGGGGCCCCTACGACCAGGTCATTAATGACCCGGCACCCATGCAGCTGGTGGTCAGCGATGGTCAGGAGAGCGGCTTTGGCCTGGCCAGGGCATCATTTGTAGTCGGCAAGGTTACGGAAATGTCACAACCCAAGGTAAGCGAGTATGGCAAGATTTATTCCGAAAGCGTTTACACGGCCAGCCGCTGCGCCGCCCTGAACAGCACGGGTAAGATCCTGGTCCAGAAGTAAGGACTCGCATCAATTGACGCCACAGCCACGACAGGCTAGCCTTAGCTCACGTCATCGAGCGAGACGATACTGTGGCAAGAACCGGGAAGTTCGTACACCTGTGCATACTCTGCATAGTCTCGTTGGCAAGTGCCTGCTCCGGCACACCCGATCAACAGCGACCGAAAGGACCTTTCGAAACCGTCGAACTGGCGCTTGATGGTGATGGCGAGAACCGACGGTACATCGTATTCGACAGCAAGCGCTATATTTCCGGCCCCTATGGAAATAAGGGCGAAATCATTGCGCTGATCAACACCATCAAGCACAGCAGCATCCCGGCGACCGTCAGCAATCGCTCCGTTAACCTGCCAAACAAAGCCGCCAATCTGACGTTGACGGTTTACGATTACGCCGCACCCGACGAATGTGGTGGCTACGAGATCGGCTGGATCACCAATATCCTGGACTGGGAACAGGCGGAGCTGGGAACGGAGTACGCCAATGCGGTCGATGTGACCAGCCGCTGGATCGATATCTCACCGCGAACGGCAATCAGATAGGACCCGATCCAAACAGCTTGCCGGAAGGTTGCCACTCTTGAAATCCCCTGACAGAATCCACTGGAAACCGGCTTGCTACAGTTAAAAAACCACAGCCCTTTCGAACCCGCCATCAGCCTTTTCCCGAATGAAAAGGGAGTGGACACGCTGTATGTCGTCATAAAGGCTACCTTCAGTATTACCCCCTCGCTTTCGATTGCGGAACAGCAGGTTCCCCCTACCCTGGCAGACGAATACTGGGGCGACCCGGAATCATCCAGCATCAAGTACGCTTCCGATATCCACCTGAGCAAACCTTCAACCGATGTGGTTCTGGTGGGTCGAGCCTGGGTACCACAACAACAGCAGGCGACCCGGCTGAATGTGCGACTGGCCATCGCCGAAAAACAGCAAATCCTGCACATCTCCGGCAACCGCAGCTGGACTAACGGCTCGATAAGCTCGCCACAGCCCTTCCAGTCCATGCCGATCGTCTACGAGTACGCTTTTGGTGGACAGCACACAATCGATCCCGAAAAGCAGGAGCTACTGGCCGAAGGGCGCAACCCGATCGGCCGCGGTTTCCGTGGCAAACGTAGCGCCCGGGAACTGGAAGGTATGCCGCTGCCAAACGTGGAAGACCCTCAATGCCTGGTAACCAGCGTCGGCGACAAGGCCAGGCCCGCGGGATTCGCTTTCGTTTCACCCGCCTGGCTGCCACGCCGGTCTTTTGCCGGCACCTACGACGAAGCCTGGCAAAAACAACGCGCACCCTATCTGCCGGAAGATTTCAATCCACGTTTCTTTAACGTGGCACACCCGGATTTCACTTTCGAGCGCTATCTGCAGGGTGGAGAGCCGGTGATGTTGGACAACCTGAGCCAACAGGGCCCCCTGCACTTCACTCTGCCAGTCTGCCAACTGGAGGCCCGTGTCAAGGTCGCAGGACAAACAGAAACGCCGCCGCTGAACCTGGAAACCGTGTTGATCGAGCCCGAATTCAATCGCTTGTGCATGACCTGGCGTGGCGCCGTTCCCTGTGACAAAAAAACGCTCAAGGTTGAACAGATCGATGTCAATCTTCTCGATCTTCAGTTCACGGGAGGTTCTGCCTGATGACGGTAGACAGCGCCTGGATTTGCGGCATCGGCATGGTGACACCGGTGGGTGACTGTACCGCACAAACTGCCACCTCCGTACGCGCCGGCATCAGCCGTTACCAGGAAAGCAGTATTTACAACAAACGCTTTGAGCCGATGACCCTGGCCCTGCTACCCGAAGATGCCCTGCCCCCGCTCAACGAGGAACTGGGCAACCTTCCTAAACTCACTTCACGTCAGGCGCGGATGCTGCGCCTGGCACACAACGCCCTGCTAGAGGCTGTGGAGGTGCTGCCCGAGGAACAACGCCTGCCTTTATTCCTCGCCGGCCCGGAAACCATGGCAGGCCGACCACTGGCCATTACCGACACCTTCATCAGCCTGCTCGCCACCCAGTCCGGTGCCGACCTCGATCGTGTCAAAAGCCGCCTGTTTCCGACCGGACGCGCGGGCGGCATGCAGGCACTACAGGCAGCACTGAGTTACCTGACGACGGGCGAACACGACTACGTTCTCGTGGGTGGCGTAGACAGCTACCTGGATTTATACCTGCTGGGCACACTGGATATGGAGGACCGTGTGCTGGCCAATGGAGTCATGGATGGCTTCGCACCCGGCGAGGGCGCGGGCTTCCTGCTATTGTGCTCCGACAAGGCACGTGAAGCACGGCAGGACAAACCCACCGTCAAGATTCACAATCCGGGCATCGCCGCCGAAGCGGGGCACCGCTACAGCAAGGAGACCTATACCGGTGATGGATTAGCCAATGCGATAACAACAGCATTGCAAGCAGTGGACAACCAACCCGTCCGGACTATACTTTCAAGCATCAACGGCGAAAATATGGGCGCCAAGGAATGGGGTGTTGCCTATACGCGAAATGTATCGGCAATCGATCCAGGCTTTCGCTTCGAACACCCGGCCGATTGCTTCGGAGACACCGGCGCAGCGGCGATGCCGATTCTGGCGGGTCTTGCGGCAATGAAGTCGGAGGCCAAGCGGTCTTAGGAAGACA
>JAUXGZ010000067.1 GCA_030621785.1 Gammaproteobacteria bacterium | reverse complement strand
GTCCCCTACGTAAAGGAACTCGGCTTCACCCATATCGAGCTGTTGCCGGTTACCGAACACCCCCTCGACGGTTCCTGTGGCTACCAGACCACCGGATATTTTGCACCAACCAGCCGCTTCGGCAAACCCGTCGATTTCAGGTGCTTCGTGGATTACCTGCATCAGCACGGCATTGGCGTCATCCTCGACTGGGCACCGGGTCATTTCCCCAAGGACGATTTCGCACTGGCACGCTTCGACGGTACGCCACTCTACGAACACGCAGACCCGCGACGTGGCGAACACCGCGACTGGGGCACCTACATCTTCAACTACGGACGCAACGAGGTGCGCAACTACCTGCTTTCCAGTGCCATTTTCTGGCTTGAAGAGATGCATATCGACGGACTGCGCGTCGATGCGGTCGCCTCCATGCTGTACCTGGACTACTCGCGTGAGGAAGGCGACTGGATCCCGAACAAATACGGCGGTCGCGAAAACCTGGATGCCATCGAATGGCTGCGTCACCTCAACGAAGTGACCCATGCCGAGCAACCGGGCAGTATGATCATTGCTGAGGAATCCACTTCCTGGCCACAGGTCACCCGCCCGGTGGACAACGGCGGGCTGGGTTTCAGCATGAAATGGAACATGGGCTGGATGCACGACACCTTGCAGTACATGAGCCTGGAGCCGGTGCATCGCAAGCACCATCACCAGGAACTCACCTTCGGCATGCTGTACGCCTTCACCGAGAATTTCGTACTGCCCTTCTCTCACGATGAGGTGGTGCACGGAAAAGGATCGATGCTCGGCAAGATGAGCGGCGATGCCTGGCAACGCTTTGCCAACCTGCGACTGCTGTATACGTATATGTATACCTACCCGGGCCGAAAACTGTTGTTCATGGGCTGTGAGTTCGGGCAGTACCAGGAGTGGAATTTCGACACCTCGCTTGACTGGCACCTCATGGAAGATCCTCGCCATGGCGGCCTGCGGCAGCTGGTCACCGATCTCAACGGACTGTACCGGGAGCAGCCTTCGCTATACCTGCACGACTTCGAGTCCGAAGGCTTCGGCTGGATCGATTGCAACGATGCAGAGAATTCCCTGCTCAGCTACTTTCGCAGGGGCAGCGGGCAGACGAGTGTAGTATTACTTAATTTCACGCCGGTACCACGTGAAGGCTACCGGATGGGTGTTCCTGAACCAGGCGATTACCGGCTGGTACTGAATTCGGACGCCGGATTTTATGCCGGCAGCGAGTTTCCGGTCGTCGGCAAACACAGCAGCGAGCCAACCAGCTGGATGAACCAGCCGCATTCCATTGTGCTGGATGTGCCGCCGCTGTCCGGACTGATTCTGATCAGGGACTGAGCCACATTATGTAAACGGAGTATTCACGATGTCCCAGATTCGTGAGCCCGCCGTTGCCGGGCTGTTTTACCCCGAGGACCCTCTGCTGCTGCAGCAACAGATGGAACGCTACCTGTCCACAGAAACCCCGGTCACACGCTGCCCAAAGGCGTTGATCGTTCCTCACGCCGGCTACATCTACTCCGGACAGATCGCCGCCACGGCCTACGCCCAGCTGTTGCCGGCACGCGAGCGCATCCAGCGGGTGATTTTACTCGGCCCGGCTCACCGGGTCGCGTTCCAGGGGCTGGCGGCTACCGGCGCGCTGTATTTCTCTACGCCGCTGGGCGTTATCCGCATCGACCAGGAGGCCATGGAAGACATCCTGCTGCTGCCGCAGGTGCATGTACTGGATGAAGCACACCGGGAGGAACACAGCCTGGAAGTACAACTGCCCTTCCTGCAGGAAGTGCTGCAGGAAAATTTCAGCCTGATTCCACTGGTGGTTGGCGAAGCAAGCGACGCCGAGGTTGCAGAAGTGATCGAAAAACTCTGGGGTGGCCGCGAAACACTCATCCTGATCAGTTCGGATCTGAGCCACTACAGCGATTACGCCACCGCCCGCCGGCTGGATCGCAATACCGCTAACGCCATAGAACAACTCAACCCGGAAGCCATCGACCACCACCAGGCCTGTGGCCGCGCCCCGATTTGCGGTATGCTGCTCGCGGCCAGACACCATGGCATCACAGCCCGCACGCTCGACCTGCGAAACTCGGGGGATACCGCGGGAACACGCGATCGCGTGGTCGGCTACGGCGCATGGGCTTTTACGGATCCGGATTCATGCTGAGTGAAACCCGGCGCGCGCACTTGCTGGATATCGCACACGAATCGATCCGGCACGGGATCGAGCATGGAACACCACTCGCGGTACACCCCGAGCCCGCCGACCCGGTATTGCATAATGCCGGCGCAAGCTTTGTGACCCTGCACGAGAATGGCCGGCTGCGGGGCTGTATCGGCAGTCTGCAGGCATGGCGCCCGTTGCTGGAGGATGTCGCCGAGAACGCCTTTTCTGCGGCTTTCCGGGATCCACGTTTCCCGCCACTGGATGCATCTGAATTGCCTCGCATCGACCTGGATATTTCGCTGCTGGGCCCGGCAGAACCGGTAACATTCCGGTCCGAGCAGGACCTGCTGCAACAACTTCGACCCGGCGTAGATGGTCTGATCCTCGAGGACGGCCTCCACCGCGGCACCTTTCTGCCCAGTGTGTGGGAATCGTTACCGGAACCGCAGCAGTTCCTGCAGCAGCTCAAACGGAAAGCCGGCCTTGCGCCGGACCACTGGTCAGACCAGCTCAAGGTATCGCGCTACACCACGGAAAGTTTCAGCAGGCCACACTGAAAATACCGGAATCATCGCTGTTCGTCGGCAGAATCCTGATGCAGTGGATCCCGGAGAGTGGAAAAAGACTTTGGCGCCACGTACTGCAACACATCCCTGCCCTTCCGGGTAATTATGACGTCCAGCCCCTGATCCGGATAGAGCAGGTGTACCTGCTGCTCGCTGCTCACCACCGTCTCCGCGGGAACGCCAAAGCGGTCAATTGCAGCCTCTTCGTCCAGACTCACCGAGGGCAGAAAGGTGATGCTCTTTACCGTGGCGCTCATGATATCCGGCAAATCGTCGTGCGCGGGCCGGTATTTTTTGCCACCGCTGTCGAGATATTTACGCCGGGCCGCACGTTGTACCAGCTGTTCAATCCGCTCGGCAGGCAGGTCGGCAACCAGAATCAGCTTGCCGGAAAACACACCGGCAGTGTAGTGCGAAAAAAACATTTCCAGCCCGTAGTCCTGCTCGTTATTGACTACGATTGCCACCTCCGCACTACCACCGAGCTGTTGTCCGGCCTCCGCCAAAGTACTGCGCCCCAGCGTGACGCCAAACACTCGGGACTCGCCATCCGGCAGGATTTCGATCTGCCAGGGCAAGCCCTGTACCGTCTGTTCCGGGTCACTGCTGCCACCACGAAAGACCAGGAGAAACACGACCACCAGCGCCGCGAGAAACACCAGCAGGATGAGTGCTTTTTTCATAATACGTTCGTTAGATTCCTGTATCTGATCGTCCAGCTATCGCTGGCCGGCATCATACCCGCACCGGTACCGGTTTGCAGAATGCAGCACTTCATCGCGCCGAACGCCGCCCGATAATATCTAATGTATTTTATAGATATATATCTTTATTAGCTGTTTATTATTATATTTTTATTCTTTATTAAAGTAATTCCTCAAGGTTACACACGGGAAATACAACCTGATCCAGCCCGGCAGGCATTCGATGACTTCCGATCCATCCGTCTGAGTGACGCGCGCGCCAATCAGGGCCGGCTCAATTACATGGGCGTAGATCTGGCCAGCGGCATTCCCGGCAATGCCTGTCATTTCAATGGCGGCGCCAATACGGATCCGACATTCGACTTTCCGCCCGAGGTCAGCCCACCCGCTTTCGAGCACAGCAACCGCTCTTTCGTACCCCGGGTAGAGGAACTGATCAACCAGCCGGGCGATGTCATCGACGCAGCCGACAATCCTTTCGATGACGGTTTCGGTAGCGGCACGAGCCTGTTCAACGTCCCGCCGGTGATCGAGGCAGCCGACACCGGGCCATATTTCCACGGCAACCAGATCGACACGGTCGAGGGACTGGTCTCTACCGGTTCGAAGCCGTATTCTTGTCCGCAATGGCATTACAGCTGATAAGTGCGAACCGGGTTGAGTCCCTGCTGGATGAACTGGCCCGGCGACTGGTATCACCGCGACTGGCATCGGCCTTCAAACCCGAGATTATCGTGGTTCCGAGCCCGGCGATGGGCCGCTGGGTCAACCTGCAACTGGCTGACCGGCATGGTGTGGCCGCCAACCAGCAATACCCGCTGCCGGCGGCCTGGATCTGGGAGCTCACCGGCAAGCTGCTCGACTATGTACCTCCCGTGGATCCGCTGGAACGCAGCAGTGCCAGCTGGAAAATTCATGCCCTGCTGCCCGGCCTGCTGGAATTGCCGGCCTTCCACAGCCTGCATCATTACCTTGGGGAAGACCGCGGCGAGCTGAAACGCTGGCAGCTGTCGGCACGTATCGCTGACGTCTTCGATCGTTACCAGTTCTACCGCCCCGAGCTGATCCGCCACTGGTCGCAGGGGAATGACGATGACTGGCAGGCCCTGCTGTGGCGCAAACTGATTGCCGCCCAGCCACGCAACCATCGAGTCGCCATACTTGACCGACTGCTGCACACACTGCACCGGGGTACTCCGCCCGGGCGGCTACCCGAACGGCTCAGTCTGTTCGCCCTGTCGACCTTGCCACCGTTGTTCATCGACGTGCTGCACGCGCTGTCAGGGCATATGGAAATTTCACTGTACCAGCACAGTCCCACTGACCAGTACTGGGCCGATCTGAAAAGCCGGAAAGCAGTCTCCCGGGTCCGGGTCGAAATGCCCGATGAGGCTGCCTACTACGAGACCGGCAACGAACTGCTGGCTTCCTGGGGACGCCAGGGCCAGGCCCTGCAGGATCTGCTGCTGAACAACGACAATCTGCAGGCGGCCGAATGGGAAGACTACCGGCCGCCGGCCGCTGACCGCCTGCTGGGTCGTATCCAGCAGGATATCTTCAACCTTCAGGATCAACCGGTGCCGGTGGCCATCGACGACAGTCTGCAGGTGCAGGTCTGCCACAGCCCGTTACGTGAATGCCAGGTATTGCACGACCGGCTACTGGACATGCTGGATAAGGACGACAGCCTGCGTCCGGAAGACATGCTGGTCATGGTGCCGGAGATCAGCCGCTACGCCCCCTATATCGAAGCCGTGTTTCGTCGCGATGAAAGCGATTCCCGGCCCTTCATTCCCTGGAACCTGTCGGATATTTCCATTGCCGACGAACATCCACTGGTGCGTATTTTCTTTCAGTTACTGGAGCTGCCGCACAGTCGTTTCACGACTGCAGAGGTGCTGTCCTGCCTTGATGTACCTGAACTGACTGCGCGCTTCGGGCTGGATGAAGCCGCCTGCGAGAATATCCGTCTGCTGCTGGAAAAGACCCGCGTGCGCTGGGGACTGGATGGTCGGCAAAAAACCGAACTGGGACTTCCGCCGACCAGCGAGAACAGCTGGCAACAGGCCGGGCAGCGCCTGTTCGCCGGCTACGCACTGGGCGGGGTCGAATACTGGCAAGGCATCGCTCCCGTGGAAGAAGCCGAAGGCGGGGCCGCAGACAGCATGGGCCGGTTCTGGCTACTGTTCGACCGCATGCGTGAGTATCGACGCGAGCTGGGCCGGGCCCGCCTGGCCGAGGAATGGCAACAACTGCTCAACCGCATGCTGGATGATTTTTTCGTTAATAGCGGTGAAGATGACAATCGGCTGCAACAGATCCGCGATACACTGAACGAGCTGCAGCGCCAGGCCAGCGGCCAGCGGCTGCCGGCAGCACTGGTGCAATACTGGCTGGAAAACGAACTGGGCAGCCGCACGGCCGACGGCCGTTATTTCTCCGGCGGCGTCACCTTCTGCGGCATGCGCCCCATGCGTAGCCTGCCGTTCCGCATCATCTGTCTGGTGGGCATGAATGACCAGGCCTTCCCGCGCCGGGAGCAGGTGGCGGAATTCGACCGCATGGCCGGCAGCTGGCGGCCCGGCGATCCGCGCAAGGGCGATGAGGATCGCTACCTGTTACTGGAAACCCTGCTATGCACTCGTGAAAAGCTGTATATCAGTTATACCGGGCGCAACATGAAGGACAACAGTGAACGACAGCCGTCGGTGCTGGTACGCGAACTGCTGGATTTCGTCCATGAGCACTATGCCGGCGAGCAGCTGACAGAAACCCAGCCACTGCAGGCCTTCAGTCCCCGCAACTACCGCAATGGCAAAGCGAGTTATGACCGCTACTGGTGCGCCCTGGCACAGGCTATTTCCCGCCCGGCGCAGACTCCGGTCCCGCAGAACTGGCCATCGATGCGCCTGGACCCGCCCGCAGAAGAGGCACGTGAAATCGACCTCCGGTGCCTGCAGGGCTTTGCACAACACCCGGTACGGTTCTTCGTAACCACCCGTCTGAAAATCTACCTGTCCGAAGAACGTTCCAGCGAAGACGAGGAACCCTTTGTACTGGACGCCCTGCAGCGCTGGGAGCTGACTTCCCACATGATCCATGGTTTCCTGGACGAACGACCGGTCGACCAGGAATTGCTGCGGGCCCGGGGCCTGTTACCCCACGGCGCACTGGCTGAAAGCAGCTTTAACGCCGCCGCACAGCAAGCCACCCCGGTACTGGATCGGCTTGCCGACTATGCCGGCAGCCGGCACCATCCCGTGCTGATCGATCTGGCGAGTAACAACGGCTTTCGGCTCACCGGTCAAATCGACCGGTACCATCCCGGCAAGGGGCTGTTGCACTGCAGTGCCTCCGTGCTCAAGGGAAAATCGTTGCTATCGCTGTGGCTGGAACACCTGGCGCTATGCGCCGCAGGTCAGGCGGTCGACGGCGAATACAGCACGCTGATTTGCAGGAACGCAGCCCGGCGTTTCGGATTCATCCCGCGCGAGGAAGCATACGAACTGCTACAACCCTGGTTCGAGTACTACCTGGAGGGGCAGCAAAGACCCCTGCCGGTATTGCCTGAGGCCAGCTACGCCTGGGCAACGACCGATGACCCCGAAAAGAAACCCGGCCGGGCGTACAGTAAATGGGCACCCAACTCGTACGGGAACAGCCGGACTGACAGCGACGACGCCTATATTCAACTGGTGTTACGCGGCCTGGATGCCAACCCGATCGAACATCCGGAGTTCGCCACACTGGCCGAGGCGTTCTACACCCGGGCACTGCAGCAGGCGGAAGTACAGTGAACCCGCCGGTCGAACAACAAACCCTGACTCTGCAGCGTACGCTGGAACTGCCACTGAACGGCATCAAGCTGATTGAGGCCAGCGCCGGCACCGGCAAGACCTGGACCATCGGCAACCTCTACCTGCGCCACGTGCTCGCGGGTCGACCGGTAGCGGAACTGCTGGTCGTGACCTTTACCAATGCCGCCACCGAGGAACTGCGCGGCCGGATCCGCGCGCGCCTGTACCAGGCACTGCAACAGTTCAGAAAAGAAACCGCCGGGAGCGATGCGCTGCTGAACCTGTTACTGGATACGTTCCGTAGCGGAAACTGCCTGCAGGAAAATATCGAGCGGCTCAGCCTGGCGGTACGCAGCATGGATGAAGCGGCCATCTATACCATCCATGGATTCTGCCAACGCGCCCTGGCCGATCATGCTTTTAACAGCGGCCAGCCCTTTGATGTCGAGCTGGTCAGCGACGACCATGCCCTGTGGGAGATGGCACTCAAGGACTGGTGGCGACGCAACGCCTATCCACTGCAGCGCCGGGATGCCGTGCTGTTCGACCGTGCACTGGGTAACATCGACGACTTCATGCATCTGCAACGACCGATGCGCGAAGCCTTCGGCAAGACCCTGTTGCCGGAACTGCAGGACGGCACTGCTGCGTTGTTCAATCGTTGGCACGAACTGAATGCTACTTTGCAGAAGCTTGCGGATGAATGGATGCAGCGCTCGGCTGAATTGACCAACATTCTGGAGAATTCGAAAGCACTGAGTCGCGACAAAAAGCTACCCTATCACAAGGACAATCTTCCCACTGCCATTGATGCGCTGAATACCTGGTTCTCGTCCGGCGAACTGCTGGTTGTTCCGGATGAATTTCACCTGCTGTCAGCTGCCGGACTGCATACGCACTCGAAAAAGACACAACGTGGCAAGGATCCACAACTCGAAGACGCATTCTTTCTGGCCTGCCAGCACAGCCTTGAAATCATGCAAACACTGGAACTGGATTTTCGGGTAGCCGCACTGCGTGAGGCAAGCAACTGGTGCTGCGAACGCATCGAGCAGGCCAAACAGCAAAACCGCACTATGGCCTTCCACGACCTGCTGACCCGCCTGCATACTGCACTGCAGGATCCACATCAGGAACAGGCACTGGCCGGCGCGCTGCGCCAACGATTCCCGGTCGCCATGATCGACGAGTTCCAGGACACCGATGCCATCCAGTACGGCATCTTCCGCAAGCTGTACCATGACCAGCCAGACACTACACTGATTATGATCGGTGACCCCAAGCAGGCTATCTACAGCTTCCGCGGTGGCGATATCTTTACCTATATGCGCGCCCGCAAGGATGCCGGCCAGGATCATTACACACTCGACACCAACTGGCGCTCGGTGCCGCCACTGGTGGCAGCGGTAAACCGCATCTTTGGTGCCCGCAACGATCCTTTTGTGTACAGCGATGCCATCGACTACCTGCCGGTCCAGGCGGCCACGGAGGAAGAACGCGGTACGCCACACGCCCTGCTGCTGGAGCACGGTGAGACCGTCAGCCCGCTGACCCTGTGGCGCATCCCGCTGAAAGCGGACGGCAAGCCCCCGGGCAAAACCGAAATTACCGCACAACTGGCACGATCCACTGCTGCCGAAATCGACAGGCTCCTGCGTGGCGCCGGCACAGGAGATATCCGGCTTGGCAACACGCCGATAAGAGCCGGTGACATCGCGGTACTGGTACGCACCGGCCTTGAAGGTGCCGCCGTGCGCAAGGCACTGCAGCGCTGGGGCATAGTCGCGGTCACCGTGGGAAAGGAGCGGGTCTACGAAAGCGAAGAAGCCATCGGGCTGATGATTTTACTGCGCGCCATTATCGGCTGTAACGACCGGGAACTGGCACGCACAGCACTGGCATCCAGCCTGCTGAATTTCGACTATGCGGAAATTGCCGCCCGACTCACCGATGAGCACCGCTGGCTTCAATGGGTTGACCACTTGCGCGAATTCAACTACCTGTGGCAGAGAAAAGGTTTCATGACCATGTTCCACGCCATGCTGGATGCACTCGAAATCGGCCAGCACATGGCCAATGGTGAATTCGCAGAACGCCGGCTGACCAACCTGTTACATCTGGCCGAACTGTTGCAACAGGCTTCCACTACCCATCCCGGTCTCGACGCCCTGCTGGGCTGGTACCGGCAGCAAATACAGGACGCCGGGGAAGAAGAAGCCGAACTGCGACTGGAAAGCGACGAGGAACTGGTAAAGATTGTCACCATCCATGCCAGCAAGGGACTGGAATACCCGGTGGTATTCGTTCCGTTTCTGTGGGGCTGCCGGGCGCCGCAATACAAAAACACCCTGGTGGCGTTTCACGATGCCCAGCATAACGCTTTTCTCGATGCCGCCCCTGCAGCCGACTCACCTTCCCTGAGGATGGCAGAAAAGGAACGGCTGGCGGAAGACGTACGACTCGCCTACGTGGCATTGACGCGAGCCAGGGCAAAACTCTATATCGCCTGGGGACGAGTCAACGGCGGAGGGAAGGCACGCTGCAACTCGGGCTCTACCGCACTGGCCTGGCTGCTGCATCCGGTGCAGACGCCTGACGATCTGGACACCGGTTTTCCCGATGTCTTTGCGCACACGGTAGATATCGACACCGACCTTGACCGACTTGCCGGGGCTTCCGCCAACAACATCGAAATACTCGCCCTGCCAATAGATGATGCAGAAGGTCCGGTAAAAAAGGCCCGATCGGAAAGTATCGAACTGAGCCCGGCGAGTTTTACCGGACACATTGCAATCGACTGGCGCATTAGCAGCTTCAGCGGTCTGACGCGTGACATACACCAGGCACCGCACGGCGGCAGCCCACGCAGCGGCAGAGACCCGATCCTGGATTTTCCGGCCGGCAGTCATGTCGGACTGTTCCTGCACCTGCTACTGGAAAAGCTCGACTTCCAGGGCGACACCAAACTACTGGCGATCCAGCTCAGCGATGAATTCGCGCCGCGTTTTAATCTCGATCCGGAGCAGATTCGTACTACCGTCGCACAGTGGGTCGACAACCTGCTCGATACCTCACTGGATGGTCGGGAACTGTATCTGCGCACGTTGCCGGCTGATCGACGTCTGAACGAACTGGCCTTCGACTTCACGGTCGGCAAGGTCGATATTGATGCAGTGAACCGGGAGCTGGACGAAGCGGCGGGACAAACACTGGAAAAGATCACCGTCGGGGATTTCCGCGGCATGGTCACCGGCATTATCGACCTGGTATTCGAATACCAGGGAAAGTTTTATATCGCCGATTACAAAAGTAATTTCCTGGGTGGCAGTCTGGATGACTACACACCGGACAAACTGCGTCAGGCGGTATTCGACCGGCGTTACGACCTGCAATACCTGCTGTATACAATCGCCCTGCACCGCTACCTGCGCCAGCGTCTGGACGGCTACCGCTATGCCACACACTTCGGCGGCATCTACTATCTTTTCCTGCGCGGCATGCGACCGGAATCCGGACCCGACTGCGGGGTATTTCACGACCGCCCGGATGAACGACTGATCGAGTCACTGGACCGGCGGCTGGCCGGCGAAGCCACCGGGGAAACATCATGAAAAGCCGACTGCACGCACTCCTGCAACAAGGTTACCTGACGCCGCTGAGCTATTTTTTTGCGCGCTTTGTTGCCGGGCACTATGCAAAGGATGAAGACAGCCTGCTGATACACAGTGCGGCACTGGTCAGCCAGCGAAACCAGCAGGGCGATGTGTGTATCGACATCGACCGGTTTGCCGGGCAGCCACTGTTCGACACCTCGCTCGACGAACCGTTTCCAGCCGCACCGGACCGGGAGACCTGGTTGTCCGAGCTGCAATCGGAAGCCGCCGTCGGCGAGCCCGGCGCAGACACGCCCCTGATTCTCGACGGACCGCGCCTCTACCTGGCACGGCTATGGAATTACGAACAACGGGTGCAGCAGGCAATCCGGGAACGTATGCAGCCGGTCGATGATATCGATACCGGTCAACTGGGCAGTGGCCTGCAACGCCTGTTCCCGCAGAACCGGTCGGGTGACACTATCGACTGGCAAAAACTGGCCTCGGCGCTGGCCGTCAGTCGCCGTTTCGCCGTCATATCCGGTGGCCCCGGCACCGGTAAAACCACCACCGTGGTGCGGGTACTGGCGCTGCTGCTGGAACAGGACCCGGTCATGCATATCCGCCTGGCAGCACCAACCGGCAAGGCCGCAGCGCGCATGGTCGATTCCATCCGCAGCCACCGGGCCGACATCCATGCCACTGCGGATATTCGCGCACGCATCCCCGCACGGGCAAGCACCCTGCACCGCCTGCTCGGTTTCAATGGCAGCGGTTACCGCCACAACCGGCGCAATCCGCTGATGCTGGACTGCCTGGTCATTGACGAAGCTTCCATGATCGACCTGCCGATGATGGCCCGATTGCTGGACGCCTTGCCGCCGAAGGCGCGCCTCATTCTTCTGGGCGACCGCGACCAGCTGGCGTCAGTGGAAGCCGGCAATGTACTCGGTGACATTACCGGTCACGGCCGCTCGATTGCGTGGACTCCCGACCAGGCGCAGTGGCTGGCAGAACTGACCGCAAGCAGCCTGTCCGCCATACCATCGGATGAAACAGCCCCGGCCATTGCCGGCAGCGTTGCCCTGCTCTACACCAGTTACCGCTTTAGCAATGACGGTGGCATCGGCACGCTCGCCAGGCACGTCAATACCGGTGCCGGCACCGCGGCACTGGAACTGTTACGCAACGGGCAGTCGGAGCAGCTGGCGTGGATCGAGAGCGGGGAAAAACAGCTCAACCCGAAAATCATTGAACGGGCGGTCGAACACTACAGCCGCTACCTGCAGTGCACCACCCCGCTCGATGCGCTGGAGGCCTTCGAACAGGTCCGCATTCTGTGTGCGCTGCACAGCGGGCCCTTCGGCGTGCAGGAAATCAACCGTATCATCGCCGAACGCCTGCGCGCGCGGGGCCTCATCGGCAGCGGCGACGACTTCCACGGCAAACCGGTAATGGTCACCAGTAACGACTACGAAACGGATCTGTACAACGGTGATATCGGGCTTTTGTGGCGGAACGGGCAACAGCAACTACGCGCCTGTTTCCGCGTTTCCGGACAGGAGCTACGCGAACTACCGGTGCGCAGCCTGCCCGCCCACGTCCCCGCCTGGGCGCTGACCGTACACAAGTCACAGGGCTCGGAATTCCGTGAAGTGCTGCTGGTGCTGCCCGATGACGAAAACAGCCCCTTGCTGAGCCGCGAACTGATCTATACCGGCATCACCCGGGCGCGCGAACGGATCATCGTGCATGCCAGCCCACAGGCACTGATCCGCGGTTGCACCAATCGGGTGCGGCGTACCTCGGGACTGGCCGAACAACTCGGCTGGCCGCCGGCGATAGCATAGAAGAACTCGCAACCAACCGGTACAATCAGCGCGGGGGCAATCGGGTCAGACAATAACAGGAGCACGCATCATGGACATCCTTCAGATGGGCGCCGAGCTACTCGGCAGCAAATTATCCGGCGGCGGCACCCGCGATAACAACACAATCGCTGCCGTCCTGGACATGCTGGTCGGTAACGGCCAGAAAGCCGACCTCGCCGGCATGGTCACGCAACTGCAATCCGGCGGACTGGGAGCACTGGTCACTTCGTGGCTCGGGGATGGTGCCAACGCCCCGATCTCCACCGGGCAGGTACGAGAAGTCATCGGTAACGAGAAAATCTCACAGGCTGCAAGCGAACTCAACACGGATGAAGAATCGCTGCTACAGGGCCTGTCCGACGCCCTGCCGGCCATCGTGGACAAGTCCAGCAGTGGCGGCTCGCTGCTCGATGCCATCGGCGGTATCGACGGCGCGCTGAATATGGCAAAGAAACTGTTCTGATTCAGGGCAATCGTTGCAATTCGTCTGCATGCATGCCCGGCCAGGGGCGGGGCGGGGCTGGCCGGGCTAACCGCGAGCAGTTTGTACGCCAACCCATCGAAGACCGAAGTCCCCACCTGCCGGTAGAGAAATGGTACTGGTCACAATTGAGGATACCCGTGATGATTGATGATGGATGACCTCCATACACATATGGTGAACAGCGCCTGGTTGTATCGTTCGACCCACTACTACCGTTCATGCACTAATTTCAGGCATTTCACTTTACGGGGCCGCTGTTTCGGAAATTAATTGCGCGGCCAGATCAAAAGTATAAACACCGTTGAGCGCTTCACCTTTTTCTGTAGCGTAAAACCGGGCTTTATTAATGATTAATGCATCAGAAAAATCAGCCTCTTTCTTTTTATTGCCGACCTTAACCGGTGTTGCTTTTCGATAGTCGTTCAAGGCCCGCCACACGGTTTGCCCGTCCTCAAAACAAATATTAGGTTCTTCAAATAGCGAATTCAGCACATCGACTACCGCAGTTTTGTCCAACCTGTATTTTTTCCCTTTGAGTGTCCACAGGGTTTCAACCAGCACCACGTCTGTTATCAACACAGGTGTCGAGCCATTAATCAATCTATTGGCCTTTGCAGCTTGTTTTTTGTCATCCCATAACAGGTAACGAAGCAGTACA
>JAUXGZ010000086.1 GCA_030621785.1 Gammaproteobacteria bacterium | reverse complement strand
CACTCTCACTCATTGAAACAACAGGCGAACCCTTGTTCCTATACCTACCTATCTACCTCACTATACTAATCTCCCAGCCATAGCGCTGGCAGATGCGTTCGACAAGCGACAATCCGATGCCGGTACCACCTTTTTCACTACCCCGGTAGCGGCGATCAAATACACGGGTGAGCTCGGCTTCGCTCATACCAACACCCGTATCTGTTATTGTTACACCGTCGTTTTCCAGGGTAATTTTGACGCCTCCTTTCTGTGTATAAGCATAGGCATTGCGGATCAGGTTACCCAGCACCACACGTAACAGGCCCGGCTCAATTTCTAATACCGGGCGGTCTTCTATTTTCAAGGTGATTTTGCGCCAGTCTGATAATTCAGCCCCGAACGATTGAAAGAACCGGTCTTCACGTAGCCGGAAAAGAAACTTCCGGCGAAATTAGAAAGTCCCTGCCCGATGAATTACAGTCTACGCTCACGAATGTGAAGATTTCGTCAAGGCGGCAGAGGCGCCATAATCCCCCATCAGGATCAGGCTGACAATAAAGAACTTTGTCCGCGTGGTGACATCCACCATCTTCGAAATGGGGATTGGGGCGCAGCCCGTCCAACCTTATGGGTGTAAAGAATTTGTCAAGACAGCTGCGCATGTTTCAGTGCGCGTGCAAAGGTTCTAACCAGGTCTTGTCGTTTCGGCAAATGAAAGCAAGAGTCGATTCACCTGTCCTTTAAATGCTTGAGTTCTGGTAACGATGTATTACTATTACCGAGTGTGGCACTCCGTATCCGCCAGCATTTATATTTCTAATAAAGTCTAGAGGCGCTGCCAGGAGGTGGAAAGATGTACTACTCACTGGAACGCGAAGGCGTTCTTGCGGTACTAATGGAACGCTTCGAAAAACAGAGGCTTCCCCGAATTATGGATATCAAAAAGATTGTTGATCGCGGCGAAGTGCTCTGCAAGTTCGACATTGAATTCCTCGAAGAAGTATTCCACGATACCCAACAGTACAAGCATTTTGTAGATGAACACCCGGAATTCCAGAAGTTGTACGCATGCGTCGCGCATCTTTACGACGAGATAGCAAAAAAGGCGCTAGAGAACGAACACAATATCTAGGCGGGCGAAAATACAGATCGTTCGAAGCGGTTGATTAGCACCGATACCGCGTGCTGATATACATCCCTGAAATTCAGCCAGAACCATGACCGTGGCGCGCAGTGTGGCGTTGGGTGCCGATACGCTATGGTGGTGCGGTGACGATGTACTCTCAGGCTATCAGATCTGATTACTCCTGTGCGCCGAAAATATTCCCCGACCGCACAGTTGCGCTGTCTTAAGGATTTTCGTTAGTCAGGCATAGAGGGATCGGTGTATGGTGAGTAAATGGGTGAGTCCGGTTCTTGACATCCCCTGCAGGAGGAAGCGATTGTCACGCGGGCAGGGGGCTTCTGGAACGCAAGCTGATATGGCTGGAGTAGATCAGTTCATCCGATGCCGGAACAGCCAGCCGGCCATGGCCAGGGTGACGATAGCGATAATGAGCATGGGCCAGTACTGATTGAACAGCAGTGCGTAGGAATCGCCTTCCAGGAAGACGCCGCGCAGGATGATCAGGAAATAGCGCATGGGGTTGATCAGCGTCAGTTGCTGCACGAATTCCGGCATGTTGGAGATCGGCGTGGCGAAACCGGACAGAATGACCGCTGGCACCAGAAACAGAAAGGCACCGAGGATGCCCTGCTGTTGTGTCACCGCCAGTGAGGAAATCATCAGCCCGATCCCGACGGCAGACAGCAGGAACAGGAACATGCCGAGGTACAGGGCGCCGAGGCTGCCGCGCAACGGCACCTCGAACCAGTAGATCGCCATCAGCAGGATGAAGGTCCCCTCGATCAGGCCGATGAGGATGCCCGGCACTGATTTGCCGATGAGGATTTCCACCGGACGCAGCGGCGTGACCAGCAGCTGGTCGAAGGTGCCGGCCTCGCGTTCGCGGGCGACGGACAGTCCGGTGACGATGGTCGTCACCACCAGGGTCAGTAGGCCGACGATACCGGGTACGATGAACCAGCGCGACAACAGGTTTTCGTTGTACCAGGGACGTATCTTGAGGATGGCGGGCGGTGGCGGCGTACCGTGCTCGCGTGCCCAGGCGATATTGAAATCCGTAAAAATGGTGCGCAGGTAACCCAGCGTCAGCAGGGCGGTGTTGGAGTTTCGGCCATCGATAATGACCTGGGCAGGCGCAGGCTTGCCGCGCTTCAGGTTCTCGCTGAAACGCGGGCCCAGGTGCAGCACCATCAGGGCTTTCCTGTTGTCGATAAGGGGGGCGATCTGGCCGTCATGGTCGATCGTGGCGACTAGCTGGAAGTGTGGCGATCCGGTGATCCGGGCCACCAGTTCCCGTGACGGCACGCTGCGGTCTTCATTGTAGACGGCCAGCGGAATATCATTCAGGTCGAAGGTCGCGGCATAGCCGAAAATGATCAGCTGGGCAATGGGCGGACCGATGAGGACAAAACGGCTCTTCTTGTCGCGCAGCACGGCCAGCAGTTCCTTGACGGCCAGAGCAAGAATGCGTTGCAGTGTATTCATGCGTCCAGCCGCTTGTGGAACTTGCGCCGCGCCAGCCCGAGGAAGATTACCATCATGACCAGCAGCGCCGCGCTGTTGCTCAACACGATCGGCCAGATGTCTCCGGCAAGGAACAGGCTTTGCAGAATGGCCACATAGTAGCGCGCCGGTATGAGGTAGGTGATCCACTGGATCGGTTCGGGCATGGAACCGATCGAGAAAATGAAACCAGACAGGATGAAGGCCGGCAGGAAGGTGACGACAATCGAGACCTGGCCAGCGACGAACTGGTTCTTCGCCACCACCGAAAGCAGCAGGCCCATGCCCAGTGCCACTAGCATGAACAGCGCCGACGCGGCGGTCAGCACCCAGAAGGAGCCGCGCAGCGGTACGTCGAACTGCCACAGGGCCATGGCGACGCTCAGTAGCATGCCGCCCATTCCCAGCAGGAAGTAAGGTACCAGCTTGCCGATCACCAGCTCACCGATGCGGATGGGTGTGACCATCAGTGCCTCCATGGTACCGCGCTCCCATTCACGCGCCACCACCATGGAGGTCAGCATGGCACCGATCAGGGTCATGATGACGGCGATCAGGCCGGGCACCAGGAAGTTGCGGCTGCGCACCGCCGCATTGAACCAGATGCGCGGTTCCAGCATTACCGGCGCACGCAGCTTCACTCCGTGCCTGCGTGCATAGTCGGCCAGCCAAGCCTGCCACACACCCTGGATATAGCCCCCGGTAATGCGCGCCTGGTTGGCATCAACGCCGTTGACGATGACGCCGATCGGTGCGTCACCTTCCGCGAGCAGGCGGCGGCTGAAATCGTTGCGCAGCCAGACGATGCCGAACACCTCGTGCAGGTCGAAGGCCTGCTGGGCGGTCTGAATGCTGTCGAACGATTGTGGCTCGAAATATTCCGAATGGCGGAAAGCACCGATCAGGCTGGCGGTGCTCGCATCCGGCTGTTCGACGACCATAGCCAGCGGTACCTTGCGGGCGTCAAGTGACACGCCATAGCCGAACAGCAGCAACAGCACCACGGGCATGACAAAGGCGATGGCGATACTGGAGGGGTCACGCAGGATCTGCAGGCTCTCCTTGCGGATCATGCCGGCTAGGCGCATGCGCTTGGCGGCCCCGGGTTTCATGCGGCGCTCGCCTTGCGGGTATTCTCGTGCGCCTCGATCAGCGCGATGAAGGCGTCTTCCATGGTGGGGTCGGGTGTTTCCTTGCTGCGGCAGCGTGCCTTCATGTCAGCCGGCGTGCCTTCGGCCAGCACCTCGCCTTCGGCCATGATGACCAGCCGGTCGCAGTAGTTGGCCTCGTCCATGAAGTGCGTCGTCACCAGCACCGTGACGCCGGCTTCCGC
The DNA here is from genome assembly GCA_030621785.1 of Gammaproteobacteria bacterium. Classification (GTDB taxonomy): domain Bacteria; phylum Pseudomonadota; class Gammaproteobacteria; order DSM-19610; family DSM-19610; genus Thiogranum. Next base: position 4,418 of record JAUXGZ010000086.1, on the reverse strand, counting down.
CAGGGCATTGATGTGTTGCCAGAACTCACGCCGCGCCAGCGGGTCGACGCCGGAGGTCGGCTCGTCGAGGAACAGGATATCCGGTTCGTGCATGAGGGCGGCGGCCATGGCCAGGCGCTGTTTGTAGCCCAGCGGCAGGTCAGCGCTGCGGGCATTGGCATAGTCCTCCAGCTCGAAAGCGTCCAGCGACCAGCTGATACGCTGTTTGCTGCGGCGGCGGTTAAGGCCGTAGGCGCTGGCAAAGAAACGCAGATTCTGCAGCACGGTGAGGTCGGCGTAGAGGGAAAAGCGCTGCGCCATGTAGCCCAATCGGCCGCGCACACGCGCCGCGGCATGACGCAGGTCGAGTCCGGCTACGTGTACTTCCCCCGCGGACACCGGTAACAGCCCGCACAGCATGCGGAAGGTCGTGGTTTTGCCCGCGCCATTGGCCCCCAGCAGGCCGAAGATCTCGCCCCGCTGTACGCTGAAGCTGACGGCCTTGACGGCATGGAAATCCCCGAAGCGGCGTTGCAGGTCGCGCACCTCGATAACGGCCTTATCCGCTGCCGACTGTGCCACCCGGTGTGAGTCCAGCGTGGCCGCAGCCGGCGTGGCGCCGCTCTGATCGCCCTTGAGTATGGCAATGAAGGCGTCTTCGAAATCCGGCTCTGCAGCGCTTGTCGTCAGGTCTGGAATGTCCGGCAGTGCGGGGAGACCGGCAGCGCTGGTCACCACACGCACCTGCTCACCCTCGATGATGGCGTCGACGATACCGGGGACGCCGCTGAGCCGGGTCTGCAGGCTGCGCTTGCCCAGCGATGGGGCAGTGACGTGGAAACTGCGGCCCCGCATCGGTTCGCTGAAACTCGCGGGCGTGCCCTGCCCCAGGCGCCGGCCTGCGTGCATCAGGATGACGTCGTCGCAGCGTTCCGCCTCGTCCAGGTAGGCCGTGCTCAGTAGTACGCTCATGCCTTCGTCTCTGACCTGGCGATAGACGATGGCCCAGAGTTCACGGCGGGACACGGGATCGACACCCACCGTGGGTTCATCCAGCAGCAACAGGCGCGGTGGCTGCACCAGCGTGCAGGCCAGGCCCAGTTTCTGTTTCATGCCGCCGGACAGGCGGCCGGCCAGGCGACGGGTGAAAGGCGCCAGGCCGGTCATGTGCATCAGTTCCCGGTAGCGCGCCGGACGATCCGCCGGGGCGACACCCTGCAGGTCGGCATAGAGGTCCAGGTTCTCCTGCACAGTCAGATCTTCGTACAGGCCGAAGCGCTGCGGCATGTAACCGACCGAGGACTGCACCTCCAACGGTCGTTGCAGTACGTCGATTCCCAGTGCGTGGATGCTGCCGCTGTCGGGCAGCAGCAGGCCGGTCGCCAGGCGCATCAGCGTGGTTTTGCCTGCACTGTCGGGGCCGATCAGGCCGGTCACAAGGCCGGGCCGGGTTTTGATGCTGACATGATCCAGCGCCCTGACGCTCAGTCCGCCGGCGGCAAAGGTCTTGCTGACATCCTCGAAAACGAGCGCCGCTGTACTGTCCACCTCAGGGGTTCCCCTGCTTCCCACAGTCGGGGGTGATGTGCCCGGGCGCCGGTTTGGGCTGATCCAGCGGGATGGTTACCGTGGCCGGCATGCCCAGGCGCAATTCGCTCTCGCGGTTGCAGACGTAAATGCGCACCTGGTAGACCAGCCGGGTACGCAGTTCCGGTGTTTCCACGTTCTTCGGAGTGAATTCTGCAGTCGGTGAGATGAAACCGACCCAGCCCCGGTAGGTCTTGCCGGGGTAACTGTCGGTGGAGACCTCTGCGTGTATGCCCGGTGCCAGTTTGCCCAGCACGGTTTCCGGTGCATAGGCGCGCACCCACACGGGATTGGTCATGGCCAGGGTGAAGACCGGCGTCTGCGGCGTCGCCATGTCACCGGGCTCCAGGATACGGTTACGGATGATACCGTCGGCGGGCGCGTACAGCTCAGTGTCTTTCAACACTTCGGCGGCCAGAACCAGTTGCGCCTCGTCCACCTTGAGCATGGCCCGGGCTTCTTCGATATCCTCGCTGCGCGGCCCCTCGACAGCCAGCGCCAGGGCTTCTTGCACAACCTTCAATTCGGCATGCGCGGTGCCCAGGCTTGCTTGCGCATCGTCCACCGCTTGCATGGAAGCTGCATGTTCCTGATGAAGATTTTTGCTGCGCTCGTAGGTCACTTCGGCGTCACGTAGTCTGGCTTTTGCGGCAGCGACATCCGCTAACGCCTGGCGAATCTCTTGCGGCCGGCTGCCGGCTTCGAGCCGTGCCACTACCGCTTGCTGAGAAGCGACTTTCGCTTCGGCAGCCGCATATTTAGCCTGCATACGCGCCTTGCGCAGCATCGCCAGAAGTTGCCCCTTATGCACATAGTCGCCTTCCTGCACCAGCAGTTTGTCGATATGTTCGCTGTTGTTGAATGAGAGGTCCGCTTCACGGATATCAATGTTGCCGAACAGCCGCAGCCGGGTTGTGTCACCTGCTTCCTGGTGCCGGAAGTACCACCAACCGCTACCCGCCACGGTAAACAGCAGCAGAATGACCAGTGGGCGAATGATTGTTTTTTTGTCCATAGTTTCTGGCTCCTGCTATCGTATTCCCCAACGGTAATCTGGGACGGTTGCAGTGTCTAAACGTGTGCATGGCGAATTACCAGTCACGCGGCGGTTAAGGTCCGCAGTTCTGTCGAATGTACCTTTTCCGAGCGAAATCCGGGCTTTCAGCATGGCTGAGCGCTGTACTCCGCAAATATTCCCCGACTGCACAGTTGCGCTAGTTTAAGCGTCTGATTTCAAGCGAGAAGTAAGAATTCGCCACCCACACGTGTGGTGCAAATATTCGAACGAACTGTATGATATTGTTATCAACCAATATTGTGGATAATCTGTTCGTGCAATGACCCATGTCATTGGGCACGCATATTATGTGCTGCATCTTGCAACGCAATGACAAGCGTCATTGGGTCAAGCGGAGACTCGAGAAAGCCGTTATGCACATAAAATGTTTTTGCATCTTCTGAAAGTGCGTGGACAAGTAATGCTTTAACCCCCGCGTGTTGCGACACCGAAAGGCAACGAAGCACGGCGTCCTTTAGCAGGCTCCGGCCAAGGCCTGCATGTTGCCACTGTTGATCAACGGCTAATCTTCCTAGCACCATGACCGGAATAGGATCCGGCATGTTGCGGCGTATCTTTTTGGGTGCGTCCTGATGTTCTACGCTGCCTGTAGCCAGGGCATAATAACCGATCACTTGTCCATCATGGCAAACTACGAAAGTGCGGGATGCCCCGGACACTTCGTTTTTAATGGCGCGGCGCTTTAGCCATTCGTCCAGCACAGGTATACCGCAAGCGAACGATTCAATGCGGTGAGATGTCGTGATCCGCTCCGGTGCGGTTACTTCTCCCATGGTGCCTTGCTGTTCAACAATCTGCGCAGTGCAGGGTTGTCGTTGACCGGCGCATTGAGAAGCGTCTCAAATGCCTGATAGACTTCTCCGTCCACCAGGAAAAGTCGCCGGTCGAGTAACACGTTTTCGGCCTCACGGCAGGCGGCTTCCAACATAAAGTCCGAGCGATTTTTGTTGAGCAATGCTGCTGCCTTGTCAATCAGATTGCGCTGCGTGAGGCGGGCGCGGATATTAATCGGCGCTTCACGATTCTGTGCCTCTGCCATCAGGGTGACCTCCTATTGTATAGACAATAAATATACGTATTTGTATATCGTCTGTCTATACATTTTCTGTAGTCAGCGAGCTGGGTGTTGTTTCAAGGAAAAATCAGATTGTGCTAGCCCGACTTTCGCAACTCGGCATCCGCAAAAAGCTTAACCCACTGATTTCATTAACCTCGGCTTGCCAAGGTCTTCACTACAAGCCGCCTGTCATACCCTCGGGGCTGTGCTTGACTGAATCCTCGGCTGTGGCGGCAGTTCCAGCTTGAGTTGTGCGAGCAACAACCGCAGATCTTTTTCCGGTTGCGTGTAGCGGGTCAGAATCAGGTGACGCCCGTCGGTGGTCGGTAGGTCGTATGGTGCAAATATACGAATGAACTGTATGATATTGTTATCAGGCAATATTACGGATAATCTGTTCGCGCAATGACGCATGGCATACAACCTTTCCCATATGGTGCGTTGCGGGTATTACGCCGAGAATTTACTCGGCTTTGTCCAGTTGGCATCCATGCCATCCTGCCAAGATAATTTTGAGAAAGGTTCTAACCGGATTGATCGAGACATTCAGAGACGAACGCCTTTGGCGTTAAGACCTTTATACCGCAGTACCCGGATACGTTAAGTAAATCGCTATCTCCGCTGACGATGGTGGTGGATTCGCCTGCTAGTGCGCAGGCTAGAAATTTATCGTCGTCAGGATCTGTGCTAACGGGTTCCGGCAAGTCCGAAGGTTGT
>JAUXGZ010000004.1 GCA_030621785.1 Gammaproteobacteria bacterium | reverse complement strand
CCTTGACGCCGCCCTTTCCTTCCGCCGCCAGAATAACCAGATCGTGCTTGTCACGCAGCACCTGACGGACAATCTCCAGGAACGGCGTTCCGGTCACCACCTGCGTTCTTGTATCAACCTCTTGCCGGCCCATGTCGGCGGCAAGTGCATCAACCTTTTCCTGACGATCATTGATCACCAGCTCAAGAAGCTCCTGGGGCAGCATGCTGGTGATTGCCATGCGCGCATCCGCTGGAAGTTCCTTGACCACGGAAAACAGCGTCAGGCGCGCCTCGTTTTGTTTGGCCAGCGACACGGCACGCTCCATAGCCATGTGCTGCTTCGCATCAAAATTACAAACCAGAAGAATGTTCTTAAATCGTTTCATGACGCCTCCGATTATTCCTGCCAATACAGCTGAACATCTTACGCCTCTGTAACCCGATTACGGTTTCAATTGCCGCTGCGTCAGTAGATGTGGACAGGCCTTCATGACTCCACCTAGATCCTGGAATGTCATGCGCATGGTGTTATCCACGCAGCTTCACCTGGAACCACCTGGAGTTCCGCCACTACTGGAAATGATCATCCTCTTCAAACGGGTCGACCATGAGGTGTGGATTATGGTACATCGGCGGCAGGGAACGAAGATAGGCCGCGATTGCCCGCCGGTCTTCCGCGACGAGATGCATAATACTGGTTCGCAGTACTTCCTGCATCAGGCTCCGGGCGAGAGTTCCGTCGGGCCGCTCACCGGTATAGAGAAACTCCTCCAGCTCGGCGCCTGACCAGCGACCAATACCGGTGCGCCAGTCCGGTGTGATATTGGGGATAACGAGTCCCTCCGTTCCCTTGTGCGCTCCGGCAAGATAATAGTGCTGGTCGGGCCTGCCCAGGGAACCGCGGGGCGTATGACACTCACCACAATGTCCCAGCACCTCGACCAGATAGGCACCGCGGTTCCACTGCTTCGACCGGCTCGGATCATCGATAAACCGGCCCGGTTCAAACCAGCTCCTTTGCCAGGTGGCCAGCAATTTTCTGGACGACAGGAACCAGGGCAGCACATGCACCTGATTTTCCTTTGCTACCGGATATTGCGAGTTCAGATAGACCCATAAATCGGAACGGTCATCCTCGGTCATGCTGCTGAACGATGGATAGGGACAGGCCGGGTAGAGATATTCGCCTTTCGCCCCGATTCCTTCACGCATGGCGCGTACAAAATTCTCCTCGGTCCAGGAACCAAGGCCATATTTTCTATCGGGTGTAATATTTGGCGTATAGAAAATTCCTACAGGCGTACTGATCGGCCGCCCCCCGGCCAGAAATTCGCTACGCGTATGACAGGTGGCACAACCCGCAGCATAGGATACGTACATACCCCGTTCGAAAGGGTTGTCAAAGGCCCTTACTTCATGCATGCCAACAACCCAGCCAAGCACGACAACTACTGCACTGATTGCCTTCATAATAGAACACTCCCCTCCGGACAGCCGGATCGCAACGACTCACCGGACAACGACCCACCGACGCCGGTCAATCACCACTCCTGCACCCTCAGCACCAATATATATCTTTGCGACCGGCAATTGATTGACCGGCATCAGTATTTAACCGGAAAGAAGTCTGCCCGGGATCACTCTAAAAATAGCCGCCGGTGGCTACCCTTTGCAGGCATACGGCAGTAAGCTGTTCACATGTCCGGATTTCTTCCATCGATGCGTTTCCCGCAACTGAACTGCTTGCTGCTGATCAGCCTGCTGACGCTGACCGGCAGCCCGTTGGCTGACAACAGCGGCCCGAACCCGCTCCAGCCAGCCACCACGGGCAGTCCACGGGACACACTGCAGGGTTTCGTGGAAACACTGAACAGAACCCACGTACAGATCGGCAAGATAATCCGCTCCTATTTTGCGTCAAAACGGTTGTACCTTTCGGCTGCAGAACAGGCCGAGGTAAACCAGGCACTGCAGCAACTGGAACGTATCCGGGGGACGCTGGATCTGAGCGAAATGCCGCAGGCGCTGGCAGACAAACTGGCGGAAGCCCGGGTATTACAGCTAAAAGAAGTGCTGGATCGCATCGATCTACCGCCATTCGAAACAGTTCCCGACGCTACGGACATGCGATCCAGGGAATTCAGGCAGTGGACCATCCCCAATACCGAAATCACCATCGCCCGGGTCGAACAGGGCGCGCGCGCCGGTGAATACCTGTTTTCACCGGAAACGGTTGAGCGGATCCCCGAATTCTACCGCAAAATACAGCACCTGCCCTACCTCCCTGGCGCAACGGCCGGCTGGTACGAACGCTACCGTTACGGCGGTGGCGGTCTGTACAAGGTGGTTCCCTACCGCTGGATGAACGCACTGCCTGACTGGTCGACAACCCTGCTGCTGGATCAGCCGCTGTGGCGCTGGTTCGGTGTCGCAGTGGTGCTGCTGGCCGCGATGCTGGTATACCGGCTGGGTCGCCGGGCCGCCAGGGCCTGGGTGAGCTACGGCGCCAACCAGGGGTTGCGGGAGCTGTGGGCCGGTCTGGTGCCACCCGCACTGGTGCTGGTGCTGGTACCGTTGCTCGTACATATCTTCAGCTGGAACCTGCGACTCAGTGGCGCGGTGATGGAGCTCAGCACGCTGGCCTTGTGGGCCATGTTCACCCTTTCGCTGACCTGGCTGGTGTGGAGCGGCAGCCATGCCCTGGCTGAAAGCATCGTTACCGCCCAGCAACTGAACACCGGCAGCATTGACAGCCAGCTTATCCGCCTGGGCATACGACTGTTTGCCACCATACTTTCGATCACCATCCTGGTCGTCGGTGCCCAGCACCTGGGTATCCCGGCCTACTCGGTAATCGCCGGCCTCGGTGTCGGCGGTATCGCGGTGGCACTGGCAGCCAAGGACAGTCTCGCCAACCTGCTGGGCTCGTTGCTCATCATGTTCGAGAAACCTTTCCGCGTAGGACACTGGATCAAGCTGGGGGATACCGAAGGCGTAGTGGAAAGCATCGGCTTCCGCAGCACGCGCATTCGCACCTTCTATGACTCGCTGGTATCCATTCCCAGCAACACGCTGGTCAACAGCACCGTCGACAACATGGAATTACGCCACTACCGACGGGTACGCACCGTGCTACAGATCCGCTATGACACGCCCGCCGACCGGGTGGAGGCGTTCGTCGCCGCAATCCGCGAAATTGTTATCGACGACCCCAGCACGCGCAAGGACGAATACCGTATACGGCTGGATGATTTCGGCGAATACGGGCTGCAGATTCTGGTTAATTTCTACCTGGAAGTTCCCGACTGGCAGACCGAACAGGAAGAACGGCAACGCATCCTGATGCAGATTCTGAAACTGGCCGAATCGATGCACGTCCGTTTCGCCTTACCCGTCCCGTACGACGACACCGGCCTCACTCGTCAAGACAATCGACAAAGCGACTGATACTGCGATCGATCTCCTCCCGGGTATTTTCAGGCATACCGCGCACCAGCTCGTTGCAACGTTCGATCTGCTCCTGATCCGGCGGCTGGGAGTCACGCCAGGTGTACAGCGCCCAGGTCCCCGCACCAACCAGCAAGGCGAGGTAGACCAGCATTTTTCCGTTCATGTTCCCTTCCCGTCGATACCGCGGCCAGGCGACATTATCCGCCTGCACCGCTCCCCATCGCAACGACGATTTCCACTTCGTCACCGACAACGTGCTGCAAGCTATGGAGGCCAAAGTCACTGCGCCGGATGACAGCTGTCGCCAGGTAGCTTTCCGCACCGCCACCATCCTCTGAAGCTACCGGCTCCACACGAAAAACAACCGGACGGGTTACCCCGTGCAAACTCATGTTGCCGACAATGCGTGCGTGTTGCCCGGTAGCATCCTCACAGGAACCGGAGAACACAATGCGCGGATAGCGACCCGCCTCAAAAAAGGAATCACCCCGCAAATACGCATCCCGCCAGCCATCGTCCGTGGTTATACTGGCAACCTCGATGTGCATGCGAACATCTGTCGCGACTCCATCCCGGGTGGTAATCACCTCCCCCTGCAAGCGCTCAAATCTGCCGGTAATCCGCGCCAGGCCAAACACCCTGACCTTGAAATGCACATAAATATCATGCAGCTCGGTCACCATGGAGGACAACTCTTCAGGCACGCTTTCTGCCCGGGCCTGCATCGCAAACGGCTGGCTGGCAGCCAGAACCAAAACCATCAGTGCCACCCGTACAAATCGATTCATGACGTATTCTCCCTGCCTTGGTTGACCGGTCAGTTTAGTCGCAGTGCAAAACAGACCAGTAGTAACTTATCGAATAGCAAGGTCCAGCATAGCGGGACCGAGTTTGGTGATGACTTCAGGGTCGTTACGAGTCTTGGCCATTAGCGACAGCCCCTCCAGATAGGCAACCATAGCGGCCGCGGTGGCGGTGGTATCCAGCGCCTGCACATCGCCGGCGGCAACAGCCTCGTCAAGCGCGGCGGCGATCGGCGCTTCCAGTTCTCTGAAAATCCGGTTCACGCGCACCCGAATGGGTTCGTCCTGGGTACTCATCTCACCAGCCAGATTGCCGTACGGACAACCCAGAACGTGACCGCACTGCTCTTTCATAGCCTTGTGATGCTGGTATGCCATATCCAGCAAACGGTGGAGACGCTGCAATGGCGGCACATCCGGCTGAAACACATTGCCCAGAAGAGATTCCCTGAACCCGCCCCAGGATTCATCCAGCACCGCCAGGGTCAGATCGCGCTTGGAAGGAAAAAAATGATAGAAACTGCCCTTCTTTACACCCGCGGTCTGGCAGATTTCCTGGACACCGACATCCGCATAGCTGCGCTGGTAAAACAACTCCCGGGCAGTATCCAGCAAGCGTTGCCTTGTATCCTTGAGCGGTTCCATGAACGAAACATAGTTGACCGGTCGGTCAATGTCAAGAGAAAATAATACGGCAACCTGGAATGGAAACAGGTTACCGTATTACTATCAGGTTTCCGTGGCGTTATATCGGCGCGCGCGCACCGTCATGCACAGCTGAACGTTATCGCTGATGAGCAGGGGCATGGAATCCATGCCGAAGTCGGAACGGCTCAGGGTGGTGCTTGCCTTGACCAGAACGTCGTTATCGTCTACCCGCCCCTTCTCTTTCAGCAACTGCACAGTAAAGGTCACCTCCCGGGTAACACCGTGCATAGTCAGGTCCCCCTGCATTAGGGCACTGGTGTTACTGATCCATTCAAAACCTTTGCTGACGAACAGGATTTCCGGGTAATTTTCTACATCGAAGAACTGCCCGCTTTTAATCAGCTTGCCAACCACCTGATCGCCGGTGGTCAGGCTGGCGGATTGAATCGCCACCAGAGTCTGACCGTCATGACTGTCCGGCTGGTCGAGTACCATGCCGCCCTGGAAGTCGCCAAACGTGCCTTCGACCCGCGTGAGTGTGGTATCGACGCAAAAACCAACCTTCGAGGTCGAAGCCTCGATGCGGAACAGGTTCCCGCGCTCGGCGGCATTCAACATGGTACTCAGTATCGACTGATCCACCTTGCCATCCGCAAAGGCAGCACACAGCTTCCCGTCTCCCAGTGCCATCGCCGGGGACGACACAATATTTGCCAGTAGCAGTAACGGCGCAGCTGAACGACGTAACCAGATTCTGATACTCATATGACACCTCTACAACGCATAATCATATTAGCGTTTTATAATATACTTTCATCCCAAGATGTCAACCAGCACAACTAGACGAATGTCTATATACGAAAAAGATGAAGATTCAACTTATTGATTTTATTGTATTTATTATAGAAAGAACACTGCTCGTGCTCGCGGGAAGGCTCTCTTGAGCCGGAAAACAGGCTAGGTCAGCGGCGTCAGCCGGATCTCGACCCGGCGGTTCAGTGTCCGGCCTTCCGGCGTGTCATTGCTTGCGACCGGCTCATCCTGACCCGCACCCCGGGTTACAATCCGTTGCGGCAACACCTGCTGGCTTTCCAGGTAGCGGGCGACACTGTCCGCCCGGCGAACAGACAGCTGCTGGTTGTATTCCGGTTTGCCGGTATTGTCCGTGTGCCCGATGACATCCACGTAGGTCTTTTCAAATTCGTTGATCACCAGCCCCACCGAATCCAGCACCTGGTAGAAACTGGACGAGATATCAGCCGAATCGGTGGCAAAAGTCACGTTGCCCGGCATATTGAGAATCACAGTATCCCCGACCCGCGTCACGCTGACGCCGGTACCCTGCAGGCGGGCCCGCAATTTGGCTTCCTCGCGATCCATATAGTTACCTACCAGACCACCACCCAGCGCGCCAATGCCGGCTCCGATCAGCGCACCCTTGCGACCACCGAAGATGGCGCCAACAATTGCGCCACCGGCAGCACCGATACCCGCCCCCTTGGTGGTATCACTGGTTTTCTGTTCCCCGGTATAGGGATCGATCGTCTGGCAACCACCGACCGTCAGTGTAATGACTGCAGTAAGTGCAACGACGCGAAATCGGTATAAGTGCATGGTTTATTACTCGCAGCCTGACTGTGTCGTGGCAATCTTTTCGGCAATCTGCTGACTGAGATCTGCAACCGAGTCACTCATGGCTGCGACAAATTCAGCGTATCCATCACCGGCAGGCTGCTTCTCGATACGGAAACGCTGCGTCGAATACTCGCAATGTCCGGAACCGTTCAGCAATCGCCAGACGCCTTCTACGCGGGTGCTCTTGCCCGGTTCACCGTCGAAACGGAAGAACCGCACGGCAACCTGAAAATCGGGGTTGCCGGTGCTTGACCAGGGATAAGGCAGAACACGATCTGTATTCAGGCGACTCATCAGATTCTGACTCAATACCCGGACCAGCGCCTTGTTCAGATCCCCGCCCCAGCGATCGAACTCTGCAAGCGTAATACGGTTCGAGTCAGGGCGTGTCACGATCTGCGGTCGATCCAGAATATCGGGCAGCGATACCGGACCCAGGCCGATCACAAGCTGTCGGTTGGCAGCACCGGCTATCGGTGTACCCGGCTCGGCATTCAGCACATAAAATTCGGAAGGCCGGGAAGGCCCGCCAATACTGCAACCGGCCTGAACCAGCACCAGCACGAGAAGCAACCAGTAACGCCGTGTATTCATCATTTTGTCCCTCATGGTGCGCCTTTACCCTTTAACAGTGAATCCGGATGGCGCTCCAGATATTCCGCCATGACCCGGATGGAACGTGCTGCCGAACTGATTTCGCGCAAGGCATCCTGTACCTGACTGCCAATCGCACCGTCCGGGGAAACCGCCGATTCCAGCTTAACCAGTGCGCTGTTGGCCGTTTTCAGGGTGGTGCTCAGCTCGCTTGCCAGTTCTGGTGTTTTCTTTTCCAGCTCGCCAACCAGATTATTGGTGGATACCATCAGCTGATTGAGATTTACCAGCGTACCCTGCAGATCGGCTTTTTCGACCCGGTCTAGTATGCGGTTGACGCTGGCAAGGATACCTTCCAGCGAATTTGGAACCGTGGGCAGCTCGGGATACAAGCCCGCCGTCAGCACCTCAGCGGGGGCTGCATCGGGGAAGTAATCCAGGTCGACAAATAGCTGTCCGGTAACCAGATTGCCGCTCTGCAGGCGTGCACGCAAGCCCTTTTTCACCAGTTCTGCGATACGCTTGTGCGGATTCTTTTCCAGCGCTGTGACTTCCCTCTTGCTGGTAGCGCTAACCTCCTTGTAAGCCATCGTGCGCTGTGGTTCGATGTCGATCAGCACCACCGGAACAAGGATGCCCTGGTGCAGCGGATCTTCACCCAGCTCGATGGCCTTTACCGTGCCGATGCGCAGTCCACGGTATTCCACCGGCGCCCCTTCGCTGAGGCCACGCACGGTACCTGTGAATTTAAGCATGTAGGTAACCACCCGGGTAATCGGCTGCTCCAGACTCCGGGTACGGTTCTCGTACAGGGAAAACATGGTTTCAGCCGGTGCGGGGGGCGAGTCCGTAAACTCGGGCAGGGTCTCGAAGGCAACACCACCGCCCAACAGGGAAATCAGTGACTCCATCTCCAGCTTGACCCCCGAAGCGGTCATGGAAAGGCTGACCCCGCCGGCGTTCCAGAAGCGGGTGCCGGTACGCACGTACTTGTCATAGGGTGACTCGACGAAAATACCGATATCCACATGGCTGTAGTCATCCGCCAATTGGTAGCCGGTGACCTCGCCGATGTCCAGTTGCCGGAAATAGACCGGCGCACCGATCGACATGGATCCAAGGGAATCGGCCTTCAAATGGTATTTGGTGCCTTTCTTGTCGATCGATATGACCGGGGGTTTCTCCAGCCCGGTAAATTTCTTTTGCGACTTCCCTTCTGTTGATGGTTCAAAGGCGATGTAGGCACCACTCAACAGGGTGCCCAGACCGCTTACCCCGCCCGCGCCGACGCGCGGCTTCACCACCCAGAAACGGCTGGCATCGGTAAGATAATGTTTGACTCCCGGGCTCATGGTCGCAACCAGCACCACCGATTTCAGGTCATCGCTAAGGTCTACCCGGTCCACCTGGCCCAGGGTCACATCGCGGAACTTGATCTTGGTCTTGCCTTCCTCGATACCCTCTGCATTATTGAAAACAATGGTAATTTCCGGACCTTTCTCGGACATGGTCTTGTAGAACAGCCAGCCGCCCACCACCAGGGCCACGATCGGCAGCAACCATACAACGGGAAAGCCTTTGTGCTCGGTATCTACCTCCGCCTCCGGTACATTGTCCAGATCGACCGGTTCCCTCGATGAAGCCATTATTTTTCTCCCTGATGATCCCAGATCAGCCGTGGATCGAAGTTTGCTGCAGCAAGCATGGTGAGTACGACCACCGTTGTAAACGCAATGGCACCGGCACCCGGTTCGATGGTGGCAAGATTGCCAATATTGACCAGCGCGGCCAGCAAAGCAACCACAAAGATGTCCACCATTGACCAGCGTCCCACCAGTTCCACGATGCGGTACAAACGGGTGCGCTGCTGGTGGCGCAGGTACGACTTGCGCTGCACCGTCACCAGCAAATAGGTCAACGCAATCATCTTGAGCAACGGCACCAGTACACTGGCGACAAAAACGATCAGTGCCAGTGGCCAGTCGCCGTGTACGAACAGGTAAATCACGCCGCTTAGGATGGTGTCGGACTGCCGCTTGCCGAACGAGACCACGCTCATGACCGGGAACAGGTTGGCCGGCACATAGGCAATCATGGCCGCCAACAGCAGCGCCCAGCTGGTACTCAGACTGTTTACCTTGCGCGAGTGCACCGGTGAGGCACAGCGTGGACAATGTACATGACCCACCGCGGGAAGCTTCACCACCAGTCCGCAGGTATGGCAACTTGCCAGGCCGAAGTCCCGGGCGCGCATGTCAGCTTTTCTTCCGGTAGTCGAGCTGCTGCCACAACATATGCGGGTCGAATGCAGCTGAGGCGGCCGCGGAAACCAGGATCAGGCCGACAAATGCGTACAGCGACAGACCTACATGCATGGTTGCCATATTGCCCAGTTTCACAAACGCGACCAGCACCCCCAGCATAAACACATCCAGCATTACCCAGGGAGCAAGATCACTGATCCAGCTCAGCAGTGTGCGGGTAAACGGCAAATAGCGCCGCATGTGCACCGAAAAGGTGACATACAGCGAGCTGGAAATCAGCAATGCCGGTCCAAGTACCGTGGTGATCAATACCACGACCGCCAGCTCGCCCATGCCCTGCCTGTACAGGGCGATGGAAGCCCCCAGGATGGTAGTCACTTCCTGGCGCCCGGAAATCTCCAGCGTCAGAAAGGGAAAGGCGTTGGCCAGCAGCAGCAGGAGCAGTGCCGTGGTATACAGCGCGATGGCTCGTGTCAGCCCGCCCCTGGGATAGCGCAACAATACTGCACCGCAACAGCCGCAGCGCGCCGTAGCGCCCGGCACCAGTGGCTCAAACCGGTACAGGGAATCGCATTCGTGGCAGGCGACCAGCGTGGTGGCGGGGGAATTTCGCGGCTGGCATTGCATAGCCGGGCATTATCTATACTAATTTGCGCGAAATCTACTACTATCCAATGGAATCCGGCAGGTGCCGTCCTCTCATCCCGAGCGGGGTGAAACGGGCGGACGGCTGCGCGCTCCGCCTGGTTCGCCCGTCAGGCGTCCCCGTCCCGCAACTGCTGGCAGCGGGAACGCAGTTCGCGGTTTTCTACCGCGTCCGCAATGGCGTTCACAATCGTGCCGAACTCCTGCGGCGTCACCACCGCCAGCACGCGCGCCAGTAGTTGGGCATCCAGACAAGCGTACACGCTGGTGCCGTCGTTAAGGGTCACCACCACTCCACCGGCCTCGAACTCACCGCTACCATCAGCCTGTTCCTGGTCGGTAAGATCGCCTTCCAGTTCCATCATTCGATCGTACTGCTCGTCGACCAGGTCGGCCAGGGCATCGTCAAGATCCTCCGGCAACAACACCTCGAAGCGATCCTCGTGATCCTGACGCCCGGGTTCCAGCCCGCGGTCAGTGAGGAAGCGCAGAAACAGCTCCAGCGGCTGGCGGTGAAAGAATACATACTCGATCATAATCTCATCCTCTGGCCGGCCGTGTCTGTTGGTACTACGGGTCCGCGTGAGCCGCGATGAGCTCGATAAAACTGCGCCCGAAACGGTCCAGCTTGGTCTCACCTACACCAGTAATGCCGCGCAGTTCTGCCTCACTGTGTGGCCGGCGAGCAGCCATTTCAACCAACGTGCTGTCGTGGAAAATAACGTAGGGCGGCACGCCCTGCTGTTTGGCGAGCTGCAGGCGGTGCGCGCGCAATGCTTCGAACAGTGACTGGTCGTCTGGCTGTAACTCCACTACCGGACGCGACGATCTTTCCCGGCGCGCTTTTTTCTCCGGCCCGGGCTGGTGTCGCAGTTGCAACCGGGCCTCCCCGCGTAACAGCGGTCGTGCCTTCTCCGTCAACTGCATGGAACCGTGTCCGTCGGGATCAATGTCGAGGTAGGCCTGGGCGATCAACTGGCGAAAGATGCTACGCCACTCGGTGGCGTTGTGCTCGCGCCCGATGCCGAAAGTAGTGGCACGTTGATGGCCGTTGCGCTGGATGCGTGCATCCTCCTTGCCGAGCAGCACTTCAACCACATAATTGACACCGAAGCGCTGACCGGTCCGGAACACGCACGACAGCGCCTTCTGCGCCGCCTCGGTGGCATCCCAGGTCCGCGGTGGTTCGAGGCAGGTGTCACAGTTACCACAAGGCTCATCCAGGTGCTCGTTGAAGTAGGCCAGCAGCGCCTGGCGGCGACAGCTGGTGAGGTCACACAGGCCAAGCATGGTTTCCAGCTTGTGGCTGGAGACCCGCTTGAAGCAGTCGTCGGCGTCGCTGTCATTCATCATCTTCCGCAGCATGATGACATCCTGCAGGTTATACGCCATCCAGGCATCGGCTGGCTGGCCGTCACGTCCGGCACGTCCGGTTTCCTGATAATAAGCCTCAACACTTTTCGGCAAGTTGAGGTGCGCCACGAAGCGCACGTCGGGCTTGTCGATACCCATACCGAAGGCGATGGTGGCGACGATGACGACGCCGTCCTCCTGCAGGAAGCGCTGCTGATGCTCGCGACGCATCCGCTCCGGCAGCCCGGCGTGGTACGCCAGCGCCACCCGCCCCTTGCCGCACAACCAGTCGGCCACCTGCTCCACCTTGTTGCGCGACAGGCAGTACACGATACCGGCGTCGCCGGGGTGTTCGGCCTGGATGAAACGCCACAAACGCTCGCGCGGATTGCGACCCTCGCTGATGTAATAGCGAATATTGGGCCGGTCGAAACTATTGATGAATACGGCCGCCTGCTGCAGTCTGAGCTGCTCGATAATTTCAGCACGGGTGCGCTGGTCCGCGGTCGCGGTCAGCGCGATACGCGGCACCCCGGGGTAGCGCTCCGCCAGTACGGACAGCTGCTGGTACTCCTTGCGGAAGTCGTGCCCCCACTGGGACACACAGTGTGCTTCATCGATGGCGAACAACGAGATGCTCGCCCGCTGCAGAAGGTCCTGCATGTGCGCTGTCAGCAAACGCTCCGGAGCGATGTACAACAGATCCAGCTCGCCATCGAGCAGGGCCTGTTCGATCATCTGTCGACTGCGGCCGTCCAGTGTGGAGTTCAGAAAGGCGGCCCGCAGGCCGAGCTGGCGCAGCGCATCCACCTGATCCTGCATCAGGGCAATCAACGGCGAAATAACGATGCCGGTACCGGCTCGCAGCAAGGCCGGAATCTGGAAACACAGCGATTTGCCGCCGCCGGTGGGCATCAGTACCAGCGCATCTCCGCCTTCCAGAAGGTTGGCAATAATATCTGACTGGTGGTGGCGGAAATCATGGTAGCCAAACGTATCGTTGAGTACCTGACGCGCGCTCGCCATGTTCACCGGGTGCACGGTATGACGGCTGTCGGGCAGGAAAACACCCGTTTCCTCACAGGAATCCTGGTAGGTGGTCATGGAAACAATACGTCCTCGATCTGCTGTTCGGATACCGGGTAGACCAACACATGGTGCAATGTGAACAACTCGCCCAGCCTCGCCACGTACTGTTGCTCCTGCTTCTGCGCCAGCACGATAACACGGGTTTCCGGTGAGTATTTCTGCAAACTGGACAGCAGGACATCCAGGTTGCAGACGTTCACCCCGGCGTAATTGTTACCGTAACCATAGATGAAGTCAGCCACCAGGCAATCCGGCTTCTGCCGCTTGAGTCGCTTGATGGCATCGCGCACGGATCGTGGCTTGATCTCTTCAATACCCAGGCGCGCGTACAACGCCCCGAAATTCGGGTGTTGCGGAGACTCTATTATGGAAAACAGCAGCTTAACAGGCATTCATATCCCTGCCCGTTCCGCCTGTGTCGGTGTGCGAAGCGTCATGGCCGTATTGTATGCCAATGCGTTGACCGGTTTCAGCCCCCGGTTCCCGGGACAGGCATCTGGCGCGTCGAGACTACCTGACCTGCCGGCCATGCGGTACCCTGTACGGCATTCAGCATCAAGATCCGGGGTTACAGAAACATGCAGTGCCAGCACACCAACCCAGCCCTGTGCCCGGTCGCGGCCAGGCTGTTTGCCATTCAACTCAGCAGCCTGCTGTTGCTCGCCTGCCTGGCCATAAGCACGACAGCCACCGCGACGCCGAATGAAGACAGCAGCAGAACGATCCTGCATCTGATCGACTATGTGCGTAATTCCGACGTAACATTCGTACGCAACTTCAGCAAACACACATCCGTCGAAGCCGCCAGCCACATTATGGACAAGTACCGGCATTTTCGGGACGAGATAGAAACCCCCGAGGAATTCATCGACCTGTGCGCCACGGAAAGCCTGATGACCGGTCGCGACTATCGGATTATCGACGATCAGGGGCGTAAGTTCCGCACCCATGACTGGCTCATGGATGAACTGGGCAACTATCGCAGACAACAAAGCCCGGCACCATCAGAATAGGCTCTATATGCCAGTCAGCCTGACCACGACCGGAAAAACACACGCTACCGGCTTCAGCAGGTCGGTCCTGCTGCTATTGCTGCTGCTGGTGGCATCCTGCGCCACAACCGAACGTCGTACGGAACCCCTGGTGCGCAGTCATGGCGAAGCGATAGCCGGTGGGCAGGCAGATGAAAATGCGGGGGAATCCCGGCTCAGGGTCATGACACTCAATATGGCGCACGGCCGTGGTGACAGCTTTCACCAGTTATTACAGAGTACCGACACCACGAAAACCAATCTGGACACCATTGCCATGGTGCTGAAACGGGAAGCACCCGATGTGGTATCCCTGCAGGAAGCAGACAGCCGATCCTTCTGGAACGGTAGTTTCGACCATGTGGATTTTCTGGCTGAACACGGATCCTTTGACCAGTCGGTGCGTGGCACACACGTCGATGGCATGGGCCTGGCCTACGGCACCGCACTGGTGGCGAAAATGAAACTCGGCAACCCGCAGGCCGTCACTTTCAAACCTGGCATGTCACCGATACCGAAAGGCTTTGTCGTGTCCAGCGTCGCCTGGCCGGGCAAACCCTGTATCGAAGTGGATATCGTTTCCGTCCACCTCGATTTTGCCAGCGAATCGATCCGCCGCAAACAGGCGACAGAACTGATATCCACGCTGCAGGACAGGAACCGCCCGGTGGTCATCATGGGTGATTTCAACACCGACTGGCACGATCCGGATTCGGCAGTGCGCCTGATTGCCCGCGAACTGGACCTGCACACCTACCAGCCGGACAGCGAAGGACTGGTCACCTTCCCCGGCTTCGGAGAACGTCTCGACTGGATCCTGGTCTCCCCCGGGATCCGCTTCAGCTCATACCGAGTCGTCGGCGACGTCGTCTCCGATCACCTCGGGGTTCTTTCGGAGCTGGTCATCGACAGAAGCTGTCCTGCCAGCGGGTTTTGAAGCCTTTTCCTGGCCGGCACTCGCCCCGGGCTTGCCGCTGCTGTCAGCAGGCGCCTTGTCACCAACGCTGACAGGCAGTTCCTGGATGAAATGAACATCGCTCTGCGGGAACGGTATCGAGATACCTTCCTGGTCAAAACGTTCCTTCACGCCACGCGTAATATCCCAGTAAACGTCCCAGTAGTCCTCGGTCTGCACCCAGGGCCGACACACGAAGTTGACCGATGAATCGGCCAGTTCGTTCACACGCACGACGGGTTCCGGATCCTCCAGTACCTTCTCGTGTGCACTAACCACATCCTCCATGATCTTCTGCGCCTTGCCCATGTCATCATCGTAGGCAATGCCGAAAACCAGGTCCACACGCCGGGTGCTGGTACCGGTCACATTGATTATGGAATTACTCCAGACGTTGTTGTTTGGAATGATAACCGCCTTGTTATCCGGTGTGCGCACCTGTACAGACAGCAGGTTCATGCTCTCGACCTTGCCCAGCACGCCGGCCACTTCGATGACATCACCTACATCGAAAGGCCGGAAAAGCAATATAAGGATACCACTGGCAAAATTGCCCAGGGAATCCTGCAGGGCGAATGCGATCACGAAGCCGGCGGCACCGATGACAGCCAGCAAGGGACCGACATTGACTTCCATCGCCGCCAGACCGACCAGTACGCCGACGATCAATACCACCCGGCGAACGGTAGCCACCATAAAGTCTCCCAGCAACCGGGACGTCTGCCCGGTGCGCGCCAGGACTTTGCCGGTTCCCCGCGCGGCCAGGCGTGAAAGAAATACCGCGCCCAGCACGATAACCAGGAACAGGGCAATATTCTTCAGCAGGCGCAGCCCGCCCTCGTCGGACATCATCCATCCGCTGATGGTGGCCCAGGTTGCCTGCATATCCGACATGTCGACCTTGATCCCCGACACCGCGCTTACATACTGGCGATACTGCTCGATGTCTTCCGGCGCCCCGCCCTTCTTTTCATAGGCATCGATGGCAAGATTAAGGTGATCAATCAACGAGGTCTGCTGCGCTCTCAGCTCCGTAAGGTAAGTCAGCACTTCGGCGCGCTTCTGTTCCCGCTCCTCGGTAGCCTGCTGCAACTTCCTCTCGATAGCAGTCAGCGCTTGCTTCGCCTCAGCGTCGTCCGCGCCTTCCTTCTCACCCTGATCCTGATCAGCAGATTCCTGTTCTTGCCGGCGCTTTTCTTCTGCTGCCTTTTTTGCTGCAACCGCTTCGACCTTCTTCACGTCCGCGTCAGCCGAGGTTCGCTCAACGGTTGCCAGCGCCTCTTCCTTCGCCGCTTTTACTTCCTGCTCGGCTTCATTCAGGTCTTCTTCTGCCCTGCTGACATCTTTTTTGTCTTCGCTGGCTACCTCACTCAATGCTTCTTTTGCTTCATCCACATCGCTGATCGCCTCTTCGATATCCTCGACCCTGGCGAGCTCCTCTTTCCGGTGCTTCACCGCGATCTCGGCGGTGCCAATCTCGGTGGCCTTGGCCTGCAGGAGTTTCTGCCAGGCATCCACTTCCACCTTGAGCTCATCGCGCGTCAGCGGAGTCAGCCGCAGGCTCAGTTCATCGAGGGGGATATCGGGATCCGTGCTGGTAATCGCTGGCGGCGAACCGGCCTCGGCAGCCAGCCCGATCGGAGCTACACCCACCGCCAACAACGCGATAATGACAAACCGGAAAATCTTTTCTTTCACGACACTTACCCCTGTAAAACTGTGGGCTGCTGCTGCAGCCATTCTGTTGCGGAAAAATAGTACCTGTTCATTGCCAGCCAATAACCTCGTAGCCCTTGTCACGCAGGCATTTCTGAACAAACTTCTTGAACACCGGTGAAGTTTCGGAAGACTGCATTCCGCCGCGCGCCGCACCGGCAGCGGCCCCCGCGGCTGCGCCCGCTGCCGCGCGCTTGCCTGCATTACCGCCCACCAGGCCCCATGCGCCGCCCGCCGCGCCACCCACGGCGGCGCCACCAGCCGCCTTGCCGGCCACATTGCCATCCTTGTTCTCCGCCACACCGGAGCCGCGCGCCAGTTGTCTGCAGCTCTCGATGTCTTGCTGCGCCACCTGCTGACCGACCTGTTTGAGGTGCGCATTCGGATACAGCACCGGGTCCGGCGTACCGGCACAACCGCCCAGCAGCCATGCGACCAGAATACCCGGCACCACGGCTCTGGAAACCCTGCTTAAAAACGTGGAATGACTCACAACTGGGCTTACCGGTCTGACGGGGTCGCTATTATAGACGAACCCCCGGGAAGAAAAAGGGTGCGGGCCCGGCCTGCCACAATGTCAGGCCAGATTCCCCGTCCCGTGCAGACCGGCGGCCAGCCGCCGTGCGGCATCACTGTAGTCGAAAAATACCAACACTTGCCGCTTGTATCCGGCGGACTGCGTCAGGCTAGCTGGAAACCGCTGTACTGCGAAGCCGCATCTCTGGCAAAATCAAAGTTGGACTCGAAAGCCGCGTATATCGCGTACAGCGGTTCGCCCTGCTGTACGCTGTCACCGGTCTTGCGATAGAGATCCACACCGGCCCCCTTGTCCAGGGGTGCGCCGGCCAGGCGAGCGATACGGGCCATTTGCAGGTTATCAATCGCACTGACCGTGCCGCTGTCCTGCGCCGTCACCTTGTGGCACAAGCTTCCGGTTTCCGGCATCTGCGCACGCGCTCCCTGCAGTTCGATGATCTGCTGCATCTTTTGCAGCGCTCGGCCGGATTCGAGGATGTCGCGCGCCAGGCTGTAACCCTGACCACCGCGGATATCCGGGTCGAACTCCAGTATACGCCCGGCAAGCTGCAAGCCCTTTTCGCGAAGATCGGCCGGTGCCTGCGGTTCGTTGTTCAGTACCTGCATGACATCACGGGCCTCGAGCACCGGACCTATGCCACGTCCGACCGGCTGGCGTCCGTCGGTAATCACCACCACCAGTTGAAGCCCGAGGCGATCACCGACAAATTCGAACAGTTTGCGCAGGCGTAGGGCATCGGCCTGGCTACGGATCTTGGCAGTCGGCCCGACCGGGATATCGACCAGCAAGTAGGTCGCGCCGGCCGCCAGCTTCTTGGACAGGATCGAAGCCACCATCTGCCCGGGAGAATCCAGTGACAGCGGGCGTTCTACCGAAATCAGGATGTCATCCACCGGCGCCAGCCGGGCCGTGCCGCCCCACACCAGGCAGCCGCGCTCGCGGTGCACGATGTCCCTGACCTTTTCCAGCGGTACTTCGACATCGGCCAGCACTTCCATGGTATCCGCAGTACCCGCAGGAGAAGTAATGGCACGACTGGAGGTTTTCGGAATCAGCATACCGTGACAGGCAACGATGGGCACCACCAGCATGGTGGTGCGGTTGCCCGGTATCCCGCCGATGCAGTGTTTATCGGCAACCAGCGCTTCGCCCCAGCTGAGACGCTCACCGGTCTCCACCATGGCACGCGTCAGGTACATGACCTCATCGCGCTCCATACCGGATTCTGTGCAGGCAACCAGGAAGGCTGCCATTTCTATTTTTGCGTAGCGATTTTCAACAATGTCACGGGCTATCGCCCGGTAGTCTTCCAGGCTGAGACGGTCGCCGGCGATCTTGCGGTGAATCGCGTGCAACGACTCGGGCAACCTGGCCGGTGAAACGCTGACGTGCGCACCTTCCGGCTGACCCAGCTGGAGAAAAACCTGTTCGCTAAGGCCGAGTTCATCGCGCGTGGTAATGGCTTCATCATCGACGACATTCAGCACCGCCAGCACCGGCTGGCCATCGCCCTCAACCTGTATCTCGACCCTGGATAATGCCTGAAAGCCTTCACTCCGGTACACCACACAGTCCCGGTGCAGGTAGGCAACATTCTCCCGGTAGGTATCGATGGCGACACGCCGGAGCCGCAATGTATTTTCAGACACGGACCCTCCCAAGCTGATTGACCGGGGTATCAGGAATTTTCCAGCTGTCCACTCTGAACAAGAGCCATAAATTTATCAAGCGCGACCGGCTTGCAGAGATAGTAACCCTGGCCGAGCCGGCAGCCGGCGCGGCGCAGAAAGTCCAGCTGCCGCGCGGTCTCGATACCCTCGGCAACGATTTCCAGCTGCAGACTGGTCCCCATGTTTATAATGGCCTTGACCAGTTTTGCCTGGCCATCGCTGGATTCGATATTGCGGACAAAAGACTGGTCGATCTTGAGCGTGGTAACCGGAAAGCGTTCCAGGTAGCTCAGCGAACAAAAACCGGTTCCGAAGTCATCCACGGCGATGCGTACCCCGGCAGCGCGCAACAACTCCAGCTGCTCGGCCGTCTCAACCATGATGCCTTCGGTGATTTCGACTTCCAGGTTGGCGGCACCCAGGCCATGACGGGCCAGCAGCGTTCCGATCTGCCCGGAGAGGCCCGGCTGGTGCATCTGCCATGCGGACAGATTTACCGACATGCAGAAGTCCGGGGCGGCGACCTGCCTGATATGCACCAGATCCCGGCAGGCTGTCTCCAGGACAAAATCCCCGATGCCGCGGATCAAACCGGACTCCTCGGCGACCGGGATAAACTCAGCCGGCGAAACCGGCCCCAGTAACGGGCTCTTCCAGCGCAGCAAACCCTCGCAGCCCACCCAGCGGCCGGATACAAGATCCACCTGCGGCTGGTATACCAGGTGCAACTCGTCATTCGACAGCGCATACCGCAATGCAGATTCGAGTTCCATGCGCCGCTCGGCTTCCCGGTTCATCTGTTCGGAATAGAAACAATGCGTGTTACGGCCGGCCTGCTTGGCCTTATACAGGGCAGTATCGGCTGCCTTCATCAGTTCATCCGGATCGTTGAAGTCACCCGGAAATTCCGCCAGACCAATGCTGGCCGTGCTGAATATTTCCCGGTGTCCGATCATGAACGGCCGGGAAAATACCGCCTGGATTTTAGCTACCACGGCCTCTGCCGCATCCAGGGAATCCAGGTTGAGAAACAGGAACAGAAATTCATCTCCACCAATGCGGGCGACGGTATCCCCTCCCCGCAGCACGTTGCCAAGCCGTTCCCCGCAACGACATAGCAGCTCGTCACCGGTAACGTGACCAAAACTGTCATTGATACGCTTGAAGTGGTCGAGGTCGAGAAATGCCAGCATCACATGGTGCTGCTCGCGATGGGCAAGTTCCATTGCCTGGCCAAGGCGGTCCAGGAACAGGGCGCGGTTGGGCAAACCCGTCAGGCTATCGTAGTTTGCCTTCTGGATCAGCATGGCCTCATAGGTCCTCTGCTGTCGCAGAGCGGTACGATAGAACAGGGTTCCGGCCAACAGGAATGCGAACAGCAGTATGCCCGGCATGGTTATACGGCGCAGGTACTGTTTGCGCAACAGATCTTGCGGCCAGCTTACCACCGAATACAGTTGCCACTCCGGCAACCAGGACGTCATACACAGTTTCCCCATATGAGTATGGGTCATCGGTTCGCTGTCGGCGGAGCGCGCCCAGTCCCCGACCTGCTCCAGCTGTGCAGCTTGCAGGGGCTGGCTGTACTCCTCGTCACGACGACTCCTGTCGAGTGGCTTTGCGAACTGCCAGTAACCATCGGTACGCAGCAGCCGCATCTCGCTACCGCGCATTACCTGCAGCACATTCCAGGTCGTTGCCGGTGAATCCAGATCGATGCCGGATGTCATGACCAGGACGATTTTTCCGCTGGCATCGCGGACCGCAACACGCAGCGGGATCAGCCAGCGCTGCAGGAGGGGAAGGAAGTAGGTTCTTCCGGTAATCATATGCCCGGCACCGAGCGCCTGCTGAAAACTCATGGCCGACTCCGACCGGGCCATCAGGCTGGGAAGACGGACGCCCGGCTCGGTACCGGAGACCAGTACCAGCTGACCATCCGGCCGTGCGAGGCCAAAACCGGCCATACCCGGATTCAGACGCAGCAACTCATCGACCAGTTTCCGACCCCGCTCCGGGTACTGTCCGGCATCGATATCCAGGAGACGTTCACCGAGGATGCGCAGTACAGTCTGGTGGTGCGCCAGGATTTCCCGGGTAGCCTGCACCAGCAGCCGGTTCATCGCATGCAGTTCGGTTTCGGTGTCATGCCGCACTTCCTGCCAGGCATTCCAGGCAAAGGCAGTGAACCCGATCAGGATGAACAGGGTGAGGACGATAAACAGTATCCTGAGTGGAGCCTGAAGAATGCCGTTGCCGCCAGAATATCGCATGGCCCGCTGAAACTACTCGAAGGGGTGACTCTTAATGATGGTCTGCTCGCGATCCGGCCCGGTGGATACAATATCAATGGGGATCCCGCACAATGCCTCGACCCGGTCCAGGTAATCCCGGGCAGCCTGCGGCAACCGGTCGATGGACTTTACACCCACAGTGGATTCCTTCCAGCCCGGCAATTCCACCAGCTGCGGTTCGCACTTCTCGAGCAGGTCCGCACCGGCCGGTGGCACATCGATTTCCCGGCCATCAAGTTTGTAGGCAACACAGATACGGATGGTCTCCATGCCGTCCAGTACATCCAGCTTGGTGATGCACATGCCGGTCACGCTGTTGAGCTTCAGTGAGCGACGCAGGGAGACCAGGTCCAGCCAGCCACAACGACGCTGCCGACCGGTAGTGGCACCGAACTCGTGTCCCTTCTCACCCAGGTAACGCCCGTCATCATCGAACAGCTCGGTCGGGAAAGGCCCGGCTCCGACCCGGGTGGTATAGGCTTTGACAATGCCCAGTATGTAGTCCAGATCACGTGGCCCTACCCCACTGCCGCTGGCGGCACCACCGGAAATGGTGTTCGACGAGGTAACGTATGGATAAGTGCCGTGATCGATATCGAGCAACGCACCCTGGGCCCCTTCGAACATGATGCTGCTACCTTCTGCGCGCAAGCGGTGCAAGGTACCGGGGACGTCCTCGACCATGGGCGCGATCTGCTCCCCCTGGGCCAGGGCTTCATCCAGCACTTGCTGGTAATCAACCGCTCCGGTCCTGAAATAGTGTTCCAGCGCGAAGTTGTGATAGTCCATTACTTCACGCAGACGTTCGCTGAAATGATCCGGATCCAGCAATTCGCCCAGGCGTATGCCACGGCGCGACACCTTGTCTTCGTAGGTGGGTCCGATGCCGCGACCGGTGGTACCGATGGCCTTCTTGCCCCGGGCCCGCTCACGGGCCTGATCGAGCGCAATATGATAGGGAAGAATCAGCGGGCAGGATTCACTGATACCGAGGCGCTCGCGCGCCGGCACACCGTTGGACTCGAGCGTGGCGATCTCTTCCAGCAATGCCGTGGGAGACAGCACCACTCCGTTACCGATCAGGCAGCGCACCCCGTCGCGCAGGATGCCCGAAGGAATCAGGTGCAACACCGTCTGCTGACCGTCAATAACCAGCGTATGACCGGCATTGTGTCCGCCCTGAAAACGCACCACCGCGGCGGCACGATCAGTCAACAGGTCGACAATCTTGCCCTTGCCTTCGTCACCCCACTGAGTGCCGATTATTACAACGTTCTTGCCCATCAGTCGCTTGTCCTGTCAGTCCTGCGCAATATTCTCTATCATCCAGCCCGTACCGTTCCAGCGTAGTATGCGGTCACAGCCCATCTCTGCAAAGGTACCGGTCTGACCGGGTAACTGCTGTACAACGGCCACACCTTCAGCCCGTAATGCGCGCACTGTGTCGCGCAATGCCTCATTATCTTCTGCCGGTGCCAGCACCCTGTCTGCCGGTGCCGGACGGTTCCGCTGCCCCAGCTGCATCAGGGTGCGCAGGTCGGTACTGAACCCGGTCGCCGGTCGGGCACGCCCGAACACGCTGCCGATTTCGTCATAACGTCCGCCGCGAGCAATTTCCTGACCGCGATCTGCCACAAAAGCCGCAAACACCACACCGGTCTGGTACTGGTACCCGCGCAGTTCGGCCAGGTCGAAGTGCAATGGTACGCCTGGCAGACGCCGGCCGGCCAGGTCAGCAATGACCAGCAGGTTATCCAGCGCCTCTGCGGCAGCCTGGCCACAACCTTGCAGGCGGGTTCGTGCCTGCTGCAGCACTTCGCTGTCCCCATTGAGCAACGCCAGTGCGGCCAGCCGCTGGCGCAGCTCCGTGGACAAATCCAGCCCGGCAAGAAATTCCTCGATTTCCGGAATGGCCTTGCGCTGCAGGGCATCGAACAGGAAGGCCTCCTGATCCACATCCAGACCCGCGTCGCGGGCGAGGCCCCGGTAGATGCCGACATGACCAAGATCGACATACACCGCATCGATACCGGTCAACGCCAGCGTTGCCAGCATGAGCTGCAGAATCTCCACGTCACTCTCAGGGCCCGAGTGACCGAACAGCTCGGCCCCCACCTGCATGGGACTACGGGAAGCGGAAAACCCGGCCGGCAAGGTATGCAGCACGGTACCCAGATAGCACAGACGACTCGGCGCTTCACGCCGCAGACGGTGCGCGTCGATTCTGGCTACCTGCGGTGTCATGTCGGCACGCAAGCCCAGCAGGTGGCCCGACATCTGGTCGATCAGCTTGAAGGTCTGCAGGTCGAGATCAGAGCCCGACCCCGTCAATAATGAATCCAGGTATTCAATAAACGGCGGAATAACCAGTTCGTAGCCCCAGCTACGGTACAGATCCAGCAACTCGCGACCGAGTGTCTCCAGCTGCCAGGCCGGCTCCGGCAGCAGCTCCTCGACGCCCTCCGGCAACAACCAGCGTTTTTTGTTGATCATCACTAACGTACCAGATACAGCAATCCGAGACCGCCCAGCATACTGACCAGGCCGGCAATACGCAGGCTGCGGTCATCCATCTGCAAAACCGAAGCCAGCATGCGCCGGAAACCTTCCGGACTCAGGAAAGGAATCATTCCTTCCAGCACCAGCATCAGCGCCGTCGCCACCCACAGATCATTCCACATCACTCAGTCCAGAAATACCGGACAACTCGATGTCGCCCGAATTCCGGTGCAGGCGGCCGTTGACGGCTACTGTGCGCCCGGGGTCCCGTTGAAGTATTCGAAGAACTCACTGTCAGGCTCCAGCAGCATCAGATTGTTACTGTTCCGGAAACTGCTGCGATAGGCCTTGAGACTACGGGTAAAGGCATAGAAACCCTGATCCTGGTTATAGGCATCAGCATAGATTTCTGCGGCCAGCGCATCGCCCTCACCACGCGTCTCCTCTGCGTCCCGATAGGCATTGGCAATGATTACCTGGTGCTGGCGATCGGCGTTGGCCCGTATCTTCTCGGCCTCTTCCTTACCCTGGGAACGAAATTCCTTGGCCACCCGGGTACGCTCCGCCTGCATGCGGCTATAGACCGAATTACTCACCTCGGCAGGCAGGTCGACACGCTTCACGCGCACATCGACGATGCTGATGCCGATTTCCTGCGCCTGCTGGTTCGCGTCCTCGGTGAGATTCCGCATGATGGTCCCGCGCTCGCCGGAAATCACGTCGTTGATGGTGCGCCGACTGAACTGGCTGCGCATGCCATCCTTGATGATCTGCTCCAGGCGCTGATTGGCATGGCGCTCGTCACCCAGCACGGCCGTGTAGTAACGGCTGGTATTGTCAATGCGCCACATGACAAACGAATCGACGATCACATTCTTCTTCTCGGCCGTGAGAAAACGTTCGGGAGCCACATCCAGCGTAATGATACGACCGTCAAAGACCCGTACATTGTTGATAAAGGGAATCTTGAAGTGCAGGCCCGGCTTGAATTCCGCGGTGACAATTTCACCCAGCCGGAACATGATGGCTTTTTCCCACTCCGTAACACGAAACATCGAAAAAGCACCGACCACCAACGCGACCAGAACCAGCAACAGAACAAAACTTTTGCTATTCGCCATTAGCGAGTCTCCCGCACAGTTCGTGACGGTCGCGCCGTCTGATCAGCATTCCGTTTGCGCGGCGACGTGGTATCCACGACATTGTTACCATCCTGCGCGGGCCGGACACTGCTACTCTTCTTCAGCAGCTGATCGAGCGGCAGGTACATCAGGTTATTCGAGCTCTTGCTGTCAACCAGCACCTTGCCGGTACCGCCCAGCACGGCTTCCATCGTTTCCAGATAAAGACGCTTGCGGGTGACTACAGGTGCCTTGCGATACTCCTGCAACAGGGCGATAAAACGACTGGCCTCACCAGTAGACTTTGCTACCAGGGCTTCCTTGTAGGCATCCGCTTCCTGAATCTGGCGGGCAGCCGCACCACGCGCCTGTGGAATCACTTCGTTGGAATAGGCCTCGGCCTCGTTTTTGTAACGTTCCTTGTCTTCACGTGCCCGGATGGCATCCGAGAAGGCAGCCTGAACTTCTTCGGGCGGCTGCGCATCCTGCAAATTGACATCCGACACCCGCAGACCGCTACCATAGCTGTCCAGGATTATTTGCATCAGCTCCCTGACTTCAGCAACCACATCGGCCCGGCCCTCTTTCAATACAAAATCCATCTTGCTCTTGCCGATTACTTCGCGGATCGCACTTTCCGCCACCTGCTTCAGCACCAGCTCGGGATCACGCACATCGAACAGGTACTTGCGCGGGTCATCCACCTGGTATTGAACGGCGAACTGGATATTGACGATATTCTCGTCCTCGGTGAGCATCAGCGCTTCGCGCGGCACGGCTACCGAACCCTGGCCACCACCGGCCGAACGGTAGCCTATCTCGACAAAGCGGCGCTGTTCGACATCGACGGTCTCAACCTGTTCGATCGGATAGGGAATGTGCCAGTGTGGTCCGGGACCGGTTATTTCGCTGAAAGCACCGAAGCGCAGCACTACACCACGCTTGCCGGCGTCGATGATGTAAATGCCCGAAAACACCCACACCACCGCCACGATCGCAGCAATCAGTCCGAGGCCCGCAAAACCGGGACCCGATCCACCGCCGCTATCGCTGCCACCCTTGCGGCCACCGAACATGCCACCGAGCTTTTGCTGCATCTTGCGCACGACCTCGTCCAGGTCCGGAGGACCCTGACCTCCGCGACCGCCCCATGGATCCTTGTTGTTACCGCCTCCCGGCTCGTTCCAGGCCATTTATAACTCCGTAGCGTGGGAAATTACCCAATTGAATAAATTTACAGAGGGGGATTCTAAGGAGCTTGCGCGCCGGCCGCAACATGAACCGGTTCGCAGCCAGGATTCAAGACGTATTCCAGCCCCTCATTCCGGTACAGTCCGGCCAGTTTTTGCTCACTAATCCTCACTTGCAGCCACCAGCCCCCTGAATCATCCGGGATATCCTGCAGAACCTCCCCGGTGACATAGATCGCGGCTCGTAACCGACCGGCCCGGGGGGACAGCAACAGCCAGCCCTGTACCTGGTCGGATAGAAAATACTCACCCAGCGCCTGTGTCAGCAGGTCCAGACCCTCTCCCGAGGCCGCAGAACACCAGATCCGGGTAACGCGACCATCCGCATCTCTCAATAATCTTGCCGGCTCTGCGGTCAAATCGATCTTGTTGTATACCAGAAGCTGCGGCACATCACACGCGCCAATGGCGTCCAGGACCTCGTTGACCTGTTCCAGACGGGTTTGCCGCTCGGGGTCGTGGGCATCGATGACATGCAGCAACACGTCGGCTTCCAGCGTCTCTTCCAGGGTGGAGCGGAAAGCTGCCACCAGTTCGTGCGGCAGTTTACGCACGAAACCCACAGTATCTGCCAGCACCACCGGACCGAAACCGGGCAGTTCGAAACGTCGCAAGGTCGGGTCCAGGGTTGCGAACAGCTGGTCGGCTGCATACACGTCAGCATCGCACAGACGGTTGAACAGCGTCGATTTACCGGCATTGGTATACCCCACCAGAGAAACCGTCGGAACCGCCGCCCGCTCTCTCGCTCGCCGGCCCTGGGCACGCTGACTGCGCACCTTGTCCAGTCTTTTGTGGATTTGCTTGATACGATTTCCCAGTAAACGGCGGTCGGTTTCCAGCTGGGTTTCACCCGGTCCGCGCAGACCGATACCACCTTTCTGGCGTTCCAGATGGGTCCAGCCACGAATCAGTCGGGTGGACAAATGTTTTAGCTGGGCGAGTTCTACCTGCAGCTTGCCTTCGAAGGAACGCGCCCGACGAGCGAAAATATCCAGGATCAGGCCGGTGCGATCCAGCACCCGGGCCTGAAAGAGCTGTTCGAGATTGCGTTCCTGGCTGGGGCCAAGTTCGTGATTGAAAATCACCAGACCGGCATCTTCAGCCACTAGCAGGTCACGGACTTCCTCCGCCTTGCCAGAACCGATGAAGTACCGCGCCTCGGGTACCTTGCGACTGGACAACACCGTCCCGACCGGTTGCGCACCGGCCGAAACGGCAAGATCGGTAAATTCAAGCAGGTCCTCGGGTTCTGACTGGCCAGGGAAATCGACGTGCACCAGAATGGCACGTTCCCCGCTGCCGGGACGCTCAAACAAGTGCCACCCTGCTCTCGGCCATCATCGTGATCCACGCAGGTAAAATGTCACAGACCGTGACACTGCATCCTGACGGGTACAACGGGATCAGGAATTGCCCGGTTCGGGCGCACTGGGAGCAGCATCTTCACCACTCGGCGCCAGGCGGACATTGCGCGCCGGTACCACGGTCGAGATGGCATGCTTGTAGACCATCTGGCTGACGCTGTTCTTCAGTAATACGACAAACTGATCGAATGATTCGATCTGGCCCTGTAACTTGATGCCATTAACAAGATAAATGGCAACCGGAATGCGTTCTTTACGAAGTGCATTCAGGAAGGGTTCTTGCAGCGACTGACCTCGGGCCATGTCATTTCTCCTTGTTCTGGTGTCTTGGCTCAATCCTGTTCTCCTGCGCCGCATATTATAGCTGTTTACATTCGAGCGCCGTCGACCCGCACCGGTGCAGTGCTGGTCAAGTTTGCAAAACTATAGCACATTCAAACGGCTGTCGCGCCATACGTCGCAAGCAGATCAGATATTTCATCGATCGCATCGGTTTCAACCGGATCAACCCAGTGGGTATTCGCTTCACTCCTGAGCCAGGTTAGCTGCCGTTTGGCGTACTGCCGCGTCGCAATCACTGCCCGTTCACCCCATTCCTCCGCCGTTAGTTTCCCGTCCAGGTAGCTCCAGGCCTGGCGATAACCTACCGCCCGCATCGAGGGTAGCGCTGAATCAAGATCACCCCGGTCGCGCAGGCCGCGCACCTCTTCGAGGAAGCCCTGGCCCAGCATACCGTAAAAACGCTGCCTGATACGTTCATGCAGTAGCGTGCGATCCTGCGGTGCGAGCACGATCTTCAGAAAACGGTAACCGGACGACGCCGCGCGCCCCTGCCGGCAAAGTTGGGTCATGGATATACCGGCCAGCTGGTGGACTTCCAGTGCACGCTGAATACGTTGTGGGTCGTTGGGGTGGATGCGCTGCGCCGCCTCCGGGTCGACCTGCGCCAAACGTTCATGCATGGCGGGCCAGCCACGCTGCCGACCCTCGGCTTCCAGTGCGGCGCGCACCCCGGCATCGGCACAGGGCAGATCCGAAAGCCCCTGCTCCAGGGCGCGGAAGTACAGCATGGTGCCTCCGACCAGCAGCGGCACCCTGCCCGCCGCACAGATCTGCGCCATGTGCTCCAGTGCATCACGGCGAAACATGGCCGCCGAATAGGGCTCGGCAGGATCGCGTATGTCCAGCAGACGATGCGGCGCCAGGCGCAGGGTTTCGGCATCCGGCCTGGCGGTACCGATATTCATACCACGGTACACCAGCGCCGAGTCCACGCTTATAATCTCCAGCGGCAGGCGCTGCACCAGCTCCACTGCGACACCGGTTTTGCCGGAAGCCGTCGGACCCATAAGAAAGATGGCCAGCGGCTTTGGCACTAGCGTCCGCGCAGGAACATCGCATCCAGCTCCTGCATGCCGAGCTGCGTCCAGGTCGGACGGCCGTGATTGCACTGTCCGGCGCGCTCGGTATGCTCCATGTCCCGCAGCAGGGCATTCATTTCCTCACTGCTCAGGTGCCGGTTAGCCCGCACGGAACCATGGCAGGCCATGGTCGAGAACAGTGCATTGACCCGTTCCTCGACGCGCTGACTCTGACCGTGTACCTGCAAATCGGACAATACATCGCGCACCAGCGCCTCGATGTCTACGTCGGACAGCAGGGCAGGAACCTGGCGCACCACCAGTTGCTCCCGACCGCCCCGGTCAAGTTCAAAACCCAATGCCGAAAACCAGGCCTGTGCTTCCTCGGCCAGGTCCGCCTCCGGTTCACTGACATTGATCGCCATGGGCACCAGCAAGGGTTGTGAACGGACGCCATCCTCCTGGTAGCTGCGCTTCAGATTTTCATAACGGATGCGTTCGTGCGCCGCGTGCATGTCCACCAGGATCAGACCGTGGGCGTTTTCCGCCAGGATGTAGATGCCTTTCAGCTGCGCCAGCGCAAATCCGAGTGGCGGCACTTCGTCCGCCTCGGCCATGCTCCGTTCCACCGGCAGCGGCGCACTACCGGCGGAGACCGGCAGGTCGCCGTGCAGGCGCTGATAAAGGGGCACCTGATCACTAACCTGCAATGGCATACCGGCCTGGCAACCGGCTCCGCCGCCGTTCCAGGTCGTCGCACGCGCGGGCTGTACCGGCAACGTTACCGGCGGGTCCGCAGCCGGTCGCTCGTCTGCCAGCACCTGGTGCAATGTACGGTACAGGAAGTCGTGTACCAGCCGGGATTCGCGAAAACGCACCTCGTGTTTGGCCGGATGAGCATTCACATCGACCAGCGTCGGATCGATCTCCAGGTGCAGCACGAAGGCCGGGTGTCGGCCGTGGTACAGCACATCGTGGTAAGCCTGGCGTACCGCATGGGTCAGCAGCCGGTCCCGCACCACGCGGCCGTTGACGAAAAAGAACTGCAAATCGGCCTGGCTACGGGAAAAGGCCGGCCGGGCTACCCAGCCGGATAGCCGCAGCCCGGCGGCCGTGTGGTCCAGGCTG
Source organism: Gammaproteobacteria bacterium (assembly GCA_030621785.1). Classification (GTDB taxonomy): domain Bacteria; phylum Pseudomonadota; class Gammaproteobacteria; order DSM-19610; family DSM-19610; genus Thiogranum. The sequence continues at coordinate 21,668 of JAUXGZ010000004.1, read as the reverse complement.
ATCACTTGCTGGATGAATGCTTCGCCCAGCAGTGCCTGCATGCGCGCCAGCTGACCGGCTTCATCGTCCGCCGCGCGCAGGTGATACACGGTTTTCCGGTTACGTCGCAGCTGGATTTCGACATCCGGTCGGCTGAGCGCTATCTGTTGTACCACCGCATCCAGATGCTTCTGTTCGGTATTTTCGGTACGCAGGAACTTGCGCCGGGCCGGCACGTTAAAAAACAGATCCTGCACCTCGACCGTGGTGCCGACCGGGTGCGCGACAGGCTCCGCTTGCGAACTGTGCTCACTACCATCGCTGCGAACCAGCCAGCCACTTTCGTCCGCGCGGGTGCGCGACCGCAGAGTCAGCCGCGAAACCGATGCCATACTCGGCAGCGCCTCGCCACGAAAGCCCAGGCTGGTTACCTTTTCCAGGTCGTCGAGAGAAGCGATCTTGCTGGTTGCATGGCGGCAAAGCGCCAGCGCGAGATCGTCGACATGGATGCCGTGACCGTTGTCCCGCACCCTGACCAGGCGCTTGCCGCCCTCCTCCACTTCAATCTCGATACTCGTCGCGCCGGCATCCAGACTGTTTTCCAGCAGCTCCTTGACCACCGAGGACGGCCGTTCCACGACCTCGCCGGCGGCGATCTGGTTGACGAGCTGGGGGTCGAGGGGGTGAATGCGCATCAGGGACGGTTCCCGGTCAGTTAGATAACGGGGATAGTACCGTGAAATGCAATCAGCCTGAATCCCGGAAAACGAAACCTACGCTCTACGGCGGCTTAACTACCACGATGCGGGATTTTCAGCACCTTGCCGACCATCAGGCGGTCGCTGCGCAAACTGTTGGCCGTGCGCAGTTCACCCGTGCTGATGCCGTAGCGCCGGGCGAGCTGACTCAGGGTATCACCGCTGCGAATGACGTGCCGGCGGGACCGGGACGTGGCAATCCGGGTGCCGGGCGGCGCGTGGTCGGAGAAGTAACCGGTGATGCCCTTGAACAGCGCCTCTGCCATCTTCTGCTGGTGACGGGAACTCTTCAACCGGTTCTCTTCAGAAGGGTTGGAAATAAAGGCGGTCTCGACCAGCAACGAGGGGATATCGGGGGACTTCAACACCATGAAACCGGCGTGCTGCACAGTTTTCTTATGCACACTGCCGACTTGTTTCATCTGGTAGAACACCTTGTCAGCCACTTCGGTGCTGGCCTCCAGGGTGGCAGCCTGTGCCAGATCCAGCAACACCTCGGCCAGCAGGTCATCCTTGTCATCCAGGCTCACACCGCCGACGAGATCAGCGGCATTTTCACGTGCCGCCAGCCAGCGCGCCATTTCTGACGATGCGCCACGCCTTGAAAGCACGAAAACCGAAGACCCGTTCACCCGTCGGTCACGAAAGGCGTCGGCATGAATGGATATAAACAGATCTGCGCGGTGCTTGCGGGCAATCTCCATGCGCTTGCGCAAACCCACATAATAATCGCCACTACGAACCAGAACAGCTTTCATGCCCGGTTCCTTATTGATCAATGCGGCCAGCTTGCGGGCAATAGCCAACACTACATCCTTTTCCCGTGTACCGCGCTTACCACGTGCTCCCGGATCCTCACCCCCGTGCCCGGCGTCGACGGCAACCACGATATCGCGCTGTTTTGGCGACGGGGCGCTGGTGCTTTGGGTCCTCCGGGGTACGCTTTTATCCGCGGCGCCGCTATCGAACAGGTCGACCACCAGGCGGTGCCCATACTGATCGTTGGGTCTGAGGACGAAACTCTTTGGTTTGACGGGCCGGGAAAGGTCCAGCACCACACGCAGGTCGCCCTGTTTGCGTGGTCCGCTGCGCAAACCGGTCACCATGCCCGCCCCGGCCACCGCCTTCCGGACCTCATCGTCCATGTGCGCGTTGTCCAGATCGATCACCAGACGGTCGGGGCCTTTCAGGGTAAACAGACGGTGTACGACGGGACCACTCACGTCGAACACCACGCGGGTATTATCCGGTGCCGCCCACAGGCGCACGCCCTGGATCTCCAGCTTGCCGGCCTGGGCGACCGCTGTCACCAGCAACAAAAGCAACCAACCCAAGCGTTTCAAGCGCAGTCCTCCAGACACCCCATACCGAGGATACGGTATACCTTATTTCAATAAATATTTCAATAAATTCTCTTTATATCTCATCAAGATAGCGTAACTTGCTAAAAAATAAAGAAAGTTCCCGCCCTAACCACCCGTTTGTTGGTGCGGCGCAACGAAAAAGGCTTAAGGTTGATATATATTACTTTAAATTACAATTAGTTACGATTTATACTGAAAACTGGTCAAGGCTCTTTTGCCAGCCATGGAGTACGCCAGAATCGTAAGCTGTCGGCCGCGATCATCCATCTCCAGCTCGACCGTCAGGTCGGGATCCGGCAGGATGCCGAGGCCGCGCTGGGGCCACTCGATGAGGCAGCGGTGGCTACCGTCCAGCACGTCACGAATGCCGATCCACTCCAGCTCCTCCGGATCCGCCAGACGATACAGATCCAGGTGATAGGCCACACCCCGTGGCGTGTCATAGGGCTCAACCAGGGTATAGGTCGGACTCTTGACCCGCCCCGCGTAGCCCAGCCCGCGCAGGAAACCCCGTGCCAGGGTGGTCTTGCCAGCACCGAGATCGCCACGCAAAAAAATCAGGCATCCTGGTTCAGTACAGCGCGCCAGCCGCTCGCCAAAAGCGGTCGTCGCGGCTTCGTCGGCAAGAACGTATTCAGACATTGACCAGCTGGCGCAGATGGACCATAAGATCACTGGCCAGCAGGCCGCGTTCACCGCCCTGTTCAGCGGCCAGTTCCGCAGCACGGGCATGCAACCAGACTCCGCCGCCGGCGGCATCGAACAGATTCAGACCCTGCGCCAGCAACGCACCCAGCACACCACTCAGTACGTCACCCATGCCGCCACTGGCCATACCCGGATTACCCCGGTTACACACCCTTGCGGGTGCTCCTTCAGTAGCGATCAGACTGCCACTGCCTTTCAGAACCGCAACACCACCGAAACGCTCCGCCAACCGGTGTACCGCCGCAAAGCGATCCTGCTGTATGTCAGTGGTCGGGACTCCCAGCAAATGACCGGCTTCCCCGGGGTGTGGTGTCAGTATCCAGTTACCGCGCGCCAGTGGATCGGCTGCCAGCAGGTTAAGTGCATCGGCATCGACTACCAGCGGCAAGCCGCTGTCGAACACGGACTCGAGTAGTTCCCGCGACCAGCCGCCACGCCCGAGGCCGGGCCCGACCACCACGACCGTGGCAGGCGTCAACAGGACTTCGAGATCCGCTCGGCCAGTGACTCCACGCACCATCAATTCCGGGCGCCCGGCATTCAGCATGCCGGCGTGCTCCCTGCGGGTTGCCACCGATACCAGGCCGGCACCGCAGCGCGCCGCGGCCTCCGCCGCCAGCCGGGCGGCACCCGACATGCCGGATTCACCGCCCACCACCAGCACATGTCCGAATCCGCCCTTGTGGGCGCTGCGCTTGCGGGGCACAGCCAGGCAGCCCAGCGGCGGCCGCACCATCAAACAGGCATCCGCCGACTGGCGTTCGAATACGCCACGCCCAACGCCGAGATCATCGTATTCGACTTGCCCGGTATAACAGGCGGCCTCGCCGGTATACAGGCCGCGTTTCCGACCGATGAAGGTAACGGTCTGTTGCGCTTCGACCACCGCGCCGAGCACCCGTCCGCTATCGGCGTGCAGGCCGCTGGGAATATCCACAGCGAGGGCCGGCGCGGGGTGGTGGTTCATGGCCTCGATAGCCTGCAGGTAGACACCCTGTACCTCACGGTCCAGCCCGGTCCCCAGCATGGCATCGACCAGCAGATCACTGTACTCGGGCAAGGTGCCACGCCAGGGCTCGGGCTGGTCGGGACCTTGCAGATAGTCCTGCGCCGCCTGACAGGCGGCACCGGTCAGCCGCTGAGGATCCGTCAGGTAGAAAACCCGCACCTCCCGGCCGGTTTCATGCAGCAGGCGCGCCAGCACATAGCCATCACCGGCGTTGTTTCCAGGACCGCACAACAGGCTGACCAGCCTGGCGTCAGGCCAGCGCAACTCAATGGTACGCAGCAATGCAACGCCGGCGCGGCACATGAGTTCGTAACCGGGAATGCCATTTTCCTCGATGGCGATCCGGTCGAACTCGCGAACCTGGGCGGCGGTATAAAGAGGAATACAGGCTGGTTCCGGCATACAATAGGTCATCTCGTCAGTGTGTAAACACCATACCGTGAAGCTTTCCTCCAAATCCAGTCCGCCAGCCGCCTCCCGGGAATCAATTGATTTTATGACGCTGGCCAGGCAGATAAAGACCTGGGGTCGGAAACTGGGCTTTCAGCAGGTCGGCATTACCGATACCGAACTCGGACAGGATGAAATCCGGTTGCTGGACTGGCTGGCACAGCGCCGGCACGGAGAAATGGACTACATGGAACACCACAGCACGCTGCGTAGCCGACCGCAGGAACTGTTGCCAGGCACCACACGCGTCATTTCGGTACGCATGGACTACTGGCCTGAGTCGGCGGCGAGCGCAAACCAGATGCTGGAAGATCCACTGCAAGCGTACCTGTCGCGTTATGCACTCGGGCGTGACTACCACCGGCTGCTGCGCAAACGACTGCAACAACTGGCCGGACGGATCCAGCAGGCAGCGGGGCCGTTCGGCTACCGGGCCTTTACCGACAGCGCGCCAATTCTGGAAAAGGCGCTGGCGCAAAAAGCGGGACTCGGCTGGATCGGCAAACACACCAATCTGATTAACGAAAAAGCCGGCTCGTGGTTTTTTCTTGGCGAGCTGTTTACCGATCTTCCACTGCCGGTTGACCTCGCCGGTGAAGCGCACTGCGGCACCTGCCAGGCCTGCATCGACATCTGTCCCACACAGGCTATTGTCGCGCCCTGGCAACTGGACGCGCGTCGTTGCATTTCCTACCTGACTATTGAACTCCGCGGCAGCATCCCTGAAGCACTGCGCCCGCTTATTGGCAACCGCATCTACGGGTGTGATGATTGCCAGCTGGTTTGTCCCTGGAATCGTTTTTCGCAGGCAAGCGGAGAAGCCGATTTCAGCCCGCGGCACGGACTCGACCAGGTGCAACTGGCCGAGCTGTTTCGCTGGTCGGAGCAGGATTTCCTGACCAACACCGAGGGGTCCGCTATACGCCGCATCGGCTATGAATGCTGGCTGCGTAATCTGGCCATAGCACTCGGCAATGCACCGGGTGACGAGCGGGTAGTCGCAGCGTTACGGGAGAGGGCCGAGCATTCGTCCGAGCTGGTGCGCGAACATGTCCGCTGGGCACTCCGGCAGCACGCTACATTCGATCACCCTTAGGATGAATGGCGTTACGTAGCGCCAGCGCCCGATCGTACAGCTGCCGGCGATTACCACCGGTGATCCGGGCGGTCAGCTTGGCCGCCTGCCGGACGGGCAGTTCCTGCAGCAGCGTTTTCAGCACCTGCTCATCTTCCGGACTGATCACATCACCGCGCTCACGGCCGACACCATGCACCAGCACTACCATTTCACCTTTCTGCTGATTGGAATCCTGCTGTACGACGGTGGCCAGCTCGCCCAGCGAGCCATCCAGAATAGTCTCAAACTGTTTGGTTAATTCGCGCGCCAGCACCGCCGGGCGTTGGGCACCCAAAATCGTCGCCATATCCGCAAAAGACTCGACAATGCGATGACCGGTCTCATAGAACACCAGCGTGCGGGGCTCCTGCTGCAGCCATTCCAGTCGTGCCCGGCGGGCCGTGGGTCTGGCCGGCAAAAAACCCTCAAACACGAACCGGTCCGTGGGCAGGCCCGATGCCGACAACGCACAGATAACGGCACTGGGCCCCGGCACCGGCACAACCGGCACTCCGGACTCACGTGCCAGACGTACCAGGTTGAATCCGGGATCACTGATCAACGGCGTACCGGCGTCGGAAATCAGGGCAACGGACAAACCCGCCTGCATCTGCTCCACGAGTGCCGGTGCCACCGTGCGCTCATTATGCTCATGCAGGGAATTCATGGGGGTCTGGATCGCGTAGTGTTGCAACAACTTGCCGCTGTGGCGAGTGTCTTCGGCAACAATTCGGTCCACGTTCGCAAGTATGCCGATGGCGCGCCCGCCAAGATCAGCCAGATTGCCGATCGGTGTGGCCACCACATAGAGGCATCCCGACCGTACTTTGTTGTCATCAATCACCTGAATTTCGCCGCCTGCAGAACACCATAACGTCCTGTTGATTTACATATACATCCACAGCCACAGGCGATTACAATACCCGCAACTCAGAAAAAATACATTCCGGACTACCGTGCACCCAACTCAGCCACTCTTTTTCCTGATTCTGCTCGCAAACCTGCTGATGCTGACCGCCTGTACCGGCGTGGCGCCGCAAAAAACGTCGCCTGTCGACGCAGGGCTGGCCGAGGAAGCCCGGCAATATGCTGCTCGGGGAGATTTTACCGGCGCCGCGCAACTCTACCTCGACAAATCCCGGACTGCATCAACCGAATCTGCGGCGGATCTGCGCCTGAGTGCCGCGCAGTATCTGGCACAGGGGGCATTGTGGGACCAGCTCGACAGCGTACTGAAAACATTCGACAGCAACCGTCTGAGCGCAGCGCGCAAGGCACAGTACCAGCTGCTGGAAACCGAACTCGCCCTGGCCCGCAATAACGAGGACAAGGCTCTTGGGCTGCTCCGGCAAATCCACAACCCGGACACACTCCCGGATGGCGGGCAACAATACTATCGGCTACAGGCACGCGCCTATGCCATGGCCGGTAACCCGCTGGAAGCCGCTCGCCAGTTCATCAAGCTGGACAGCCGGCTAAGAGACCCGGAAGAAAAGAGAGCCAATCAGCTGGCCATCTGGGAACAGCTATCCATCCTGTCGGACCAGGCCCTGATACAGCTGCGTACCAGCCCGCCACCCGACTCACTCAGCGGCTGGATGGAACTGGTTTTTCTCACACGCCAGGCCGCCGGCGACCAGCAGGAATGGTCCCGCAGCCTCGAAGACTGGCGCTACCGCTATCCGCATCACCCTGCCGAACAGGCACTGCTGCCGGTAATGCTGAACCAGGCGGCCCGGATCGGTCCACCGCCAGACCGAATTGCGGTTCTGCTGCCGTTTTCAGGCCGCACCGCCACCATTGCCGGGTCGATACGCGACGGGATCCTGGCCGCCCGCTACCACGGCCAGGCCCGCCCCGAGATCCGTTTCTACGATACCTCGGGGGACCAGCCGGTAGCGTTGCTCTACCAGCAGGCCGTGCTGGACGGTGCAGAAATCATCATTGGCCCGTTGCTCAAGGACAAGATTCAGCAACTGGCCGACTCCGGCCCCCTGACTATCCCGGTACTGGCACTGAACCAGATCGGTACCAACGCTGATTCCGCAGTCGGGGAAGCAGACGCCGCGGAAGCCGGCACGCTATACCAGTTCGGCCTGGCACCGGAAGACGATGCCAGGCAAGCGGCAGAACGTATTCTGGCCGACGACCACTTCAAGATCGTGGCAATGGTACCGGAGAACTCCTGGGGTCAACGCGTACTGGAAGCCTTCCGAATTCACTACACCGAGCTGGGTGGCGAGATCGTGGCAACCGGCAACTACGCCCCCGGCAGCGCGGATTTCGGCACGTCAATCAAGAACAGCCTGAACCTCACCGGCAGCGTGCAGCGCCGCCGGGCCGTGGAGCGACTGTTTGGTGAAAGCCTGGAGTTTCAGCCGCGCCGACGCCAGGACGCCAGCGCCGTTTTCCTGCTGGCCTTCCCCCGCCAGGCACGACTTATCCAGCCACAATTACGCTTCCACGGAGCAGGTGATCTACCGGTATACAGTACGTCGCACGTGTTCACGGGGAAATGGAATGCGAAACTGGACAAGGACATGGATGGCATACAGTTCTGTGACATCCCCTGGATCCTCGACCGGAAAAACACCTGGGCCGAACTACGCAAGCAGTTGAACACCCTGTGGCCGGCCCGCAGCAAACGCCATCCACGACTGTTTGCACTGGGCATCGATGCCTATCGCGTACTCCCCTGGCTCGAGGTTCTGGAAAACCCGGGACCCGGTTCTTTCACGGGCGCGACCGGCGCCCTGAGCATGGACTCGCACCGACATCTGCACCGCCGCCTGAAGTGGGCACGTTTCAGGAAAGGCATACCGGTTCTGCTGGAAGACAGCCACTACGTTATGCCGGTAACCGAAAGCGAAGCCCGGGAAATGACCGTAATGGAACCAGACTCGTCCATGGAGGGACAATATGAACCACAGGGAAACGGGCAACCACGCTGAGTCACTGGCCTGTACGTTTCTCGAGCGACGCGGGCTCCGGCTACTATGCAGAAACTTTCACTGCCGACGCGGCGAAATCGACCTGGTTATGCAGGACCGGGACAGCCTGGTATTCATTGAGGTACGATACCGTCGGCACAACCGGTACGGGGGCGCCGCAGGATCCGTTACACCGACAAAGTGCCGACGAATCATACACTGTGCACGTTATTTTCTGAGCCGGCATCAGGCATCGGAACAGGCTATACGTTTCGATGTGATTGCGATCGAAGGTGAACCGGGTGCACTGCAGATTGAATGGTTGAAAGATGCCTTCCGGCCGAACTAAACAGGAGAAAGTCCGAATGATCCACCGCTGGCTGATCATTTTTGCCATAAGCATTACGTCACTCAACCTTGGTGGTTGTGTAGCGCTGGTTGTCGGCGGCGCAGCCGTCGGAGCCGCAGCCGTTATCAACGACCGCCGCACCGGCGGTACCATAGTGGATGACCAGTCCATCAAGCTCAAGATCTCGTCCGCACTCGGAAAAAATGAGGAACTGGTTGCCAAGGCACACGTCAATGTCACCAGTTTCAACGGCGTTGTACTGCTCACCGGTGAAACACCCACTGAACAATTGCGCGAGAAGGCCGGAGAAGTGGCTCGCCACGTGGAAAAAGTCCGCCGTGTACACAATGAAATCGAGATCGCTGCGCCCAGCGCCTTCGTGGCCCGCTCGAGTGATTCGCTGATTACCAGCAAGGTCAAGGCCGCGCTGATTGGCATCGACGCCAGCCGCGTTAAAGTGGTCACCGAAAACGGTACCGTCTATCTCATGGGTCTGCTCAAGCGCGAGGAAGCCGACGCGGTCGTAAAGCAGGTGCAACAGGTCGGCGGCGTGCAACGTGTGGTAAAAGTGTTCGAGTACCTGGATTGACCCGCTCCCCGAACACGACTGACCAGGAGTCACTGTCCCGACTGATACAATCACTTCGACCTGTACTCGGCGAACAGGGGCTGTTAACCGACCCGGCCGACTGCCATTCCTACGGCTACGACAACAGCACGCTGCAGGGCCAGCCGGTGGCGGTGGCGTTACCCGAATCCCACCAGGCGGTGTGCTCCGTTATCCAGCTCTGCAATCAGCACCGGATCCCGGTCATCGCACGCGGTCAGGGCACCGGCACAACCGGAGCAACGGTGCCCATCGACGAGCATTCCGTGATTCTTTCACTGCAGCGCATGGACCACATTCTGGAAATTGACCGGGATAATCGCCTGATGGTGGTGCAACCCGGCACATCCAATCAGGCAGTCCAGCAAGCCGCTGCCGAACAGGGGTTTTTCTGGCCCCCCGATCCAACCAGCTCGGCCATCTGCACCATAGGCGGAAATCTGGCCTACAATTCTGCCGGACCCCGGGCGGTCAAATACGGAACTCCAAGGGAGTACACGCTGGCACTGAAAGCCGTAACCGGGGACGGCCGCACTATCCGTACCGGCACGCGTACGACCAAGGGCGTGGTGGGCTACGATTTGACTCGCCTGCTGATCGGCTCCGAAGGCACACTGGCCATCATCACAGAAGCCACACTGAAACTGGTCCCCCTGCAACCGGCAAAACGCACCATGCGGGCTCTCTACACAGACATGCACAACGCCGCGCAGGCAGTAGCCAATATCATGGCCCAGCCCGTCACACCTTGCGCACTGGAATTCATGGACGGTGCTGCGCTGGCCATGGTTCGCACAGAGACACCCGCCGATATCCCGGAAGGCGCCGGTGCAGTGCTCATGATTGAAGTCGATGGCATGGAGAGCCAGCTGGACCAGATGGCAGAACAGGTCTGCATAGCCGCAAACAACAAGGGTCTGCTCGATATTCGGGTCGCACAATCGGCACGGGAAGTAGACGAACTCTGGAACCTGCGCAAGTCGCTGTCACCGGCATTGCGCCGGGTGGCGCCCAAAAAGATAAACGAAGATGTGGTGGTCCCGGTCTCCCGGATGCCGGGACTGGTCGCCCGGCTCGAGCAGCTCTCCGAAAAATATGCGATCCGCATTGTGAATTTCGGCCACGCAGGCAACGGTAACCTGCACGTTAATCTGCTCTACGACCCACAGGATCCGCAGCAGAAAGCAAACGTCGACGCCTGCCTGGAAGAAGTCTTCGCCACCGTGCTCGACATGGATGGAACCATTTCCGGTGAACACGGCGTCGGCCTGGTCAAGCGGGACTGGGTTGCCCGCGAGCTCGACCCGGTCAGCCTGGACCTGATGCGGGCCATCAAGCGACAATTTGACCCCGCCGGCATCCTGAATCCGGGCAAAACCCTGCCACCGATGGATGGCGCATAATCCGCTAATCCAGCAACGGACACCAGCCGGGGGTACGACGCAGCCCTTCCTGCAGTTGCACCTGCGGTTGCCAGTCCAGAACCGCTGCAATCTCCCGGTTGTCACACACCCAGTCCGGGTGGCGCAATTCGCGCAGCTTCCCGGGGGTCAGCATGGGCATGTAGTTGGCCACCCGACCAGCAAGACGATTCAGATGTGCCGGCAACCATAGCAGAGCCAGGGGTACCGGCAACAGGCGTACCGGGTGTTGACAAATCCCGGCTACAGCAGCCGCTACGTCATCCCATGCATAGCCACCCGAATAACCATCATGGATACTGTACACGCCGCTTGCCACAGTATCCTGTCGCAACCATGCAATGATCAGTCGGGCAATGTCTTCAACATAGATCATTGAAAAACGCGCATCCCTGCGACCGGGCACCGGCGCTACGCCCCTCGCCATGAGACGAAACAGTGGCAGCAGTTCCCGGTCACCGGGTCCATAGACTGCCGGCGGGCGCAACGCAACCCAGTCCAGTCGGGATGCGCGCTGTTCCAGCACCTTTTCAGCCTTTCGTTTACTGGCCGCATAAAAAGACAACGCCGGTTCGCGCGCAGCAAGCGACGACAGTGCCAGCAATTTTGGTGGTGACTGCAGGGATGAGAGCACGGTAACCAGTTGCTCGGTACCGCTAACGTTTACGCGCTCGAAATGCTGCTGAGTTACACCGCGGACGGTTCCTGCGCAGTGAATAACCGCATGGGAACCATCGACCAGTGCGTTCAGCGAGTCGGCATCTTCCAGGTGCCCCTGAATACACTCATCGACCACCGGTTCCAGCAACCGACTTCCCGCCACAGAACGCGCCAATGCGCGCACCCGCCAGCCATCGGCCTTCAGGGCGCGACAAACAACCCGGCCGATAAATCCCGTGGCACCGGTAACTGCAACCTGGTCAGACATATTAACGGGAACGTATGTTAGCCGGCGTGACCTGTGAGAACCGTCGAGCAAAAAATAACCGGCCTCGGCCGGTTATTTGTTTCAAGATGTTGCAGGCAACTATACCGCACTCCGCCGGAGCTGAAGCTGGTCGGACATCTCGGTAACAAGCCCCGTCAAATCATGCGATTCTATGAAATTCTGGCGCGCCTTGGAACGCGACAACTTGCCCGATGAAGTACGTGGCAACGTATGCAGGGGCACGAGCTCCACATAGACATCGATGCCAAGCTCCAGGTGCACCAGTTTGTTCAAACGGGTAATCAGGTTTGCGCGTTTATTCGGGTCCGTCTCGCGGCACTGTACAACCAGGATGCAAATCTCTTCGCCATCACCCGGATTCGGCACGGAGAACGCCAGCGCATCACCCATACGCACTTCCGACTGATGCTCCGCCAGATACTCCAGATCCTGTGGCCAGATGTTACGGCCATTGATGATAATAAGATCCTTTTTACGCCCGGTAATGATCAGACTGCCATCGACCCGGTAGCCAATATCACCGGTATTGAGCCAACCATCATCGGAAAGTGCAGCGGCCGTCTCTTCAGGCGCATTGAAGTATCCTGCCATGACGCTCGGGCCACGCACATAAATACCGCCGCTCTGACGATCCGGCAATACCTTGCCATCATCGTTGCGAATTTCAACCTCGTATTCCGGCAGCGGCTGACCGCACTCCACAAAACAGCGTGCACGACCGGGATTCTCCGACAGATGAATCGGCAATGCTTCCTGGTGATCGGAATGGTGATCCCCGTCGACACAGTCGGTGGAGTGACCTTCGAACAGCGGCGCAAAACTGATCGCCAGTGAACACTCGGCCATGCCGTAGCATGCCAGGAAGGCCTTTGCATCAAAACCGGCCGGCTCCAGTGCCTTGGCAAAACGAGTCAAGGTCTCGGAACGAATCATTTCCGCGCCAACACCGGCAACGCGCCAGTTACTCAGATCGTATTTGGATGCCTCACCCGGCCGCAACCTGCGCGTACACAGCTCGTAACCAAAGGGAGGGCCGAAAGAAATCGTTGCCTTCGTCTTGGTCATCAGGTTCAACCACTGACGCGGACGCATGGCAAACTCACGAGTATCGAGGTAATCCACCGAAACCTGCGACGCAACGGGAACCAGAACCAGCCCGACCAGGCCCATATCATGGTAGAAGGGCAACCAGGAGCAACAGCGGTCGCCGGAACCCATCTTGACACCATGGCGAATAATTCCGGCCAGGTTGCTCATGACAGCACGCTGCTCGATCATCACGCCACGCGGGAAACGTGTACTTCCCGAGGTGTACTGGATGTAAGCAATGTCTTCCGGCTGAATCGGATCGAATTCAATCTCCGGCTCCGGCAAAGCATCGAATATTTCCGGGTCACCGATCAATTTGAGCCCAAGCCCCTCACCCGCCTCGGTGAGGAAAGGCAGGTAACCGGTCGGCGCCATGGCAACGGCTGCCTGGCTGCACTCCAGCAATCCACGTAACTGGGTTACGTACACAGTGTGCCCGCCAAGGTTCACGGATGCCGGCAGTGAAACAGGGACCAGCCCCGCATACTGACAGGCGAAAAAGAAGCGCAGGAAGTGCGGCGTGGTTTCAGCTACCAGGGCAACCCGGTCGCCCTTCTGCAAACCCATACCCCGCAACTTGCGTGCCAGCGCGATAGATTCCTTGCGCAATTTTGCGTAAGGGAGAACCTCGTACAACTCGCCCCTACCAGTGTAGAAGTTTGCGCCCGTGTCACCCTGCGCCGCGTAGTCCAGCGCTTCAGCAAGACTGGTGAAGTCAGCGGGACGAAACGGCAAATTGTGTAAAGTTGGTGTCGATTCTATGCCCAAGAGACTTTCCCTTTGGTTTGTACAAATTTCGGTTTCAGCCAAAAAGGCAGAAACACCCCGAAAAAGTTCAACTACTTCATACCCTGGAAGCCGGTTGACCTGCTAACCACGAATTCCATCTGCCAAGCTGGTCCTGATAAAGCGTTGCATATTTACAACGAACTTGGCAGTACAGTACTCCATTACTAGTCGGAGGTGCATTATTCATCCAATAAGACGAAAACACAACACTTTTTCACCAAATTTTCACTGGAAACCACAGTATTCAGCGGACTGTCGCCTGATTGAGACAGTAAAAGTTGTCATTGACGCAACAACTCCGCAACCGGATTCGAAGTCAATACATTGGCCAAAATCGCAATCTTCGGGCCAACTCAAGACATCAACTGTATTTCAGTACATGCGCGTATTCTAATATTTAAACGCCCTGAATGCACGCTTTTTTTCATTGCTGGTCGCTGACAGACCAGCCCGGTATCATCGAGCCTGCTCCGCAGGATCCAGTCCGGCCGCCGGGATAACAGTCAAACTCATGCTAAGCGTTGAACCAGTCACTAGCCGCCACGAGCTCGATACCTTCATCCAGGTTCCCTGGCCCATCTACAAACAGGATCCAAACTGGGTCCCTCCTCTGCTTTTCGAACAGAAACAAAGATTAACAAAGAAAAATCCGTTCTTTCAACACGCCCGCTGGCAAGCCTGGATCGCCTGGCGCGACGGCCGGCCGGTGGGACGGATCAGCGCACAGGTCGACCAGTTACACCTGGATATCTACCAGGACGATACCGGCTATTTCGGCATGCTGGAAGCCGAGGATGACCCCGACGTCTTCAGTGCGCTGTGCCAGACGGCGGAACGCTGGCTCCGTGAACAGGGTATGAAACGGGTGATCGGCCCCTTCAACCTCTCCATTAATGAGGAGGCAGGCCTGCTGATCGAAGGTTTCAACACCCCGCCACGCATCATGATGGGGCACAGCCGCACCTACTATGAGCATCGTATCGAGAGTTGCGGCTACCGGTCGGCGCAAAACTTCCTCGCATACCTGATCAAACCGGACTTTGAGCCCCCCCGGATAATGCGGAAGCTGCTCGAACGCGCCAGAAACCAGGTACAACTGCGCAAGCTTCGGCGTAACAAGCTCGAACAGGAGCTGACGACCCTGCGGAATATCTTCAACGACGCCTGGTCCGCCAACTGGGGGTTTGTGCCGTTCACGGAAGCGGAATTTACCGATATCGGAGAAATGCTGACGCTGCTGGTCGACGACGAATTTGTCCAGATCGCGGAAATCGACGGCAAGGCAGTTGCCATGACCGTAGCATTACCCAATATCCATGAAATCACCCGACAACTGGACGGGAAGTTGCTCCCGTTCGGCTGGCTCAGGCTGCTGTGGGGGCTCAAGGTTCGTTATCCGACCACCGCACGCATTCCGCTGATGGGCGTAATCAAGGAATACCAGCAAACGCGACTGGGCCCTGCGCTGGCTTTTCTGGTCATCGATGCAGCGCGCGAAGCACTGCAGAAACGCGGTATCATGGACGTTGAACTATCCTGGATACTGGAGAACAATCAGGGCGTACGCAACCTCATCGAGACTTGCGGCGGCTCGGTCTACAAGCGCTACCGCATCTACCAGAAAGACCTCTACTAACCATTATATGAACCAGCCCGACTCGCAGCGAACACCATTTACCGCCATTGTACTTGCCGGCCAGCGCAGTGCGGCTGACCCGCTGGTACAGCGCTCCAATGCCGGCTGCAAGGCCATGATCGAAATCGATGGCAAGGCGATGCTGCAGCGCGTACTCGATACACTGGCCGCCTCACAACAGGTGGACCGCAGGATCATCTCCGGTCCGGACCTGCAGCAACTCGACCCGCAGAGTGCCATCCGCACACTGGTCGATTCCGGCGACGTCGACTGGCAAGCCCCGCAGTCATCCCCAAGCACCAGTGCCTGGCACGCCATGCAGACGGTCCCTGCCGGGACACCGATCCTGCTGACGACTGCCGACCACCCCTTGCTTAGCGCAGAAATTGTCGATGAGTTCTGTCGCCAGAGCCGCGTACACGATCTGGATGTAGCAGCCGGACTGGCACCCTACGAACTTGTGCGGCAAGCGTTTCCGGACATGAAGAAAACCGTCATGCACTTTAAAGAAGGCGACTACTGCGGCTGCAACCTGTTTACTTTCATGACGCCTGAAGGACGTGATGCCGCCAGGTTCTGGCGCAAGGTGGAACAGGAACGCAAAAATCCGTTCAAGGTAATCCGGGCACTCGGCTGGGCATCCGTACTCAAATACCTGCTTCACCGGCTGACCCTGCGCGAAGCGCTGGATAATCTGTCGAACAAACTGGGAGTGCGTGCCGGCACTGTGCTACTACCCTGGGCCGAGGCAGCCGTCGACGTCGATTCCATTTCGGACCACGATATCGTGCAACGCAAAATGACCAGTAACCGGATGAACGCGCCCCCGTAGAAACCGCCCGTTTATACCCGGCCGCTTTGGGTACTGACCGCAAATATCGGGGCTTATGGCATCAACATCCGGCAGAAATATGTCAGCGGTCGGGAAGAACCGGCTTGCGCCTCGCTTGCGGGGTAAATGCGTCACGATCGGCGTCATAGCCGCGCACCGCCACATCGATAAGCCAGCCAGGTTCCTGCCTGCGTACACGGTAGAGACTATACTGTGCCTGCCTTCCTGGCCTGAGCCCTGTAGCCGAGGCGGATGGCATACCTGAAACCGGTATACGCACACCCTCCGCCTCGATAAAATTCTCCTGGGTACGATGCCCGTGCCCGTGCAACACAAGTTCCGCACCGTGGCGCGCAACCACGTCACAGAACTGCCGTCCGTCGGTAAGCCGCTTGCGCCATTTCTCGCTGCCGGGAACCGGTGGATGGTGTATCAGCACCACGCGGCACAAACCGCGTCGGCCGGTCTCATCCAGCAACAGCGCCAGTTTTTCGAGCTGCTGCGCACCCAGACTGCCGGTAGCCAGAAATGGCGCGCTGGGAACCGCGGTGGACAGACTGATAAAGGCAACCGACTCGCGAATGCGCAGACCGGGAAACAGCTTGCCGGCATCATCCGACTGCATATATGGCAGCCAGTGGGCAAACCCGTCCTTCCACGGCAGGTGTACATAGGTATCATGATTGCCGGGTATAACGGTTACATCCTGCGGGCTACCGATCGAGTCCAGCCAGCGGCGCGCTTGCAGGAATTCGTCTGGCAGGCCGATATGGGTAAGGTCACCGGTCACCACAATATGCGCCGGATGCATCTGCTGCAGATCACGCTGCAGCGCTTCCAGCACCTCCATACGGTGTTCTGCGCGTCGCCGGCGGAGCCAGGAGAGATACCCCAGCACCCGCTTATTCATCAGTTGCCCCGGGCGTACGCCCTGCAAGGTGGACAGATGCGGATCGGACAGATGAGCGAAGCAGAATGGTTTGGTGTGATTCTCTGTCAATGGATTACCGACAATAGTTGTTGACTGGCGTGTATTCATTTGGGATTGTGCAACAATGACACACCAGATTACCAGCGCCCCGATTTGAGCATTCCTGCAGAAATTACCAACCGCCCCCGGATCGGGATCGTCAGCAACCCGAGGTCCCGGCGCAACCGCTCACAGTTGCCCGAGTTGGAACGTATTATCGCAAATCACCCCGCAATTCACCATTGCGTACTCTCCGGCGAGGACGATACCGACAGGGCACTGGAACAGTTTGCCGCCGCCGGGGTCAACGTGCTGGCGATAAACGGCGGCGACGGAACTGTTGCGAGGGTATTGACTCAACTGCTGAGCATGCGCCCTTTCAGTCAGATGCCGTCCATCGTACTGCTTCCGGGTGGTACAACCAACATGAATGCGGCCGATATCGGTATGCGTGGTCGCCTGAAAAAAAATATTGGACACCTGGTCCACTGGGCTGAAAGTGGCCACGACAACATCGAGCGACTGGTGCGTCCGGTGTTGCGAGTGCGACACTCGCCCCTGAAAGCAGCCTGCTACGGCATGTTCTTCGGCACCGGTTCCATAACCCGTGGCATGGAATACTGCCAGGGTAGTGTTCACACCCTTGGACTGACCAACGAATTCGGTCCGGCCGTCACAACCATACGCGCCATATGGGGCATGCTGCGACAGGATCCGGTCTTCACTACAGCGCAGCCAACGCGTGTCGAGCTGGACAGTGGCACGGACACCTCGATCCGTGAACTCAACCTGTTACTCATTAGTTCACTGGAACGTCTGTTCCTGGGTTTCCACCCCTACTGGGGTGACGAAGACGCCCCTCTCCACTGCACCTGGCTGCAGAAACCGACCAACAAACTGTTACGGGTGATTCCAGGTATGCTGCGCGGACGCCGATGCAAACATATGAGCCGCGAGAACGGCTACTATAGTGCCAACGCAACACAGATCCGCCTGTGGCTGGACGGAAGCTTTGCTATCGACGGGGAGATCTATCACGCCGACAACGAGCACCCGATCATTGTCGATAACGGTGGTGAACTCGAATTCCTGCGCATAGGAAGTTAACGCCCGTATGCAACAAAACTCTCACCAGCAGGCATTAAGCGACACCATCCGCGCACTGTCTCCGACTGCCGGGCACCCCGCCCTGGTCCACATAACAGATACATTGCACCGTCAATACGGCACGAACCTGGTCGCTGTACTATTCTATGGATCCTGCCTGCGCGGTGGTGACCCGTACGAGGGCCTGGTCGACCTCTACGTGATCGTCGACAGCTACAGGAAGGCCAACGACAATCTGTCAAGGACCTTCCTGAACCACACGCTACCGCCGAATGTATTCTACGCAGAGTTTCTCTTTGAGCAACGCACAGTACGCAGCAAGTATGGCGTACTGTCCTGCCGGGACCTGTTACGAGGAACATCCAGTGACTGGTATCACTCGTACCTCTGGGGCCGTTTAAGCCAGCCAACGGCGATTGCGTGGTCGCGCGATGATCATGCCCGGGCGTGCGTCGAAAAGTGTCTGCGACAGTCTGTGCTCACCTTTCTCGACCGCACGTTGCCCGCCCTGCCCGAACAGGGCTCACTGCTGTCACTGTGGACCGGTGGACTGGCGCTCAGTTACGGATCAGAGTTACGCCCCGAGACGCCCGGGCGCGCCGAGGAGTTGGTCAGGCACTACAGCGAATACTATCACCAGGTAACCGCTGCAGCGACGCCATTGCTCGCCTGGCCGCTGAAAATACAGGCATCCGAGCACTACCAGGTACAGATTACCCCCGCATCGCGACTGGTGAACCGCTTTGGCTGGAAAATCCGCGGCCTGCAGGGCAAATTGCTCTCCATAGCCAGACTGACCAAGACCCTGTTCACCTTCACGGGGGCGCTCGATTACCTTATCTGGAAACTGGAGCGCCACTCGGGTCAGTCGATAGAAGTCCCCGATCGGTTACGGCGTCATCCTCTGATATTTGCATGGGGATTTTTATGGCGCCTGTATCGACGTGGTATATTTCGCTGACGGGTTTCGGTCCGCAGGTCTGCGCGCGCCGTCATACCCCGCCATTTAGCATGGAACCTCCGAGGTGCACTTTCATCATGATCTGGTCATCGCTTACATCAAAAAAGCTTGTCTTCATCAGGTGGAAATCATGAAAATACTGGTAACCGGCGCAGCTGGTTTTATCGGCATGCACCTGGCAAAAAAGCTGCTGGAACGCGGCGATGAGGTCGTCGGCATCGACAACCTCAACGATTACTATGATGTGCAGTTAAAGCGTGACCGCCTGGCACAGATTGAACATTTTGATCGATTCGTATTTATCAAAATGGATATGGCCGACCGGGAAGCGATGGCCGCCCTGTTCGAGGAACAACAGTTCAATCGTGTCATGAACCTTGCGGCCCAGGCCGGCGTACGCTACTCGCTGGAAAATCCGCATGCCTATATCGACAGCAACCTGGTCGGGTTTGCGAACATCCTCGAAGGCTGTCGACACAACGGTGTGGAACACCTGGTTTATGCAAGCAGTTCAAGCGTATACGGCGCCAACACGCACATGCCATTCAGCGTACATCACAATGTGGACCACCCGGTGAGCCTGTACGCGGCGACCAAAAAAGCCAGTGAACTGATGGCACATACCTACAGTCATCTGTACAAACTGCCGACAACCGGTCTGCGCTTCTTTACCGTCTATGGTCCATGGGGCAGGCCGGATATGTCGCCTTCCCTGTTTGCCGGCGCAATTTTGCGCGGGGAGCCGATTAACGTATTCAATGAAGGCAGGATGCAGCGTGATTTTACCTGTATCGACGATATCGTCGAAGGCGTGGTTCGGATCATCGATCAGCTTGCCGAAGCGGATCCTGCATTTGATACGGCAGCACCGGATCCCGCAACCAGTTATGCACCGTACCGGATTTATAACATCGGCAACAATGAACCGGTGGAACTGATGCAATTTATTGAAACTATTGAGTCCGCGTTGGGAAAAAAAGCGGAAAAAAACCTGCTGGGCATGCAAAATGGCGATGTCGTGGCAACCTGCGCGGATATCGATGCGCTGGATGCAGCGGTGGGCTTCAGGCCGACCACGCCTCTGGACCGGGGTATCAAGGCGTTCGTTGACTGGTACCGGGCCTATCACCAGCTTTAGGGCAAACCGCTAGACAGCGGAAACGGGGAAATAGCACATGAATGTTGTAATAGTCGGTTCGGGCTATGTAGGCCTGGTTTCGGGAGCCTGTTTTTCGGAATTTGGCGCCCATGTCACCTGCGTCGATATTGACCAGAACAAGATTGACCGGCTGAACGCCGGCGACATCCCCATCTACGAGCCCGGCCTGGATGAGCTGGTCGAACGCAATGTGCAGGCCGGCCGTTTGTCGTTCAGCACCAATTTTGACGCAGCGGTTCCCGACGCGGACCTGGTATTTATTGCAGTCGGCACCCCTACGCGCCGCGGCGACGGGCATGCGGATCTCGGCTATGTATACGATGCAGCGAAACAGATTGCCCGCTTGCTGAAGAATTACACGGTGATTGTGGATAAATCCACCGTACCCGTGGGCACGGCCCGACAGGTCGAGCGCATTATCCGGGAAGAAAACCCGCAAGCCGATTTCGACGTAGCGTCCAACCCGGAATTTCTGCGTGAAGGCGCCGCCATCAGTGACTTCATGCGTCCGGATCGCGTGGTCCTGGGAGTCGAGAGCACGCGTGCAGAGAAGCTGCTCAGGGAATTATACCGGCCGATCAACCTGATCGAGGCGCCGATTTTCACAACCAACCTGGAAAGTGCCGAGCTGATCAAGTATGCGGCGAATGCCTTTCTGGCGACCAAAATCAGTTTTATTAACGAGATCTCCCAACTTTGCGAAAAAGTGGGCGCCGATGTACACGCGGTTTCGCGGGGCATGGGTCTGGATGGCCGAATCGGGAAAAAGTTTTTGCATCCCGGGCCGGGCTATGGCGGGTCCTGTTTTCCAAAAGACACCCTGGCCCTGATCAGAATTGCCCAGGAACACGGTGCCAGCTGTCGTATTGTGGAGTCTGTAGTCGAGGTCAATGCCGCGCAGAAAGCTCGCATGGTCGGCAAGATACGCGAAGCACTGGGCGGTGACGAAGCGGGTAAAACGATCGCCGTACTGGGACTGACTTTCAAACCGGAAACCGATGATATGCGGGATTCTCCGGCACTGGCGATTTTACCCCCGCTACTGGACAAAGGCGCAAAAATCGTCGCCCACGACCCGCAGGGGATGCACGCAGCCCGACAGCTGCTGTCTGAAAATATTACCTTTGTGGACGACGTATACCAGGCCATGAAGGACGCGGATGCTACGGTTTTAATGACCGAGTGGAATCAGTATCGTGGACTGGACCTGCAGCGGGTGCTGAACGATATGCGCACACCGGTATTTGTCGACCTCAGGAACGTGTACGAACCGGATTTCATGCGGGAGATCGGCTTCAATTATTATTGTGTAGGAAGATAGTTTCGCATCTCCCTCCCCGATAACCGGGCTTCATCGATAAGGATGTCGACCAGATTCCGCGTAGAAATATTAATGGCCATGCAAAGGTCATAGCCCTCATCCTGCCAACGCAGCAGCTGGGCCAGCGCTGTATCGATCACCCAGTTGGTCAGCGCATGAATCG
>JAUXGZ010000039.1 GCA_030621785.1 Gammaproteobacteria bacterium | reverse complement strand
GCCTCGGTGAAGAGTTTGCTGCTATCCGCTCCCAGCGTCTGGCTCTGGTAGCTGGTGATTTTCAGGGTCAGGGCCATAAGGGTCACCACCAAACACAACCGGAATTTGCTGTCTCTCGGCGCCTGGTTGTCAACAGTATGATAAGTCCGTTATGGAAATGACTATACAACAATTCCCTACCCAGATCGATACATCCCTCACCCCTTGCCAGCCGGACAAAATCGCTACCTGATCAAGAAACTGGATTTTTCCGCAATCCCATGTACTATTTGAAATGACCGCCTGTCAGGCAACTGTAGTTTCGGGGAATTTATGATTGGAAAACGGAAATTATCTCTGGTTCTTGGCGCTGCACTTTCAGCCCTGTTAATCGCCGGATGCGCCACCACCGCCAAACTCATGGAGCCTGACCCGGCCAGCGTTGTCATCCGCATTGCCACCAGCACGGAGGTGAACCCCGACCTGATGGGACGTCCGTCACCCATTGTAGTGCGCGTCTATGAACTGAAGTCAGATGACATTTTCAATAACGCAGACTTTTTCGCACTATACGAACAGGATGACAGCATTCTTGGCAACGACATGGTCGGACGCGATGAAATGGAGATTCCTCCTGGCGAAAATCTCAGCATGGAGAAACAACTTGATATGGATGCCCGTTATATCGGCGTGATAGCCGCCTACCGCGACCTCGACAACGCAATCTGGCGGGGCAGCATTGCGACACCAATCGATGAAACCACCTACATTGATATCACACTGGGCAAACTGTCCCTGACCGTGAAACAGGGCGAGAAAAAAGGCGGTATCCTTAGCTTCTGAACTCGCTAGCTGCCGACCGCCCGGCTTTTCTGCCACTGCTCCCGGGCGATCAACGGAGCCGGTTTCGCGATGCCATAGCCCTGGGCGTAGTCCACACCGATCTGCAACAGACATTCGAGAATGGCGTCGTTCTCGACGAATTCCGCGATGGTTTTCATTCCCATGACCTGGCCGATCTCGTTGATAGAACGCACCATGGCGGCATCGATGGGATCATCAACAATATCCTTGACGAATTGTCCGTCTATTTTCAGGAAATCTACCGGCAGGCTCTTCAGATAGCCGAATGACGACAGGCCACTGCCAAAATCATCGAGGGCGAACAGGCAACCCAGTGTCTTCAACTCCTGGATGAAGGCACTGGCGTGGGAAAGCTGGCCGATTGCTGCCGTCTCTGTGATCTCGAAACAGATCTGTGACGGTGCAATGCCGAATTTCCTGAACTGCTCCTTGATAAAGTCACCGAAACCTTCTTCGTTGATTGAACTGCCGGAAACATTCACCGTACTGATGGCACTGCCATCGTGGACGTAGACCGCTTTATGCTCGGCGAGCGTCGCAAACAGGTTACGGACTACCCAGCGGTCGATTGCCGGCATCAGGTTATAATGCTCCGCCGCCGGGATAAAGATTCCCGGCGCCACCAGCTCGCCATTCTCATCCAGCATACGCACCAGGATTTCGTGGTGGGTAGCACCGCACGAGGATGCATCGACTGGCCGGATGGGCTGCTGGTAGAGCACGAAGCGATCTTCCTGCAAGGCCTTGGTAATGCGGGACACCCAGCGCATTTCCCGGTGTCGCACGACAAGCTGGTCGTCACTCTCCTGGTACAGGTAGACCCGGTTGCGACCAAGATCCTTGGCCGTGTAGCAGGCCACATCGGCAGCACTCATCAGTTCCCGTCGAGATGAACTGGTGTGGTCGATGGCGACCATACCAATACTGGCGCCAATCTTGAATGTCATGTTTTCCCATACGAAACGGAACTCGTTAATCGCCTCTCGCAAGTCATTGGCAACATTACCCGCATGCCCGATGGAGCAGGCATTCAGCAACAGGCCAAACTCATCGCCACCCAGTCGCGCAAGGGAATCCGTGTTACGGGTTCGCCGGAAAAGCATGGTGGACAGTTGGCGTAGCAACTCATCGCCGGCTACGTGTCCGCAGGTGTCATTGACCACCTTGAACTGATCCAGGTCGATATACAGCAGCACGTGGTCCGAGGAGAGGCGTTGCGCCTCATCCAGCGCATGGTCCAGCCGCGCCTCGAATTCACGCCGGTTGGCCAGCCCGGTAAGGGCATCGTGGGTCGAATGCCATTGCAGCTCTTCCTGCACACTCCTGCGTTCGGTGATGTCAGTGTGCGAACCGGCCAGACGTACCGGGCAACCACTGTCATCGTGCGCCGCAATGCCACGACACTCGATCCAGCGCCAGTCACCCTCGCTGGACTTCATCCGGTATTCGATAACGAATGAGTTCGAGGCCCCGCTCATGCAATCGGTCCAGATATCCAGTATGAGACCAAGATCGTCCGCATGAATCAGGTCCTGCCAGGCCCTGAAGGAACTCTGCAGCTCGTCCTCACCGTAGCCGAGCATGGATTTCCAGCGCGGCGAGAAGTAGACATCCCCGGTTTCCAGATTATAGTCCCAGATACCGTCATTAGTACCCTCCATGACCAGCGAAAAACGCTCATCACTGCAGCGCAACCGGTTTTCCATGTGCTTGCGGGCGGTAATGTCCCGGAAAATCAGCACCGCGCCCAACCTTTCGCCCCGATCCCCGGAAATCGGAGATACGGAATAATCGATATACTGTCTCTCACCATTGCACGATGCCAGCTGGCATTCCGGTACCCCGATAACAGACTCCCTCTGGAGTACCTGGTTGGCCGCCAGTGCCTTTTTTACGTCATCGAGACAGCAACAGGGAAGCACTTCTTCCAGCAACATGCCGGAAACGGTCATGCCCGCCCGCCCGAGCAGCTCACCGGCCTTTTCATTCTGATAGATCACCCTTCCCCGGGCGTCGGTTGCGATCACTGCATCGCGAATGGACTCGAGCGTTACCTGCGCAAACAGCGCATCGTCGAAGCGGCTGATTTTTCGCCTGACGACCATGACAATCACACCAGCCAGGAAAAATCCGGCCAGTGTAAACAGGATCATGAGCGTCAGCGCATTGTAATAGCCAAGCCTGGCTGACGACAGGATCCTGCTGGCGGCGCCTTCCTGGTAATCCAGCGTGGACTGCAGCAGGGACAGCACCCTGTCCTGCGACGGGATCGCGGCAGAAAAGAGCAGGTTTTGCGCCTCGTCATCACGCCCCTCCATGAACAGTTCGATTACTTCGTTCTGTACCGGCGCAGACGAGCGGGTGAAATCGCTCTGCCTTGCGTAGAAAGCCCGCTCTTCCGAAGTCGTCAGCAACTCCAGCAGTGACTGCCGGCCAACGATATATTGTGTCGCCAGCTCCTTGAAGCGCAAAAAGGCCTCATCGCGCTCGAAGGGGTCTTCGATGCTGCCGATCTGCATGAGAATTACGGAACGCTCGCGAGCCGCGGTATACATGCGCATGATTAACCGGGTCTTGAGATTCTGCGTGCGAACCAGCTGTTCCGTGGTCGCCAGCATATCGGACATGCGCAGCGAACCAATAATAATGACAGCCAGCACCAGCAACATACCGGCAATGAAACCGGTCACTACAAGGTGCCTTGGGTGATTCGAAAACATGATAGTTCGCCCGACTTCCCGTAGCTAATTGATTCTGGTCAGAGCCTGTAACGGCTGGGGTCGACAAAACTGGACGATCTAAAATGCTGGAGAATATTTCTGAACGCGACAAATAATTTAATTTATTTATAAATATTACATATAGTTATATTATATATTTAATGTAATATATAATATTACGACAGGCTGGTATCCAACCCCTCCAGGGTACTGATTTCATTTTCCCCTGAACCTAGTAGTAGCACCTTGGCGGCTCGATCCATGGACTTGATCCTGGCTTCCCGCTTGCTCGCGCTGCTGCGGTCGTGACCGCGTTCGATATATACCAGTTCCTGTGGCTTGCGGACCCGGAAGTACCGGGCTCCACGTAGAGCCACATGCTGGGTCATTCGTCGTTGGAGGTTATTGGTAATACCGGTATACAGACTGTCGTCCGTGCAACGGATCATGTACACCAGCCAGTCCGACATTCCTCAGTTGGCGCGCAAGGCTTCGCCCGCCTTGTCCATGTCCACCGAATCACGCGCCTTCTGTTGATCGACTGACTCATAAGCTTTCTGGTAGTCCACGCCGTCGGTACTGACAGCCTCCCCCATTTTCTGCCGGTCAACGGAATCCGTCGCCTGCGGTTTGTCGACCGATTCATTAAGCTTCTGAAGATCCACCGCGTAACTGGCTGAAGCCATCAGAGTGGCCGACAAAAGTACTATTGATATCCGATACATGTTAAATCTCCCTGACAGTTAAAGAAATTGCCGCTTGAGCCGCTGGATTGCAGGCCGATTATACCCTGAATGCCAACGATCCCGGGCAAACAGGATATAGACAAATAGCCATAAATTTTGTAGGGTGAAGGGTCTATTCGGGACTTTTTTCAACGAGGCATTCCATTCATGGATATTATCAGTCTGACCATTGCCGGCCTGTTCACGCTGCTGACTGGTGCCTTTATCGCCCTGCTCGTACTGGCCATCGTGTTCAACGTAACAGCCGGTCAGCGTTATCGCGAAAATCTGGCGCAGAAACTGGACCAGCTACGTCTGGGCAAGATGCTTTCCGCCCTGGGCATCGATACCGAGGTCTACCT
This sequence comes from Gammaproteobacteria bacterium, assembly GCA_030621785.1. Classification (GTDB taxonomy): domain Bacteria; phylum Pseudomonadota; class Gammaproteobacteria; order DSM-19610; family DSM-19610; genus Thiogranum. The sequence continues at coordinate 15,344 of JAUXGZ010000039.1, read as the reverse complement.
GCACTCCGAACGCATTCTGGATATCCACCAGCAAATGAATCGCTGCTCGAGCTGTGTAAACACCGATCAGTGCGACGACCAGCTTTCGGATGGTGCGGTCGGCGCCGACGAAATCGACTTCTGTAACAACGAACGCTCGTTGCAGGAGATGCTGCGCAACGGTCAGCCCAAAGTACCATCCTGACCCGGAAAGCAGTCAGCCGTCCTGCCCATCGACCCGTGGACGAACCAGCATGGGCAAGTACAGCAGGAAGAAGCCGCTAAACGCCAGAATCCAGGCCCACTGGGAAATGCCAATCCACAGCTCGTAGTGTTGTGAGACCAGCATCGGCACGAACACCCGGACCACGAAAGCAATCAGTAACAGCGCAAATATCCACACCAGCTGTGACGGCGGTTCGAACACATTTCTTCCCGTATGCCCCAGCGTAACCCGAGCCATCATGCCCAGGGTCATCATACCAATGGCGCCGACGGAAAATGCGTGTACGGCAAAATAGGGCGACAAGCCGGCAAAATATACCAGTGCCTTGAGAATAAATCCGCTGATCAGCGCAGCATAGGCAATGTACAGCACCCACAGCAGAGGCTTGCTCCAGATGCCGCGGCTATACCAGCCGATCAGCCGCCACAGGTGCAGCACCGATAACAGTGCCGCAAGAATGCCGACGCCGAGGCCGTTGGGCCAAAGCATGTCCATGATCCACAGAGAAAGGAACAGAAACAGGCTGCTGATATCAACCAGCTTGCTGTTGCGCAACTCAAGCGGATAACCAACACCCCGTTCGATGAAAAACGGCAACACCCGGCGTGACAGCGTGAGAATCAGAGCCAGTATCAGGTACAGCCCGGAATAGAGTCCCCAGTACACTCCCTGCTCCAGCTTTCCAGTCACCCCCATATAGAACACAAGGTTGCTGCCCAGCAACAGGCCGATCTTGAGCACAATAAACAAATTGCCCCACTTGCGGGTACGCACGATGGGAATCGCCAGACCGACCACCAGCATAATGGCAAACAGCAGGTCGAAACCGGCCGCGGCTAACAGATAAGCCGGCTCGCCGGCAACGAGTAACAGGCGCGCCGCCAGCCAGAAGAAAAACATCAGCAACAACGGCACGCCACGAACCGTGTGGCGACCGGTCCAGTTGAAAACCGCTGTCAGCAGGAAGCCGGCGATGACGGCCATCGAATAACCAAAAATCATTTCATGAGCGTGCCAGGTGACTGGTGGCAAACCCGCAAACGGGAACGCCCGCTGCAGCTGGTACGACAGGAACCAGACAAGCATGCCCACGACACCAAACCCGCCGGCAGCCAGAAAGAACGGTCGGAAACCAAGTCGAAGCCAGGCAACGCCCAGGCGGGCGGAGGGATCTGTTATCTGCATAATATTTTTTTACTCATCGAGCCAGCGAACCAGATAGTAGAGCTGCTGGCTTTCGGAAGACGTGGATGGCCCGGCGACAATCGCAGCATGCCGATTGCGCTCGGGATTAGCGGCGGCTCGCGCCTCCTGTTCGGATTCCATAACCTGCACACAGTTGGCGGAAAGACGTTTCTTGCGCTTTGGCGCATACACCACGGCAAAAGTTTCTCGGACAACTCCGTCGGCTCCATCCAGCATCAAACCCCGGATCGAGATACCCATAATCAGTCAATGCCGCACATGCCACCACCGCAACAGCCACCGGAAGCACAGGGCGGCGCCCCCTCTCCGAGACTGGAGCTTTTCACTACCTGTCCGCCCGTGGCGAGCTTGTGTACCGGCGCATCGGCTGGCGTATCGCCAGGCTGCATGCCACTTTGTTCACACAGCTCACCCCAGGTCGACAAAAGTTCACTCATGCGGTGTCTGACCTCAACCACCTTGCCATTGGTTTCACAGACATAATCGTAGGTAGGCATATGTCACTTCTCCTTCGGTTTCGGCGGTGGCGGGAACTGCGCGAGCATCTCTGCCACTGCATTGCGAATATTTTCCTGTTTGTCTGCCGGCGTATCGTCCGCATAGACATAATCGGTTGCGACACCTCGCCAGATCAGTTGCCGGTTGCCGGCGCGTACGACATCCAGGATCAGTGTACCTTGCTTGTATTCGGTAACCATTACTTCGGTGCGTGGATAACCCCATCCACCCCCGTAATAGCCGGGGCCGTAACCCCAGCCAGGTCCATAGCCGTACAGGTCGTTGATATAGGTTACCGACTCCTTCTTGTCGATATTGACGTGATACGCCAGCAGAAAATCCGGAGCTTCGCTGCTACGTCGATAACCGCGGGCCTGCAATACCCCGTCGACCGCACTATGTATCCGGGACTCCAGCAAACTGTTATAGCTTACTTCCGGATCCCCGGTCCTGATTACCGGTGCAGGCATCCACTCGTACGTGTGCAGGTCGGAAAAATCAGTAGCCGGATCGTAATCGGTAGACACACGAAGCGTGCTACAACCGGTCAAAACCAGCATTACCAGGCAGAGCATTCGAAGCATAAAAATCTCCCTGAAGGATGCAAACCGCTGCCGGATTGTGGCCGATTTCCGGCTTCGCACCTGGCTGCCGGACACCGACACTGTCAGTATATAAGAAAACTGTTATACACAGATAATCAGGGCCTGTCTAAAATCGCAGTACAAAATAGACGACACGTGTTATAAAATCGAGAAACACACTATAACTAATTGTTTTATATTTAATATTATAATTTGGTTAAAGTTTAGGCGATTTAACAAAAACCGCTATACCAGGAGTGTAAAAGCCGTTCATCCATGATTGATCCACAGAGTTATCCACAGATTTTGTGGATAACTCCAGTCGATTCGTCCCCACTTCGGAGGCGACTTCTGCGGAACAGGGTTCGATACCCACTATGCCTTCCGTTCCTGGACCAGAATCCAGGGCGCCACGACTACGGCCCACAGTTCGACTTCACTACCGCTCCAGCGTTTAGCCGTCTCCACGTCCAGGTGCTGCACCTGCTCCTGGCGGACCCAGGCATCGGCAGCCTGCCGGTCATCGTTGGCGAAACAGGTTGCCACCTCGACCAGGTCAAGTGCCGCCTCCACCTGCAGCACCACACCACGGGCAAAGTGGGTCTCGAGCTCCGGCCAGAAGATACGCGCAGTTTCCGCGTGCAACCCGGCATTACGATAACGCGGCGCTTCGTTCATGCCGCTTATAGTACGCGAATGCGGTAACGCAAGCCGGTGCTTTTCAGGTCCGGGTTCAACTGCGGTATCCGGCACAGACGCTTTCTGAGATCAGACTGCGTCGCGGCCGAACGCAGAAATACGCCGACCGCATTATGGTTCTGCGGCGTCGCCAGCCAGAAGCCACTTTTGAACAGATGGCGGTAACGCGGCAGTTGCCGGTAGGCCGAACCGGTCAGTTCACCGCGTGTGGCAAAGTTGCTCACGATCATGCCGTCAGGTGCAAGACACGCTGCCAGCGAGCCGACCCAGCGACCGGTGGCCTGCACGGCCCGGGCCGGCTCACCATCATCATCACCAAAAAGATCGTCGATAATCATATCGAACGGCTCTCCCCGCCAGCTCCTGACCCAGTCGACGGCATCCGCTTCGATCAGTTCTACACCGGCACCACCCACCCCGAAGAACCGCCTGGCAATACCCAGGTGTACCCTGCTGAGCTCCACACCAACGATCGTCTCCGGTTCGATAAAATGCTGCAACTGGCGAATCACTGCACCACCTCCGACGCCGAGCACCAGCACGCGCCGGATGGTACCGGGCGGGCGAAAAAAGGCGGGGATAAACAGCAGGTCCCAGATGTTGCCGGTTGCCGGTCGTTGCGGATTGTACTGACTGTGGAACACACCATTGGTGTACAGTCGAACCGAACGCCCCGCCGTGCGCACCTGGTAACAGGCATCACCCAGCCTGCGTTCCCAGATCACGGCCATGAAGAACTCACTGCAGGTGCAGGATTTTCAGCACTGGTTCGCTTTCAGCCGGATCTTCCCGGAAACCCGAGACCAGCAGGATGTCATGACCGGGCTGGGCCAGGCCGCAACTGTCGTCAATACGGGGGCAGATCTGACGCCAGTCGCTCTGTGACTCCTTGATCAGAACCGGAACGACACCCCAGTGCAGAGCCAGACGACGACAGGTAACCGCATCCGTACTGACGCCTACCTGTGGCGCCAGCGGGCGATGTGCGGCCATAATCCTTGCTGTGGTACCGGTAGTGGTGGGAACAACAATGGTATCCAGATCGAGATCCTGCGACATTTGCACCGCGGCATGAGCCATCGACTCACGAATGAAATACACTTTCTCTCCGCGTTTCAGGATCGGTTCAGAGGCGAAAGAGCCATCTTCCCACTGATGGCGTTCCACCTCACGCAAAATACGGTCCATGATACGCACCGCTTCGAGCGGGTATTTCCCCACCGCGGTTTCTCCCGATAACATCACCGCATCGGCACTCATCATGGCGGCACCGGCAACATCGCCAACTTCTGCCCGGGTCGGGCGCGACTGTTGCATCATGGATTCCAGCATCTGGGTCGCCACGATAACCGGGATCCCCTTCTGGCGCGCCTTGGCAATCAGGTCAACCTGGATCAGCGGCACCTTCTCTGCCGGCAATTCGATACCGAGGTCGCCGCGCGCAATCATAATGCCGTAGGAGGCATTCATGATGTCATCGATATCCTTCACCGCCTCCGGCCGTTCAATCTTGCTGATGACCGGTATACCCGAATTCAATCGGGCCAGGTAGCGTTGCAGCTGATGGACATCCTCCGCCCCCCGGACGAAACTGAGCGCGAAGAAATCCACGCCCAGCTCTACGCCAAAGACGACGTCCTTGCGGTCCTTGCTGGTCAGCGCCGCCGTAGAAAGATCAGAGTTGGGCAGGTTCATGCCCTTGTGGTCGGACAGGATGCCGCCGTAGACAACCTTGCACTGTATTTCACTATCCTCGACATCCAGCACTTTCAACTCGAGCTTGCCGTCGTCGAGCAGGATACGCTCGCCTTTTCTCAGGTCCTTGTGCAAGGAACGGTACTGAGAGGGAATCAGCGTGTCGTCACCCTGCACTGCTCGCGTGGTCACTGTAATCTGCTGACCGGCCACCAGCGTAATGGGCCCGTCCCGAAAACGGCCAACGCGAATTTTTGGACCACACAGATCCATGAGGACCGCGATATGCCGTCCGGCCCGGGTGGCTGCCCGGCGGATGCGCTGCACCGTCTTGCGATGGGTTTCCAGCTCGCCGTGCGACATATTCACCCGGAATACATCGACACCGGCACTGACCAGCTCGGCTATTCCGGATGCCGACGAACTCCCCGGACCCAGCGTCGCAATGACCTTGGTTCTGCGCCAGCGTAGTGCAACCTTTTTACCACCGCTTTTTTTTCTGGCCATAGCTGTCCGCCACCTTGCTCCGTGAAACCGGTAGCATGACTTCGGGAGAGCGATTTGTCACTAGTTTAGATGGATATGCGGGCTAGCCCAGCCAGCCCCGGAAGACTGCCTTGAGGATATCGCCAAGAAAATCCATATAGGCCCAGACAAACGCCGCAGCGAAAATAACACCGGCGATGCCAAGTAAAATGGTAAGTCCTTCCTCACGATGCCAGCCGCGGAAGATCCAGTAGGCCTGCAGCCCCGCAAATCCGGCCGCTGCTCCGACGACCAGTATCCGGTCCTTGTTGGCTACATCCATCGACAACAGAAAGATGAAAAAGAATACAAACGCCACACCCAGCGGGATGAGAGAGAAGATCCAGCGCTGGACTTCTTCCTTGTCGCGCTGCGACTGGATGATGTGATCAACCTTTTCGGGTACGTGCATACCAGCCTCCTCTGCTTGGCGAGATAATCAGACCAGACAAAACCAGTCTGTCCCTAACAGTAGTCCATTAACTGCTCAAGTCCAGCCGCGGGTCCGTCCGTCCGTCCGGGGAGCCGGGACCGATTTAATGTATCCTATTGATTATTATAGTGAATAATTCCTGAGCAGTTGTCCGATTGTTTCACGCAACAGCGCCAGCGCCTGTTTTCTCCCGGTCAGGGCCGATCCGGCCGCCACTTCCTGCCACGACCTGCGCTGTAGTACGCGTGCTACCAGCACGGCTTGCTGTCGCTCGTCCAGCTGCTGCATCGCCAGCCGGTTGGCCAATGCCGGACAGGCCAGCGTCCACACGGAAGCGATAACATCCTCCAGCTGGCGGCGTTCAAAAGCGAACGCTTTCAGATCATCCAGATCGCGCTCAGATAGCGGTGGAGGTAGTTGGTCATCAACCTGCATGAGTGCCACTACAAGATCCGCTTCCAGGTCCTGCAGACGGTCGCCGAGCTGATGGGGAAACTGAAACAGGAACCGCTCACGCGCCTGGTTCACCAGCGCAGCACCCTTGTCGCTCAGGGCCTGCAGCAACAGCGCCGAATGTTCACCACTGCTGCTGCCACGCTGGATACCAAGCCGCACCGGCAACCAACCCTGTTTCCTCCAGAATGTCAGCAGGCCCGGGGTAGCACCGAAACTGCTGCCGGCATAATCGACACCATCGCGGCGCGCCTCGCTAACAACATGCCGGACCAGAGTGCTGCCGATACCCATGCCCTGCGCAGCGGGATGCACCGCAATGCGTATAATCCGCACACAATGCAGTGTCGCAGCTTCCACCAAACCCTGGCATGCAGCCAGGGTTTCCGGCAACAAATGACCCTGTGGCCGTCGCTCGCCAGCCCGGATCGCACGAGCTACCCCGGGCTCGAAACCGCCCTCTGTTGCAGTCAGGACGGTAGCCACCACGTGACCGCGGGCAAGCGCTACCCGGACTGAAAGATTCGGACCGTCCAGTAAGTGCCGCAAGTCCAGCGGACGGGTTCGGTAGTGCGCCAGCACCAGCAAACCGAACAATTCCGACAACAGCGGCTCATCCTGCGCCAGGCGTTCGCGATCAAGCAGCACGAGCTCACATTCATCAGGATTCAGCCCCTGCAATGCCTCTGCCGGAGCAGCATTGACATCCAGCGCCAGCATGCGAAACACCAGTTGTTCCAGTGGATCCCCGGAGGCCCAGCGAACCGGAGTTTCCAGACGCAGTTTTTTCCAGCTGTTGCTATAACGATCGAGCATCGCGCTGAAACGAATGACAAAGCCGCGACCGGTACCCTCGTAGCCATGCACCGTGGTTGCAAAGGCTATGCGTGAAAAACGCTGTAGCAGGCTTTTCAGCAAAGGCGTCGGTATCGCAGCCGCTTCATCCACCAGCAACAGATCCGCCTGCTGATCGCTGTGCCGCAAATCATCCGGCGCAATGAACTCAAGCGAGGAATCACCTGCCTGCAGATGGCCTGTTTGCTGAATCGAAGACGGCAAGCAACGGCGAGCGTGTTCGAATACGCTGTTCACCGCTTGCAGGCGGGGTGCAGTCAACAGGATTCGCCGCGTACCGGTACGCATCAATTCAGCGGCGGCAAAACCGAAGGCCGCCGACTTGCCCCGACCACGGTCCGAAATCAACACCACCGGCCGCCGTCGGTGTCCAGTCACTACCCGCAGCAGGGCGGCAATCGCCTGCTGCTGATCCGGAGTCGGGTGCATCCCTGCTGCCCCGGACGTCGGCAAGGGCGGTGGATCAGGCAACGGCGTTTCCGAGCTCTGCTCGCACAGCAGCAATTGCCGGTCAGCACGCAGAATACGCACCAGGCGCCGGATGAAATTCCCGCTCAACCGGTCGATCGGAAACGGTGCGACCGTAATACGTGAATTCTGGGGGTCAACAAAATTCGGCCACGTTTGCCATGCCGGCGTCAGCAGCAGCAACAGACCACCACCGCGGATCGTACCGGTCAGGGCACCAAAGGCATCCGGATCAAAACCCGACCAGGCATCAAAAACCAGCAGATCGAGTTCACCGCCCAGCAGGCGAAATGCAGCCGCACCCAGGCTGGAAGGAATGCCTTGCGGAGGATTCTCACCGAACCAGTGCAGATCGGGGTAACCCGCAGTACGAACGAACTGTTCCGCGGTCTCGCTGCACCAGCGACGGGATCCGGAGATTACCAGCGCACGGCGCGGCAAATCTGTTGATGAGATTACCGCACCATGCGCATCAGGACCGGGACACACTAGCCTTTCTTTCTGGCCTGGGCAATATGGATTGGCCGGCCATCTACTGCCAGCGCCGCTTCGTGGAAAGCCTCGGACAAGGTCGGGTGGGCAAACATGGTCAGGGCGATGTCTTCTGCGCTGGCACCCAGTTCCATGGCCAGCACGGCTTCTGCCACCAGCTCTGAACACCGTGGACCGATCATGTGTGCGCCGAGAATACGATCCGTTTCCGCATCGGCCAGCAGCTTGATAAAGCCGCCGCTATCACCCAGCGCCCTGGCACGGCCGGACGCGGCAAACGGAAAAACGCCGCTGCGATATGCAATGCCGCGCGCCTTCAACCCCTGTTCTGTCTCTCCGACCCAGGCAATCTCAGGTTGCGTGTAGACCACCGAGGGTATGACTGCGTAGTTGACCTGCCCGGCGTTGCCAGCGATGCGTTCTGCGACCATAACGCCTTCTTCGGAACCTTTGTGTGCCAGCATCGGGCCACGCACAGCGTCACCAATCGCATACACACCGGGCAGGTTGGTCAGGCATTGTTCGTCGACATGAATAAACCCCCATTCATCGAACAACAGGCCCGCTTCATCCACTACCAGCCCGGTTGTATTGGGACAGCGACCGACGGCAACGATCAACCGGTCGAACTCTGCCTCGTGATCACCGTCATTGTTCTGGTAGCGGACCGACACCTTGTCACCCTTCACCTTACAGGCCGTCACCCGGGTACCCAGCTGAATCTCCAGCCCCTGACGGGTGAACGTCCGCAAGGCTTCCTTCGCCACCTGCTGATCCGCAATCGGCAGGAAGCTGTCCTGGGCTTCCAGTATCACGACATCTTCTGCTCCCAGTCGTTTCCACACACTGCCGAGTTCCAGGCCAATGACGCCGGCACCGACAATGCCCAGCCGTTGTGGAACTTCAGCGAATGCCAGCGCCCCGGTAGAATCAACCACCCGTTCGCCCGACAACGGCACTTGCGCCAGCTCCACCGGCAACGAACCCGGCGCAAGAATGATGTTTTCTGCCTGCAGCGCACGTGCCTTTTTACCGTCCGCCGCCCTGACCCGGACCTCGTGTCCGGCACGCAACTCGCCATGCCCCTGGATCCAGTCAATACCGTTTGCTGTGAAAAGCTGTTCGATGCCTTTGGTCAGCTCACCGACAATGCGATTCTTGCGCGCCATCATGGCTTCGAGATCCAGCTGCACGCCGGAAATCCGCACCCCGTGATCCATCAGTTCGTGGTTCACCCGCGTATAGTGTTCAGACGACTCCAGCAGTGACTTGGACGGGATACAGCCCGTATTCAGACAGGTGCCACCCGGCACCGGTTTGCCGTCCTGGTTTGTCCACTGATCAACACAGGCCGTTCTCATGCCCAGCTGTGCGCAGCGAATGGCCGCGACATAACCGGCAGGACCGGCGCCAATCACCACTACATCGTACTGCTCCGTCATCTCTATACTCCGAGCAACATGCGCGCTGGATCTTCCAGTACTTCCTTGACGGTCACCAGAAACTGTACCGCACCCTTGCCATCCACCAGTCGGTGGTCGTAGGACAACGCAACGTACATCATGGGCCGGATCACGACTTCGCCGTTTTCGGCCACCGGTCGTTGCTGAATACTGTGCATCCCCAGAATACCGCTCTGTGGCGGGTTCAGAATCGGCGTGGATAACAACGAACCAAAGATGCCGCCATTGGTAATACTGAAGGTGCCGCCGGTAATATCCTCCATGGCAAGCTTGCCGTCACGGGCTTTGCCTGCGTATTCACCGATACGGGTTTCTATGTCGGGCATACCGGCCCGATCAGCGTCACGCAGGATCGGCACCACCAGACCACGCGGCGAGGATACAGCGATGCCAATATCGAAGTAGCCGTGATACACGATATCCGTGCCATCCACCGAGGCATTGATTTCCGGGAAACGGCGCAGCCCCTCGACCACCGCCTTGACGAAAAACGACATAAATCCCAGTTTCACGCCATATTTTTCCTGGAAACGCTCGCCGTGACGACGACGCAGATCCATCACCGGCTGCATGTTGATTTCGTTAAAGGTACTCAGTATAGCTGCTGTCTGCTGTGCTTCCACCAGGCGTTCGGCGATACGCGCCCGCAAGCGCGTCATGGGTACCCGCTTCTCGCTACGATCTTCCTGGAGCGGAATTGACCCGGCAGGATCAGGTACAGATGCCGGTGCAACGGGTTCAGGCCTGGATCCGGGTACCGCTTGTGTCACGGTGTCGGTAGCCGCTGCCGGCATCTGGCGAAGATGGGCCAGTACATCTTCCTTGAGGATCCGGTTGCCACTGCCGGACCCGGGCACCGCACGTACATCGAGATCGTTTTCCTCGATCAGGCGCCGGGCTGAAGGAGTGGCAAAGGGTTCTGCCGGCTTTGTGTCTGCCGGTACCGGCAAGTCCGTCGCATTTTCAGCAGCACGCATGCGACCGATCAGCTGTCCGGAGTCAACCACGGCCCCGGCATCTTCAATGATTTCCTCCAGCACCCCGTGTTGCGGCGCAGGCACTTCAAACACCACCTTGTCCGTCTCTATGTCGACAACGGTTTCATCCCGCTTCACCTCATCACCGGGCTTTTTATGCCAGTTGAGAACGGTTCCGTCGGTCACAGATTCCGGGAAGGCCGGTACTTTCAGTTCAATCGACATACGTTGTCCTTAATCACTCGATTCCGGTTCGGGCAAGCCCAGCGCCGCTGCCACCAGCGCATGTTGTTGTTTGAGATGCAACCAGGCATAACCAGGAGACGGTGCCGCCGAGAAATCGCGGCCCACATACTCCAGCGCATCCGGCACCGGCAACGCGCTACGCATGTGGTGCTGACTGGAGAACCATGCACCCTGGTTCTTTGGCTCTTCCTGGCACCAGACAAACTCACTGGCACGGGGATATTTACTGACCTGCTTGCGCAACTCGCCCTCCGGAAACGGATACAGGCGTTCAATGCGCAGAATAGCCACATCCTCGACCTCTGCTGCACGACGCTTCTCCAGCAGATCGTAGTACACCTTGCCACTGCACAGCACCACCCGGAACACCGCCGATTCATCCAGTGAATCGATCTCCGGTATAACCGTCTTGAAGGCACCTTCGCCGAGATCTTCCAGCGCACATACGGCCAGACGATGCCGCAACAGGCTTTTGGGCGTCATCACGACAAGCGGCTTGCGACAGTCAATCATAATCTGTCGCCGCAACAGGTGAAAGATCTGTGCCGGCGTGGTCGGTACGCAGACTTGCATGTTGTGCTGTGCACATAGCTGCAGGTAGCGTTCCAGCCTGGCAGAGGAATGCTCCGGCCCCTGCCCTTCCATACCGTGCGGCAGAAACATCACCAGGCCGCACAGACGGTTCCATTTCTGCTCACCGGCACTGATAAACTGATCGATAACGACTTGTGCATTGTTGGCAAAATCGCCGAACTGCGCTTCCCAGATCACCAGTGTATTCGGGTCGGTGGTCGCGTAGCCATACTCGAACGCCAGTACGGCTTCTTCCGACAATAGCGAATCGATGACCAGGAAGTTTTTCTGATCCTCACTGACGTTGCGCAACGGGACATAAACTTCGCCGTTCTTCTGGTTGTGCAGCACCGCGTGGCGGTGAAAGAAGGTGCCGCGTCCGCAGTCCTGGCCGGACAGTCGCACGGAATAGCCATCGGATACCAGGCTTGCGTAGGCCATGGTTTCGGCAAAACCCCAGTCCACCGGCAGTGCACCGGCAGCCATTTTGTGCCGGTTGTGCATGACCCGTTCCACGTTGCCATTCAGTTCGAAACCATCCGGCAAGCGTTCCAGCTTACGCCACAGATCGCGAATGCGGTCGATCGGAACGGAGGTATCCAGGAAGGCTGTACAGGCCTGTGCCACGTAGGGTTCCCAGTCAACGTCAAAGGCATAGCCGGCCTCATCCGCCGGGATCAGTTCTTCTACCACTGAAACACCGGCATCGAGCTGACTGCGGTACGCATTCATCAACTCGTGTGGATGCTGCTCGTCACAAACACCTTCATCGACCAGTCTTTCTGCATACATCGCGCGAGTGGTATGACGATCGCGAATAGCACGGTACATCATCGGCTGTGTTGCTGTCGGCTCATCGGCTTCACTGTGACCATGACGCCGGTAACAGACCATATCCACGACAACGTCCTTATGAAAGGTCATGCGATAATCAAATGCCATCCGGGTAACCAGGATCACCGCATCCAGATCGTCACCATTCACCCGGAAAATCGGCGCATTCACCATTTTGGCGATGTCACTGCAATACATCGTGGAGCGTGCGTCCTTCTGCAAACTGGTGGTAAAACCAATCTGGTTGTCTACCACGATATGCACGGTGCCTTTGGTAGAGAAACCCCGCGACTGGGACATGTTGATGGTTTCCATCACCACACCCTGCCCGGCAAAAGCCGCATCACCATGAATCAGCACCGGCACCACGAGATTGCCATCGGTATCGCCACTGCGCTCCTGCCGGGCCCGCACCGAGCCTTCCACGACCGGATCGACAATTTCCAGGTGCGACGGATTGAATGCCAGGGTGACGTGTACCGGATCCCCGGCCGTCCTGAGGTCTGCCGAGAATCCCTGGTGGTACTTTACATCTCCTGAACCATTGGATGAGTAACCGGCCTTGCCTTCGAACTCCTCGAACAGGTCGGCGGCCGTCTTGCCAACGATGTTGATCAAAACATTCAGCCGACCACGGTGAGCCATGCCGATCACCACTTCCCGGACACCGTGCAAACCGCCACGCTGTATGAGGTCATCGAGTATCGGGATCAGGCTGTCGCCACCTTCCAGCGAGAAACGCTTCTGTCCCACGTAGCGGGTATGCAGGTAACGCTCCAGCCCTTCGGCTGCGGTCAGTCGCTCTAGAATGCGCAAGCGGGTCCCGGCATCGAATCCGGAATGACCACCGGCATGTTCCAGGCGCTGCTGGATCCAGCGCTTCTCGCTGGTCTCCGTAATGTGCATGTACTCCGCGCCAATGCTTCCGCAGTACGTAGTGCGCAACTGTTCCAGAATCTGTCCCAAGGTCGCACGATCCGGTCCGACCAGTGATCCGGTGTCGAAAAGCGTATCCAGGTCGGCCTCACCAAGGCCGTAATACGCCGGATCGAGTTCGGGCAATACAGGGGGCGCACGCAGTTCCAGGGGGTCGGTTTTCGCGACCTGATGAGCACGGAAACGATGCGCATTGATCAACTGCAGCACATGCACCTGTTTTTCATCGTGTAGCGCTGCACCCCGCGCACGGCCCACGGACTGCGTTGCCTGAAGCGGGAGTTCGGCTGCCGTCCGGAAGCGCTGGCGGATAGCGGAATGCACCGGCTCGGCGCCGGTGCCGTCAACCCTGGGCAGGGTTTCAAAAAATTCCCGCCAGGCGGAAGAGACGCTACCGGGGCTGGCAAGATACTGCTCGTACAGGTCGTCCAGCCATGCCGCATTATGTCCGGCGAGCAATGAGCTGCCGAGGTACTCTTCCAGCCCTCTGGATCGGGTTATATCGTCCATGTTCCTTTGCACTTTTCAGGCATGTGCCAAACTCCCGGCGCAGTGGATAAACAGGCAATTCCCGCGCCAACCCACGCACTTAGACCATATTCATGACCGGATTTCCCGGGCCACAGATCTGATCCAGGCAGATCGCCATTGCCTGCCGGCTACTCAGGGTGCAGGAATCCCGTGCAGCTCTACATCCAGCGGTTCAACCTTCCAGATATCATCACAATACTCCTGCACTGCCCGGTCAGAAGAAAACTTACCCATGCGGGCAACATTGAGTATTGACTTGCGGACCCAGTTCTCGCGGTCAAGATAATTTTTGCTGACCGCTTCCTGGGCATCGAGATACGACTGGTAATCCGCCAGTAACAGGTAAGGATCGGAGTTCAGCAGGGAGTCCACCAGTGGCCGGAACTGCTCTGTATCACCATGCGAGAAAAAACCGCTGCGGATCAGCCCGATCGCATTTTGCAGCTGCGGGTTGTTGTCGTAGAAATCACGTGGACGGTAACCTTCCGCACAAAACTGCTGAACCTCCCCGGCGGTGTGTCCGAAAAGGAAAAAGTTCTCCGCACCGACCTGCTCACGGATCTCCACATTGGCGCCATCGAGGGTACCGATAGTCAGCGCACCATTGAGTGAAAATTTCATATTCCCGGTACCCGAAGCCTCCGTACCGGCAGTAGAGATCTGCTCGGAAAGATCAGCCGCAGGATAAATCCAGCTGGAATGCTTGACGTTGAAATTCGGGAAAAACACCACCTTCAGACGATCGCACACTTCCCGGTCCCGGCTGATCACATCCCCCACCGCATTGATCAGCCGAATAATCAGCTTGGCCATGTGGTAGCCCGGTGCAGCCTTGCCGCCGAACACAAAGGTACGCGGTGGAATATCCAGCCCCGGTTCCTGCTTCAGGCTGGCATACAGGGAAATGATATGCAGCACATTCAGATGCTGGCGCTTGTACTCATGGATGCGCTTTACCTGGATATCGAACAGGCTCTCCGGGTCGATAGCGATACCGGTATGATCCAGTATGTAGTCACTCAGGTGACACTTGTTTTCCTGTTTGGCGGCATGCCATTGTTCACGGAAAGCAGCATCGTCCACATGGTGTTCCAGCTGCCGCAGTCTTTCCAGTTCAGTAACCCAGCCGTCACCGATCCGACGGGTCACCAACTGGCTCTGGGCCGGATTTTCCAGCGCCATAAAACGTCTGGGTGTCACGCCGTTGGTCTTGTTGGAAAACTTCTCCGGCCACAGCTCGTAGAAATCCTTCAGCACCGATTTCTTGAGCAATTCGGTATGCAGCTCGGCCACGCCGTTGATGGCATAGCTACCGACACAGGCCAGATGCGCCATGCGTATATACCGCTCTCCACCTTCATCGATCAATGACATGCGCATGACCCGCTCATTGTCGAACGGATACTGCAAACGCAGTTCGTCGAGGAAACGCTGGTTGATTTCGTAGATGATGTCCAGGTGACGCGGCAGCAGCCGCCTGAACAGGTCCACCGGCCATTTTTCGAGCGCCTCGGGTAACAGGGTGTGATTGGTGTAGGCAAAGGTACTGCACGTTACCTCCCAGGCAGCATCCCACTCCATATCTTGCTCGTCCATTAACAGTCGCATCAGTTCCACCACCGCGATCGACGGGTGGGTATCATTGAGCTGCACCGCGAATTTCTCGTGGAA
>JAUXGZ010000043.1 GCA_030621785.1 Gammaproteobacteria bacterium | reverse complement strand
GTTCGATCCACTCGTTCATACGTTCCCAGTCCTTGGCATCTTCCTTGTATTCCTTAAGGATGCGCTTGACGATAGCGGTGGCTTCGGGCCAGCGCGGCGGGTTGTTTGGAATGCCTGATGCGACCAGCTTCTGGAAGGAGGGCTTGCCACGAGCGTTGGAGTGGTTACCACCTACCCAGACGGCCAGCTTGGAATGCTCGGCGTCGTTGATCTGCATCGGCGGACAGGGCGGGTAGCACGCGCCACAGCAGATGCATTTCTTTTCGTCCACTTCCAGGGAAGGCTTGCCGTTGACCATGGCCGGACGAATGGCGGCAACCGGACAGCGAGCCACAACGGAAGGACGTTCGCAGACATTGGCGACCAGGTTATGGTCGATCTTCGGCGGCTTGGTGTGCTGCACGTTGATGGCGATATCGCCCTGGCCACCACAGTTGATCTGGCAGCAGGAAGTGGTGATATGCACGCGATTGGGCATGTTCCAGGCAGTGAACTCGCCGATGAGCTCATCCATCATGGACTTGACCACGCCGGAGGCATCGGTGCCCGGGATGTCACAATGCAGCCAGCCCTGGGTGTGCGACAGCGAGGTGACGGAGTTCTTGGTGCCACCGACAACAAAGCCGGCATCGGTCAGTGCCTTGACCAACGGGGCCACCTTCGCCTCGTCGTCGACAATATATTCAATGTTGGAGCGAATGGTAAAGCGGATGAAACCATCTGCGTATTCGTCGCCGATTTCGCACAGCTTGCGCAGCGTGAAAACGTCCAGGATACGCTGGGTACCCGCCTTGACGGTATAGACTTCTTCGCCGCTGTAGGCCACGTGGCGCAATACACCGGGCTGCGGGTCGTCGTGGTATTTCCACTGGCCAAAGTTGCGGCGCATCGTGGGGTGCATGTACTGGAAACCATCGGGGCAACCCGATTCGGTCGGCTCCCTCATATCTGCCATTGACATGTTACTCTCCTGAAATTTGAGTTATGTCGGGGTCGAACCGGAGCGGGCGAACCCGCCCCGGCATCGGACCAACTAACGTTTTAGCCGGCGACTCAGGCTTCAGCCTTGCGCTCGAACCATTTTTCAGCTTCTTCGTCCCAGCCGTCCATGCGGACGTAGGAAGACTGCCGTGGGCTGTTGATCATATTCGGGTCAACCTCGACGTCGATGCCTTCAAGGAAGTTCACCAGGCCGATACGCTCGATCATCTCACCGCAGCGCTCATGCTCGAGGCCGTTCTCCGCCCAGAAATCGATGATCTCCTCGGCCATCTCGACCAGGGACTCATAATCTTCCTCGGTGTCCAGCTTCTTGAACGGAACCACGACGGTGCCCATCAGGTCACCAATTTTCAGGGTGCGTTTGCCGCCGATGAGGATGGTGACACCCTTGTCATCGCCGGGGTGCAGTGCCTTGGGCATTACGTTCAGGCAGTGCATGCAACGTACACAGTTGTGGTTGTCGACGGCCAGCGTGTCATCGTCGTTCAGGGACAGGGCCTGGGTCGGGCAACGTGTGATCACATTGTCGATAATGTACTGACGTCCCTTCTTGGCGACGTAGGCCTTGATCTCTTCCTGGTCGACTTTCATGTCGTCGCGCCAGGTGCCGATGACGGCGAAGTCAGAGCGCTCGATAGAATTCTGGCAGTCATTCGGGCAGCCGGAAACCTTGA
Organism: Gammaproteobacteria bacterium; assembly: GCA_030621785.1. GTDB lineage: Bacteria > Pseudomonadota > Gammaproteobacteria > DSM-19610 > DSM-19610 > Thiogranum. The sequence continues at coordinate 17,697 of JAUXGZ010000043.1, read as the reverse complement.
ACTTGAACTTGTAGGGCAGGGCCGGGCGATGCACATCGTCAGTGAAGTTATTTACCAGCAGACGGTGAGCAGCGTGTTCGTTGGTGCAGGACATTTCGCAACGCGCAGCACCGACACAGGACATGGCCGTACGCACGCAGGGTCCGGCACCGCCGAGATCCCAGCCATATTCGTTGATTTCATCGAAGAAGTGCTGGGTGTTTTCGGTGGTGGTGCCGATGAACATGATGTTGCCGGTCTGACCGTGGAAGGTCTGCAGGCCGGAACCCCATTTCTCCCAGCTGTCGCCGAGCTTGCGCAGCATGTCGGTAGTGTAATAGTTGGCCGGTGACGGCTGAACGCGCAAGGTGTGAAATTCCCGGGATTCGGGGAAGGCATCACCGACTTCCGAGAAGCGCGGGATGATACCGCCGCCATAACCGAATACGGATACTGTGCCGCCTTTCCAGTAACCCTTGCGGGTTTCATAGGAATGCTCGAGCTGACCGAGCAAGGAATTGGTTACCTTGCGGATGCGCTCATCAGGGTGGTCATCACGCAGACGCTTGATGCCTGAAATAAAGCTCGGCCAGGGGCCGTTCTCCAGTTCGTCCAGCATTGGCGTTGGATAATTGTTGTCAGCCATGGCCTTCTCCTTCCTTTTTTCAGTGTTGGTGGCGGTTTCTGCGTACGTTCAGGTCCGCCGTTCTGACCAATACAAAAGATCGGTTTCGATATACAGGGAGAGCCGGATTTTCCGTATCGGACGCGCCTGCCGACATGCGGACCCCCGTTATCTCGTGGTGGGTAGGAGTCTAGGAGGCCTGAGCCACGCATAGAACCCTACCCATGGGGTGTTCCGCCGGTCTCTTACTACCCACAAAGAGATAGTGCGTTACGGGCCCCATCGCGGGCCGAAGTATACGGGCCGTGTTGAAAAATTGCCAAAGAGGAAGAATGTTTGAATATTATCAATAACTTATTTATCCAGGTGCCGGGCGGAGTTATGCTCCTGTCTGCGAATTACGCCTATAACCCCATTAAAAACAGAAGTTTTAATTAATTTTGTATCTTCCCGATCTGGTAAAATTACGCCATTGCCTTAATCACACGAAGTGCGCAACGCAGTGAACTCAACAGCTATATTGGCCACAGTCGTTCCTCACGATTCTCCATTCAGTTTGACGAATGCTGATTCCTATCAGTCCTGGCGGGAGCGCAAGCTGGCGCGGTATCCGCGTGGTATTGATGAGTTGATGGTGACCCTTCCGGATAGCCATGCGTCGGCCCCCGCGGAGCTCGATGCTGTCCACCAGGCGCTGCAGCGGACCAATTTTGCGCTGTACCGGCTGGTTGGGAGCGGAGACAAGGCATCGCTGGTTCGCCTGGGGGAGCAGTTCGGACTAACGCGCCTGGATGGCAATCTGTGTTCCGACGACGACAGTGTCAGCTCGATCCGGGTGGTCGGGAAGCGTCGGGCAGGGGAATACATCCCTTATACCGACAAACCGCTAAACTGGCACACCGACGGCTATTATAACCGTATGGACCGGCAGATCCGCGGTGTAATACTGCACTGCGCACAGCCGGCCGCCGAGGGTGGCGAGAGCCTGCTGCTCGATCACGAAATTGCCTATATTCACTTGCGCGACAGGAATCCGGAGTACATTCGCGCACTGATGGCCCCGGATGCCATGATCATCCCACCAAATGTCCAGAATGGTGAGGAAATTCGTCCGCAACAGGGCGGGCCGGTTTTTTCGCTGGATGCGAACGGCTTCCTGCATATGCGCTATTCTGCCCGTGGCCGCAACATCGTATGGAAGCAGGATTCCGCTACGTTGCAGGCGGCAAAGTGCCTGCTGGACTTGTTTCATTCTGATTCGCCCTATATATTTCGGCACCGGCTCAAGGCAGGTGAAGGCGTCATCACCAACAATGTCCTGCATGCGCGCACGGCTTTTCGTAATAGCGCGGGGCAGGAACGCTTGCTGTACCGGGCACGTTATTTTGATCGGGTTACAGGAACGGAAAATCGGGATTATGCTGAGTCTTAGTGAAATTCTGCTGCAGAACCATCAGCTCGAGTCTTTCGACGAGCTGGTGCAGACCGTGGAAGACAAGGCGCGTGGTGGCGAGCGTTTCTTTCAAATGGACGTGCGACCGCCGTTTCCCGATACACCGGAAGACTGGGAAAATCGCCTGGAAGCCGCATTTTCCGTTGCCGGAAGGAGTTAGGGCCGCAGCCATGTTCTGGGAAGAAGACAAAGGCGAGAACGAACCCCGCACAGTTCCTGATGGTGTAGTCGATCTCGTATACCGAATCAAATGCCGTTGCCTGCCGCTGGATCACGCTCACAGTTTCTCCGCGGCCATCCTGAAGCATCTGCCATGGATGGAGGAAGAGGAGCAGGCGGGTATCCACCTGATACACGGCGCCGAGTCCGGTAACGGATGGATGCGTCCGGCGGATGCCGCCAACGAATTACTACATTTGTCGCACCGATCCCGTATGACGCTACGGGTGCCGAAACACCGCATTGACGAAGCCAGGGGGCTGACCGGAAAGACGCTGGATGTCAGTGGGCATGAACTTGAGGTTGGCAGTGCCAGTGTCAAGCTGTTCAGTACCCTGCCAACGCAGTTTGCGCGCTACATCGTGATGCCTGAGGGTATCGGTCGCGAGGATGAGGAGGCCTTCACGGCCCGCATGGCAGCCGAGCTGGCGGCGCTGGATATCAAGGTGAGAAAGATGCTGTGCGGGCTTACCCACCGAATTCACCATCCGAATGGCGACCTGTACACTCGCAGCCTGATGCTGGCCGACCTGGAGGTCGAGGAGGCCGTGAAGCTGCAGCAGGAGGGGGTCGGCGCGCACAAGAATATGGGCTGCGGGTTATTTATTCCCCACAAGGGCATCCGGGCGGTGCACGAAGTTAGGGCTGACAAGAAGTAAGCGAGTTGAATTTTACCTGCCTTATGGCGATAAAAAGGTTTACATATACCCTTTAACATTATGAAATATATGGAGTTTATATATGACGATTGAAGTTGATGGAAAGACGGTAGAAACCACTGCGAACGGCTATCTGGTCAATATGGAAGACTGGTCAGAGGCGGTAGCCGAGCTGGTTGCCAAAGCGGACGAGCTGGAGATGACCGAGCAGCAGTGGGATATCGTTGGCTATCTGCGCGATGAGCACTACAACAATGGTGGCAACGAACCCAACGAACGTACTATCCTCAAGGCGATGGCCAAGAAATGGAGCACCAAGCCCACCAGTAAAGACATGTACCGGCTGTTCCCCGGCATGCCGAGCAAGCAGGGCCGCAAGATTGCCGGTCTGTCGCAGAGTACGCGCAAGGGTGGTTATTGAGGTAGTCTGCCAGGCTTCCCCATTGGGGGTATAGCGGAGATTAGCCAGTCGTAATATAGTTCGCGACAGTTTTAATGCGGCGTACGCCGTTTGGATTGAACGCTTTGGAGGCAAAACCATGAGCGACAAGCAGGAATTGATCAAACAGATGATCGAAATGCAGAAAAAGTTCATCGAGTACGAACATGCAAACGGTGTGACCCAGCAGGAGTACTATACTGCTGACGACAAGCACGCACTGGGTGACTATCGTCACACCTATGCAGAGCTTGCCAACAAGCTGATCGATATGGCGCACGAGGAGAAGGGTTCCCACCGCTAGATTCGACCCTGCATGAACCGGAAACGGGCCGATGTGCTTACCCACATGCGGCCCGTTTTTTATGCGGGCCAGCGTGGTGATGACCAGACTACGCAGGTTGATGGGCTGAGTCCGCGAAGCTTTACAGTTCTGACCACATCCGCACGAGGTTTACGTACACGTGATCGATCCGGGTGGCGTCCTCCGAACCGGCCTGCGTTTCCAGCAGACTTTCCCGTGCCTGGTATAGCTGGAACAGCAGCTCGCGCTGCTGCGGGTCGCGGATCATGCTCTGCGTCCAGGTCACGGCAACCAGGCGCTCACCGGCGGTAATCTCATTGATGTGGTGCAGGCTGGAGGAGGGGTAGGTCACGGCGTCTCCCGCCGGCAGCTTTACCTTCTGTTCGCCGTACGAGGTTCGGATAACCAGCTCTCCACCCTGGTAGCAATCCGGGTCATTCAGGAAGACCGTGGTGGAGACATCGGAACGATACTGGCCTCCCGGCGGACCCATCACGGGATCGTCCACGTGGTCTCCGTAGCTCATTCCCGTGCTGTAGCGGGCGTAGTAGGGCGATGCAACGCGGCAGGGCATGGCGGCAGCCTGGAACAACGGATTCTGCACCAGGGGGCTCATGACCAGCTTGTTGAGGTGCTCCATCTGGCGTTGATTGGCGTGTAATTCCTCGTTGTTCTTGACGTGCCGTGCCGTCTTGCCGGCGGAGAAACGGCCATCGACAAACCGGCCATCATTCAGTCGCGAAGCGATTTCGTCCAGCTGCGTCCTGCCGAGTACCTGGGGAATGATAAGTAACATTGGCTGTCCTGGTCGATTAGGAGAAATAGTAATGGTTTTGAAGCTGACAATCGATGACCAAACGTACACTATCGACGTATCCGATGAAATGCTCAAGGATGCAGAGGAATTCTACGCCAAAATGGATCAGGACATGGACAAGGGCTGGCAGATGAGTCGCTTCTGGGTAGAGCAGCCTGATCTCTATCAGCGTTGCCAGATCGTCGCCGACCGGATCCTGGGAGCTTTCCATTCCGAAAAGCAGAACATGGTGCTGCTGATGTCCGGTTATATTCTCAGCCGGGTCCCGCATATCGAGGAAGTAATTGTGGATACCAGCGGGGATATCACCCAGACGGAAGTTATCGCCTAGAAAATCTGTGCGGGGGGCGACTTCTGCATCAGGCAAACACTACCCAGGTAGTGGCGATATATTTTACGCCCTCCTGCAGGGTTACGGCACGGTGTTCGTGGGTCCAGAAAGGCGGGAACAGGACCAGCTTGCCCTGTTCGGGTTTGACGGAGAGGTTCTGGAAACGGAATTCGGTCTCGCCACCGGGGCCGGGTACGTCGTTCAGATACCAGAGCGCAACCAGCTGACGCTGGCTGAAGTCGTGACTGCCACCGTCGATGTGCCAGTGGTAATGCTCGCCCGGCTGGTAGCGCTGGATGTTGTAGCCCATATCCTTGAACGGCCCCTTGAAATAGGGGAAGGCTTCGCGGAATTCGAGGATCGCCTGACCGATGGAGCGGAATAGCGCCCGGTCGATATCTTTCCAGTGCGGTTTGCCGCTGACCACCAGATCGGTGGTTTTCTTGATGCTGCTGTCCTTGTCCGCAGTCTGTCCGATGCGTCCTTCATACTGCTCGTCGATGTGGTGTTCGAATTGCTCAATGGCGTGCTGACAAAGCTCGGCACCGAGCGCGCCGGGCTTTTCAAAGATGAAGGTGTCGGGTTTGACTTCGATTATTGTCCGTAGTGGTACTACGGGTCCGGTTTGTGCCATCGGTTCAGTTCCGGTTGGGGCGAGCTACGCGTTATAACTGCCGGTGTTCTATCAATGATTCCATGTCTTGCCAGGCGGTTTTGATTCTGCTCTCGTGCAGTTGAAGCAGCTCCTGCGCGACCTTCCGCCAGTGCTCCAGGCCATGTTCGACCTGTTCTTCAAGCGGACTGATATCCTCGTGTACCACCCACTGGTCGTAGGCATCCAGCAGTGCCGGGTAAATCAGTTTACGCATACCGGACAGGTTGGCAAAGTAAAAGTGCAGCGACGGCGGATCCCGGCGCTCCAGCAGCGCGGGCAAAGTGGACCAGGCATCGGCCAGGTGATCGCGCACGGCGCGTGCCATCAATTCCAGCCGGGAGCGGGGGAAACTGGCGATCATTTCGTGCCAGCTCTCGCTCAGTTCCTTGCCGGCCCGGATTTCGCCGATTTCATGCAGTATCAGGGTATCGATTTCGGTGTCCGTCATGGCTTCCAGCGCGGCAGCCATGTCGCCGTCGAAATCGTAGCAGCGGATGGCTCTGCCCATGGCATTTTCCGGTTTGCTCCAGCGCCATTCCTCAAATTTTTCCCACAGCATGCGGCGCAGGGATTCACGACGGATGAAGACCTTGCCGTTCAGCGACATGGCTGGTGGTGCTGTCAGGTCGCGGGCATATTCTTCGGCGGCAACGTGAATGTGACAGTCTTCATGGTCAGAACTTTTTTCCAGCCGGGCGAGAAAGAAATGCGGTCTGCCCTGATTGCCGACCCCGGCGCTGTAGACCAGGCTGTGTTTCTCCAGTTCCCGGTTTATGGCATCGGAATCGAACGGATCAAATTGCTCGCTACCGATAAGCAACGGGATGAATTCGCTTTCCTCCAGCGTTTCCCAGAAGGTTTCGCGGCTGGTCAACCAGTCGCCGATTTCGTCGCGGGCCAGTACGGTGTCAAAGCCGTAACCTTTTTCCCAGCGGTAATATTCCCGCATCTTGAGCAGGTAGACGCAGATGGTGTAGTCGCTGGCGAAGCGCGCATCGGAGATATGACAATTGTGTTGTACACAGGACTGAAGTTCTGTGAGTCCGGCGGGGAGCTGTGATCGTTGAGCCAGCATATGCAGTCAATACCCGACTAAAACGGTATGGAATTAAATGCTACCATGATGTAACCTTGCCTGTCAGCCTGTAGTCGTTGAGAATTGCCTGGAGGTGTTAGCAGGTGCGTATCAGAAGCCGTTGGAATGACAAGAACCGTAAGCGTTCGCTGGAAGAGGTTGCTGGTGCCCTGGCCTTCATTGAATGGCGCATCGCCGGGCAGACGTTGCTTAACCTGGAGAACGAAGGTTTCCAGACGGACACGCAGCTTCAGCGTCTGGACGTGTTACAGGAACTCTGCGCCTTTCTGATTCATGTTACCGACCGGCTGGTGCATGACTCCATGGGTGACGAGGAGCGCCAGCGGTTCATCATTGCCCTGGCATTGAAACTGGCCGATACCTACCATGACAACCGTGTCGATTCCGAAGGTCGGGGCAAGGATTTTCGCCAGCCATTTATCGATACCCTGAACAGCCGCATGTCCGAATACGCAGACTTCCGTTTCGAGGATGGAGTTCCCGGCTACGCCTTCAAGCGTTACCTGGGAGAGCATGTGACCGATACCATGGGGCCGCGTGACCGCAAGTGGATCAGCGACCAGGTGATGGAAATCGAAGTTCCTGAAATGCTTAAAACTCTCGAAAAGGGACTGGACAGCCTGTTCAAGTCGGGAAATACCGAAAAAGGTGAAGCCGAAGGCAAGGCGCAGTCTTCCTGAGTGCTTGATTATTCCCTTTGGGGGCGCAGCGGTTTTTGCTTAAGTTAAGTGCCATTAGGGTCAGACTGTTCTATCCTCGCCGACCGGGTCTGCAATTCCTGCTGATCACCGTGAACCGGGCACTGCATGTACGAACAATTTTATGAATTCAATGAACGGCCGTTTTCACTACTGCCGGATCCCGATTTTCTGTTCCTCAGTGAGAAACACCGAACCGGCCTGGACATGCTGGAGCTGGCGGTGTTCAACCATTCCGGTTTCTGCGTTGTCAGTGGCGATATAGGGGCTGGCAAAACCACCCTGATACGCGAACTGCTCAACCGACTGGACGACAGCATCTGTACCGGCCTGGTTTCCAATACCCATGCTTCTTTCGGCACCCTCATGCAGTGGATCATGGCGGCCTATGAACTGCGCTGTGATTCCGACGACCCGGTGGAACTGCATCGGCAGTTCATGGACTTCGTCATCCGGCAATATGCCGCTGGCAAACATACCCTGCTAATCATCGATGAGGCACAGAACCTTTCCCTGGACGCGATGGAAGAGCTCCGTATGTTGTCCAACGTGAACACGGAAAAGGATCTGGTGTTGCAGGTGATTCTGGTGGGGCAGGCTGAGCTGCGGGAGAAGCTGGAGCAGCCTGAGCTGAGACAGTTCCTGCAGCGTATCGCGATCAATTACCATTTAACGGGGCTGAGCCGGGAGGAAACCGCAGCCTACATTCGTCATCGTATAGTCCACGCCGGTGGGTCTGCAGACCTGTTCGACGTGGCGGCCTGTGATGCGGTGTACCACTTTAGCAACGGTGTTCCCCGGCTGATCAACCGGATCTGCGATCTTGGCCTGGTCTACGGTTATTCCGAAGCCAGCCCGGTTATCGGTGCGGCACTGGTCGCTGCGGTAGCCGGTGAGCACTGGCCGGGAGAGTTCCCGGAGTTGCCCGGGGAGATCGTTTCGCAACCCGGCGCGGAGCCCGCCAAAGAACCTGTTGAGCAAACGGCAGTTGACTTCGAGTTGCAGGCTGATTTAAGGCCCGTCAGGGAGCACACTGTGGTGCAGGCAGCCGACGCGGCAGATCTCCCGTCGATGGACCGGTTCACGGGCATGCAGGATCGACCGGAGGAGCGTGTTCCACCGGACCGGAGCCGGGCAGCTGTGGCAACCTGGCTGGTGCTGGCGCTCGTAGTTTCCGGAGCTGGCGTATTGTGGTGGAACCAGAACGCCTGGCTGGTGCCGTCAGACAGCCCGGAGTCGGTTGTCGAACCTGAAAACGAGACTGCACGCATCGAACAGCAACGTCTCGAGGCCCTGCAGCAGCGGGAAGCCGAGCGAAATCTGGCTTTGCAGCAAGAGGCGGCGCGCGCGGAGCAGAAGCAACACGAACAGGCGCAGCGGCAAGCCGAGCAGGCGCAACGCGAACAGGCGCAACGGCAAGCCGAGCAGGAACGGCTGGCACAGGAAAAACTGCAGGCGGAGCGTGAACAGGAGCGGTTGCGTCGCGTACAGCAGCAACGTCAGGCCGAGGAACAACTGGCCAGGCAACGAGAGGCGGAGCGACTGGAACGGGAACGCAATCTGGCAAAGCAACGCGAGGCAGAGCGGTTGGCGCACGAACAGGCGTTGGCGAATAAAAGAATGGCAGCCCGGCGCGAACAACAGCGGCTTGCAACCGAACGCAGACGAGCTGAGCAGCGACAACGCGAGGAAAAGCGAAAACAGCAGTTGGCAGAAAGAGAGAAACGGCGGGCCGCAGCGCGTGCTGCACTGGAACAGATGCGTGACGAAATCAGCTGGACCGACGATGACTAGAAAGCGGGCCCTTCCGGGCCCGTTCAGTTCGATCCGGAGAGATGGTGTTACTTCCAGTTCGAATAATTATCCGTATTCCGGGCCTTGCCGTCTCCGTAACCCGCATCGTAGGCCTCGGTGGTGCGCTGCTCTTCACGCGGGGGATTCATGACATAGCCACTCTGCCAGCCTTCGACGTAGTCGGCGTTGACAGATTCTTTTTCCATCTTGGTGGTGAAGTCGTAGTAGTTCTGATCCATTGTTGCGATCTCCTCAAAACAAGGTTGCGAATTGATAACCCGATGGCGCCGAAGTATAGCGCTACATCAGGAAATCGCTATATATCTCTAGTGAGATAATACATTAAAATATCTATGGTATATAATCGCGTGCTCAATCGTACCCGGTGTGGCGTCGCGCATAAATCCCGAGTAATTTGGTAAGGAAAGAGCGTAGCCGATATACTGAGCCGCTTTCCGCGGAGGTTCTGATGTCTGACAATAGTGCAAACGATACCATTGATTTCGCCAGCGGCATGTCGGCGTTCGAGGCCAAGCACTTTTCCCGGGCGGCGCAGTTGCTGTCGCCGTTTGCGAGCGAGGGTAACCCCGAAGCACAGCACCGGCTGGCCATAATGTACCAGAATGGCCTGGGACTGGCCCAGCACGACGGTCTTGCGGTGCGCTGGATGCGTGCTGCGGCAGAACAGGGCTATCCAATTGCCCAGCACGGCCTGGGATTCATGTATCTGGAGGGCGAGTGCGTGGAAAAGGACCCGGCACTGGCGGTCGAATGGTTCCAGAAAGCAGCTGATCAGGGTCTGGTTGGATCGCTGACGACGCTGGCCATGATGTACGAGGAAGGCAATGGCATCGAGCAGGATCTGGACAAAGCCAACGAGTTGTACCGCGCGGCGGGTTTTGATCGCTGATGGAGTTGTCTGCAGAAGATTCGCTGCGCCTGAATGTCTTGCTGGCGAATCCACTGCAGGCGGTTCGTATCGATGAATCCTCAATGACAGTACACGCATTGTCAGAGGAGGGTTCCGCCAGTGTACGGCTGAACCCGGTCGGTCGTGATGATCAGTACGTGAAGCAGGTGCGGGAACTGCTATCTTCACGGATACTCGGTTCGCCGGGAGGCTACCCGGTATTCCTGCGTCGCTGGACGCGCATGGGACAGGCGCGTGATACCAGCCTGGAACAGCTTCTGCTGCTCGGCGAACCGGAGGCTATCGTGGCGGTGGTACACGCGAGCGGCCTGACCAACGAAATTGCGCGCCGTGCCTGGTGGGCCATGCCGGTGGCAGACAACGCCCGGCGGATGCTGGAAAAGGAATGCGTGGCCCAGGGTGCGATGGGCCCGCTGCTGGCTGAATATCTGGTCGACTACCTGCCATTTGAGACCGAGCACCATTGTATGGCGGAAACCGTGCGCCTGGTATTACAGCCCGGACTAATTGCCGATGAGTTGCGGGACAAGCTCTGGCGCTCGGCGAAACGCAAGAATTCACACTACCTCGGTTTTATGGACACCTTGCCGGATGCACTGCCGGAAACGGGACGACCGCGCCAGGACTATGGCGCGGTACGGGAACGCCTGGCTCCGCTGGTGGACTCCGGAAACCCGATTGCACTCCAGTTGTGCCGTTGTCTGAGCGCACCGGGACAGGTGTTTCTGGCAACAGCGGATGCGGTGCTTGGGAAGCCGGCCAACCAGGATATCGTGGTGGATCTGATGAACTCCATACAGCGTTATTTCAGTACGGTATGTCCGGCAGGCGATGCGGCAGCCGATATGGAAACCATTGTCGGTGATGCCGAGACTCTGCTGGATGTGCCAGGCGTATGTCCAACGACCAGTGCCGTGCAGGAGCTACTGGGCATTTTGCCGAACCACCGCAATGATGTGCGCGCTCTGCTGGTGCTGTCCTGGGTCGGCGAATCACTGCTGAACCCCGTATTTTCCCGCACCGATGCCATCGGCTCCGTGATGCGGAAAAAGATCGAACCTGTAACCATCCTGATTCATCAGCAATTCGATCAGTTGCAGAAAGGCCGGGGGCCGGTCCGGGAACAGTGATCGTAAGCAAGACACAGAGAACATCTTGATTCCCGGGCAGTCAGGCATGAATAATGTCCGTATTTATTAACCAGTCAGAACAGGATCCCGGATTTATGTCAGAAGTTGTTATGTACTGTACGCGTTTCTGTCCCTATTGCATCAGCGCCGAACGTTTGCTGACGAGCAAGGGCGTACCCTTTCGAAAAATCCCTGTCGATAACGATCGGTCGATGTGGGACAGGATGGCGGAAATTTCCGGACGCAACACGGTACCGCAGATCTTTATCGGCGACTATCATGCGGGCGGATATGACGATCTGGCCGCACTCGAACACTCCGGTCGGCTCGATCCGCTACTGGAACCGTTCATGGATACAGTACAAAACTGAGGGTGTACAGCGTGGATTTTTTCCCTGTTTTCATGCGACTGAAAAACGATAACTGCCTGGTGGTCGGTGGCGGCAAGGTGGCGTCTCGAAAAGTAGTGCTGCTGGCCAAAGCCGGCGCCAGGGTGCTGGTCGTTGCGCCAGCGCTCTGTGAAGAGCTGGCCTCCATGGCAGCCGGTGGCCGGATCGATCATGAAGCCCGGATATTCGAGGACAGCGACATCGATGGCAAGGCGCTGGTCATAGCGGCCACCGACGATCAGGCGGTTAACAGCCGGGTTTCGCAGCTGGCCAGAGATCGTCATGTGCCGGTCAACGTGGTCGACCAGCCCGAACTGTGCAGCTTTATCATGCCATCAACAATCGACCGTTCACCGGTGCAGATCGCGGTATCGACGGGTGGTTCGTCGCCGGTGCTGGCGCGTTTGCTGCGGGCTCGCCTGGAAAGCTACATCCCGTCTGCCTACGGGCGTCTGGCGAAACTGGCGGAGAGTTTCCGTGACCGGGTGAAACGGCGTTTTTCCACTACCGACCAGCGGCGCCAGTTCTGGGAGGGCGTGATGCAGGGAGAGGTGGCTGAGCTGTTGTTCGCCGGACGCGATGAACTGGCGCGCACCGTACTGGAGAAAGCGATCGAAGAAGCGGACGACAATCCCCGACCGATCGGTGAAGTCTATCTGGTAGGTGCCGGTCCGGGCGACCCGGATCTGCTCACTTTCCGGGCTTTGCGTCTGATGCAGATGGCCGATGTAGTGGTGTATGACCGGCTTGTAGCGCCGCCGATTCTTGATTTCGCCAGGCGTGATGCCGAACAGATCTACGTCGGAAAGGAGCGTGACAATCACGCCCTGTCCCAGGAAAACATCAATCAGTTGCTGGTGCGCCTGGCGAAAGAGGGCAAGCGCGTTGTGCGACTCAAGGGCGGAGACCCGTTTATCTTTGGCCGCGGCGGAGAGGAAATCGAGACGCTGATGGACAACGGTGTCACCTTCCAGGTGGTCCCCGGTATTACGGCGGCTTCCGGTTGCGCTACCTATTCGGGAATTCCACTGACGCACCGGGACTATGCCCAGTCGGTGGTATTTGTCACCGGTCATCTACAGGATGGCTCCGTTGACCTTAACTGGAAGGCGCTCGCGCACCCGGGACAGACCATTGTGTTCTATATGGGGCTGCATGGCGTAGGCATTCTTTCAAGTGAACTGATCAACCATGGTCTGGCTGCATCCACACCGGTAGCACTGGTTCAGCAGGGCACCACGCAGAATCAGCGAGTCATCATATCCACCCTGGAAAGCCTGGAACAAACCGTGAACAGGGAACAGGTCAAGCCGCCTACCATTATCATCGTCGGTGATGTTGTCGAGCTGCACGAAAAGTTGCACTGGTTCGAGCCGGCACCCGGTGCCGACACGCGTCCCTTTGGTGGTAAGGCACACGTCTGATGGAAGCCGGTTTCTGGCACCAGCGCTGGCAGCAGAATCTGATCGGTTTCCACCAGTCAGAGGTAAACCGCTGGTTGGTAAAATTTCAGACGCAACTGGCGACTGATTCGGCAACGGCCGTATTCGTCCCGCTGTGCGGCAAAACGCAGGATTTACTCTGGTTGCGTGACCGCGGGCACGCGGTTACCGGTGTGGAACTGAGTCCGGTTGCGGTGCAGGATTTTTTCCGCGACAACGGTTTGCAGCCGGACCAGTTGGCGGAGGGAGACTTCAAAACCTGCTCGGTCCCGGGTCTGCGGATTCTGTGTGGTGACTTCTTTGGTTTGCCGACCGGACAACTGGCCGACGTCGGTGCAGTTTACGATCGCGCCGCATTGATCGCACTGCCGCCCCCAATGCGCCCGCGCTACGTGGACAAGCTGACATCCCTGCTGAAGCCGGGTACCAGGATGTTACTGATCACTATGGAATATCCCCAGTCACAGATGGACGGCCCTCCGTTTGCCGTGGAAGAAGATGAAGTTCTGCGCCTGTTCTCCCCGAACTGGTCTGTCGAAGTGCTGGATCGGGAGGATATTCTGGTCAGGGAACCTCGTTTTTCCGAACGTGGGCTGACACGTCTCGATGAGAAGGTTTATCTCCTGATCCGTTCCTGACCGATCCGCGTCAGTTTCCTCGCCACACACCCGAATCTCAACTAGTTCCATGCCCTGCCGTTACAGGCAATGAGCCACTACGGAATTTCGCCGCCAGCGAACCAGGTCATTAAGGATCAATGAGATGAAAGGATATACAGGGTTGGAGAGGGATTTTTCCACGAGCCATGGACTGCATGTTGAGCCAGTTCGCCGGCACATCATCCGGTGGTTGCTCGTCGCACTTGCGGTCTCGTTTTCGGGCTTCGTGCCGGCGGCCACCGGTGGCGTTGGCGCGGTGCTCATCATGGACAGTTCCGGCAGCATGGCCAAGAACGACCCTGACAAGTTGCGCGTGCCGGCGGCCAAGCTGTTCATGTCGCTGTTGGGCAAGGGAGATCGCATTGGCCTGATCAGCTTCAGCGATAACGGTTACCCGGTATTACACCTGACGTCCCCTGGTCCGAAGACCAATGAGCGCATTCTTGCCTCGGCCGACAAGGTTTCCTCTCGCGGCGTATATACGAATTTGCATGCCGCACTGGAGAAGGGCATCCAGATGCTGGACAAGGAAGCCACCGAAGGCCGGCAGAAAATGCTGGTTCTCATGTCTGACGGCAAGATGGATGTCGGTAACGTGGCCGAGGAACAGGACCTGACGCAGAAGCTGCAGGGCTCGTTGCTGCAGGAAGCCAGGGAGAAGGGTATCAAGGTCTACACCATTGCCTTCACAGAATCCTCCGATGTTTCCCTGTTGAAGTCGATTGCCATGGAAACCGAGGGGCTGTTCAAACTCGCCAGGTCTGACCGTGATCTGCACGATGTGTTCAGCGGCATTTTCGAGAGTGCCAAGGACCCCGATATGCTGCCCATCGAGGGTAATGAATTTCTGGTAGACAGTTCCATCGAGGAAGTAACCATCGTTGCTTCAAAGGAACACGAAGATGTAATTGTCTACCTGCAGTCGCCGAGCGGGAAGAAGTACAGCTCCGACGACGCCGACAAAAGTCTGAAATGGTTCCTGTCCCATCATTTTGACATGATCACTATCAACAGGCCGGAACCAGGTGCCTGGAAGTTGCTGATGACCGGTGGCAGAAATCGCGCCTACATCGTAACCAACATGACGCTCAATCATAATCCGCAAAAGCCTGCGCTGCACGTAGACCAGGACATGGTGCTGGAAGCCTGGCTGGAAGAAGATGGCAAACTCCTGGACCGGGAAGCCGTGCTGACCAATACCCGTTTCATGATCGATATACGCGATCCGGCCGGAGAAGTTTCGCGTTTCGATCTTTTTGACCGCGGTGAATATGGAGACCGCAAGACTGCTGATGGTGTGTACGCCAATACGATAGGCTACGCGAACCCCGGAACCTGGGAAGTGAGCATTATCGTTGAAGGCGAGACTTTCCGCCGGCAGAAGACGGTGCATTTCGAAGTTGCTGCCCCGCCACCGGAGGCGTTACCGCCAGCAGCGGAAGAGCCGGCCGAAGCGGTGATCGAGCTGGAACCTGAAGCGGTGGTCGAGCCGGAACCCGTTGAGGAAGAACCCGTCAGTGAGGAAGTATTGCCGGCAGAACTGCCTGTTGAAGATACGGTAGAAGCTGAAGTTGAAGCTGAACCGGAAACGGAAGTGCCGCCACCGGCGAAGAAAAAGGGCGTCAGCATGGGGATTGTGATCGCCTTGTTTGTCGCTATCAATCTGTTACTCGGCATAATCGGATTTGGTGTCTGGTGGTTCCTGAAGAAGCGCAAGCAGAAGGCAGTCGTCGAGGAACCGGAAGAAGATGGCGAATACGACAAGGCAGCGTAGGGGATCAAGGTGATCGAACTCAGTTCCTGGATATTTTTTGGTGTGCTCGAGTTTGCCATCGTACTGTCTGTGACGGCGTTGTTTTTTATCGTTCGCAGCTACTTGCTATCGCGGCGGATAGAACTGCTGAAGCGCAGGATCGAGGACTTGTCGACGCCGGTTCAGGAAGCGGAAGGGTCAGGCTTCGAGCAGCACCTGCGGGATGAAATTCTGTGCAACCAGGCATTGCTGGGGCAGCCCGAAAGCGATGAATTGTTCACCATGCGCAAGCAGTTTCTGGAAATCGAGCTCGAGGCACGTGCACTGGAAGGTAACCCGGCTGCATTCGAGGAGAACCTGCTTGAAGGATTGCGCAAATTGCGTGCACAGTGGCTGCCACCGGCGCCGGCGATGGAAGCCCCGGATATTGAAATCAGTGGCGGCGATGAAGTTCGCGAAACTGTCGATACCAGCAGCGACGAATTTGATCGGCTGAAACAGGTTATCAATAACCAGCAGGATGCCCTGTCGGTACTGCGCGAGGAACTGGAGCATCGGGAATCCCCGATCGACGATGCCGGGTCTGTCCCGATATCGCGGGAATTGTCGCTTGATGACGACGAAACGCCGGATATCGATACCCGTGTGCAAGAGCTGGAGGCGCTCATCGAATTCAAGGATGCGGCCATCGACGAGCTGGAAAAGCAACTCAATTCGCTCGAAGCCAGTCTGGCCGGAGAACAGAAGGTCGGTTAAACGGCGTCACTGGTCCCGGGAGCGGGCACTCGGGTATACTATGCGCATCCGCGGTATTTCCGCCGTCACGTAGCAGTGCAGTGTTCCTGAATGCCCCGAAAGAAACGTACAAGCCGTCGCCGTAGCTCGAAAAAACGGCGCAAGACCGGTCGTCTGCACATTCCCTGGATCAAACTGTCACTCAGCCTGCTGGTGGTGTTTGTCGCCTATGTTGCGTTTCTCGATTTCCAGGTCTACCGCCAGTTCGAGGGCAAGCGCTGGTCGCTACCGGCCAGGGTATATGCGCGACCCCTTGAACTTTATGCCGGGCTGCCGCTGACAGCGGCGCAATTTTCAACCGAGCTGAAGGCACTGGGTTATCGTTTTACCTCAACGGCCCGGCGGCCCGGTGAAGTTTCCAGAAACCGTGCCCGGTTTCAGCTTGTCAGCCGTGCGTTTCGTTTCTGGGACGGCGACGAACCATCCAGAAACCTGCGGGTCGAGTTCGCCGCGACACGCATGACCGGGTTGTACGACGAAAGTAGCGGCAAGTCACTGGCGCTGGCACGACTGGATCCGCTGGAAATCGGCAGTATTCATACCGCCCGCCAGGAAGACCGGATTCTGGTGCGCCTGGACGAAGTGCCGGATATGCTGGTCCGGTCGCTGATGGCGATAGAAGACCAGCACTTCTATGAGCACCACGGGGTTTCTCCCACCGCCATCGCACGTGCCATGTGGGTTAACGTGCGCTCGGGCAAGGTCGTGCAGGGTGGCAGTACCCTTACCCAGCAGCTGGTGAAGAATTTCTTCCTGAACAACCAGCGCAGTCTGTGGCGCAAATTCAACGAAGCCATCATGTCGTTTTTGCTGGAAATACGCTACGACAAGGATGAAATTATGGAGGCCTACCTGAACGAGATCTATCTTGCACAGGACGGACAGCGTGCCATCCATGGTTTCGGACTGGGTAGCCAGTTTTTTTTCCAGCGCCCGGTGGGCGAACTCACGACCGCCCAGATCGCGTTGTTGACCGGCATGATCAAGGGTCCTTCCTATTACGATCCCAGGCGTAATCCCGAACGCGCAAAACGGCGGCGTAACCTGGTCCTTCGTGTCATGCAGCAGCAGGGTATCATTACGCCGGCCGAGGAGCAGAAAGCGGCTTCACAAGGGCTCGGGCTGGTGCGATCGGACAGGGGTACCAGCAGGACATTTCCGGCCTTTCTCGACCTGGTGCGGCGGCAGTTACGGCGCGATTATCACGATGACGATCTGGTGACCGACGGCCTGCGTATTTTTAGCACCCTGGATCCACAGGTACAGTGGGCGGTGCAACGCAGCCTGCACGACAAAATAGAGGCACTACAGACACGGCAACCCGAACTTCAGGGTGCGGTCCTGGTATCGCGTTCCACAGATGGCGAGGTCCTGGCGCTCACCGGAGGCCGGGAAGCTGCTTCCCAGGGATTCAACCGCGCACTCGATGCCAGGCGTCCCGTCGGTTCCCTGGTCAAGCCGGCCGTGTACCTGACAGCGCTGGAACAGCCGTCCAGCTACACTCTTGCCACACTGCTGGACGACTCGCC
>JAUXGZ010000038.1 GCA_030621785.1 Gammaproteobacteria bacterium | reverse complement strand
ACACAGGGTGGGGAGAGATCATAAGAAAGGCTGATCTCCTGATTGGATTTAAAATCATGTAGTTGGTGAGTGTTACTCAAAAACAGCATGAAGTTTTCGATCAGAATCGGCTTCTTTATTGAAATTTTTTATGGGTGGATTGGTCTTTCTTCGTCAAATTTCGGGAAAACCCGGCCCGGAAAGCCGCCTCCGGCACGGCTTTTCCCACCTCACACCGAACACAAAAACGGCCCTGACAACGAAAGTGTGCGTGCCTTGCGGCACGCGGCATTCGTTGTCAGGGCCGCTGTTGCGACTGTCTCAGGCGCTGTTCAGAAAGGTATATCGTCGTCGAAATCGTCGGCTACGGCAGCAGTCGCAGCCGCCGGGGCTGGTGCTGGTGCGGCTGACGGCCGCCCCGCGGATGCACCACCACCAAAATCAGCACTGCCACCGGAGCGACCGCCCAGCATTTGCATGTCGCTGACGACGATTTCTGTGGTGTAGTGGTCCGTACCGCTCTTGTCCTGCCATTTGCGGGTCTGCAGCTTGCCCTCGATGTAGACCTGCGAACCCTTTTTCAGGTATTCGCCAGCAATTTCCGCCAGGCGCCTGAAAAACACGCACCGGTGCCATTCAGTACGATCCTTCTGCTCACCGGTCTGCTTGTCTTTCCAGGATTCCGTGGTGGCAATACTTACATTAGCCACCGCGTTTCCGTTTGGCATGTATTTGACCTCGGGGTCATTGCCCAGGTTACCAACCAGTATTACTTTATTCACTCCTCGTGCCATTACTCGCTCCCGAATTTTTCGTTCACACTTTCCCTGTGTGATTCATGTGGATTCCGTTGGTGAAGGCTCATCATACCCCGGTATCCGGGCGGTTCCCAGCCGCATCCAGCACAAATTCCGCCAGCGCATCCTCGTCGATAGCATGCGGGTCTACCTTGAGGTAAGCCACACCATCCGAGCCGATCACCACGGCTTCGGCAACCCCCTGCACGGCGGTGATTTTCTGCGACAGCACACGGGCTGACCCGGCATCCATCTCACCCACCCTCAACATCCGGGTACTCAGATAGCGCGGATTCTTCATGGTAACCGCAAACGCCAGCCAGGCCAGCGCCACCAGGCCACAGAACAGAAACACACTGCCAAGGCCGTAACGGCCGTGCAGCCAGCCGCCGATAACACCACCCAGGAACGCCCCGAGAAACTGCGAGCTGGAATAAAACCCCATGGCGGTGCCCTTGCTGTCAGGAGGCGCCATTTTCGCAATCAGGGAGGGCAGGATCGCCTCCAGCAAATTGAAGGCGGAATAGAACACGAACAGCATGATGGCGATACCGATGACCTGACTGTGAAACTGGTAGAGGCCGAACTCCGCCAGCGCAACGACCAGGATGGCGCCCACAAAGACCTGTTTCATGCGCCGATGCTTCTCGGCCTGCAGGATGAACGGGATCGCCATGGGGATGGACAGCAGCAGCACCGGCAGATAGACCTCCCAGTGACTGGCAGCGGCCAGACCGGCCTCGTCACGCAGAGCCAGCGGCAATACCACGAAGCTCGCCGTCAGGATGGCGTGCAGGGAAAGGATGCCGACATCCAGCCGCAGCAACTGGACGTCGCGCAGTATCGAGGCAAACTGCGATGGAATGGCTTCAGCATCGCGCCGCACCCGGCTGACCGCCGGCGTCGGCACCAGCAAAACCACGATCGCAATACCGCCCAGCGCCAGCACAGCGGTCAGCCAGAAAATGCCCGGCACCCCGATCCAGCTGTTCAGCACTGGCCCGAGTATCATTGCAAGTGCAAAGGATGCACCGATACTCATGCCGATAATGGCCATGGCCTTGACCCGATGCTCCTCACGGATCAGGTCCGCAGTCAACGCCATGACCGCGGCTGCAATGGCACCGGCGCCCTGCACCGCCCGGCCGACAATCACCCCCATGATGGAATCCGCATTGGCGGCCATCACGCTACCCACTGCAAACACCAGTAACCCGAAAATAATCACCGGTTTGCGGCCGATGTGATCCGAAATCAGCCCGAAGGGGATCTGCAAAAGCGCCTGGGTCAGCCCGTAGATGCCGATGGCCAGCCCCGCCAGAGCCGGAGTGGCGCCCTCAAGCTCATCCGCATAAAGCGCAAAAACCGGCAGGATCATGAACAGACCCAGCATGCGCAGGGCATAGATGCCCGCCAGCGATGCAGCGGAACGAGCCTCCATCCGTGTCATGGCCATTGCGGCCTCGTGCCTGTCAGTCACCATCCATTTTCCCTTCACATCCGGCAGGAGACTGAAAGCAGTTCCCGCTGCATTGCCTTTTCGCCGCCAGCATTTCCGGTAGCCAGTCCGCTGGCGAAAAGCGCTATAATATCAGGTTCGCCAAACCGCCGGAATCAACAATGGACACCATCCACCTGCGTGGAGCAAGAACCCACAACCTGCAGAACATCGACCTGGACCTGCCGCGCGACCGGCTGATCGTGGTAACCGGACTATCCGGCTCCGGCAAATCCTCACTGGCATTCGATACCATCTATGCGGAAGGCCAGCGCCGCTACGTGGAATCGCTGTCGGCCTATGCCCGCCAGTTCCTCTCCATGATGGAAAAACCGGATATCGACCACATCGATGGTCTGTCACCGGCAATTTCCATCGAGCAGAAGTCCACCTCGCACAATCCACGTTCCACCGTGGGCACCATCACCGAAATCTACGACTACCTGCGCCTGTTGTTTGCCCGCACCGGAACCCCGCACTGCCCGGATCACGACACCATCCTCGAGGCACAGACCATCAGTCAGATGGTGGACCTGGTGCTGGCTCTGCCAGCCGGATCCCGCTGGATGCTGCTGGCACCTGTAGTACAGGAGCGCAAGGGCGAACACATCGGTATTCTCGACGAACTGCGCGCCCACGGATTCATTCGCGCCCGCATTGATGGCGAGGTGATCGAACTGGATCAGGCCCCGACCCTGGATCTGCGGCGCAAGCACAACATCGAGGTCGTGGTCGATCGTTTCAGGATCCGCGATGACCTGAAGCTGAGACTGGCGGAGTCGTTCGAAACTGCACTGCGCCTCGCCGACGGCATTGCCCGCATCGTCAGCATGGACGAGGATGCCGGCGAATTTACCTTCTCCTCCAAGTTCGCCTGCCCGAAATGCGGCTACTCACTCAGCGAACTGGAACCCCGCCTGTTCTCGTTCAATAACCCGGTTGGCGCCTGTCCCACCTGTGATGGACTGGGCATCAAGCAATCTTTCGATCCACGCCGCGTGGTCAGCCACCCGCACCTGAGCCTGGCCGGCGGTGCCGTGCGTGGCTGGGACCGGCGCAATGCCTATTATTTCCAGCTAATCAGTTCACTGGCGGACCACTACGGTTTCGACATCGACAGGCCATTCGACGAACTGCCGGAAAAGATACAGGACGTGGTACTGTATGGCAGTGGCCGTGAAGTCATCGAGTTCCGCTACCTGAACGAACGCAGCGGCATCCGCGTCAAGCAGCATACTTTCGAAGGCATCCTGCGCAACATGGAACGCCGTTACCGGGAAACCGACTCGAGTGCCGTGCGCGAGGAACTGGCGCGTTACCTGAGCGTTCATCCCTGCCCGGATTGCGAAGGCACACGCCTCAACCGTGCCGCACGCCACGTCTTCGTCGCCGGCCACGACCTGCCGGGCATCGCCGCACTGCCGGTTGGCGAAGCACGTGATTTCTTCATCAACCTGAACCTGCCGGGACGGCGCGGCACTATTGCCGGAAAAATCGTCAAGGAAATCCGCGAACGCCTGGATTTTCTGGTCAACGTGGGACTCAACTACCTGTCCCTGGAACGTAGCGCTGACACCCTGTCCGGCGGCGAAGCACAGCGCATCCGCCTGGCCAGCCAGATCGGTGCCGGCCTGGTCGGAGTGATGTACATTCTCGACGAACCCTCCATCGGCCTGCACCAGCGTGACAACCAGCGGCTGCTGAACACCCTCACCTACCTGCGCGACCTGGGCAACACCGTCATCGTGGTGGAACACGACGAGGAGGCCATTCTCAGCGCCGACCACGTGATCGACATGGGGCCGGGGGCCGGCACCCACGGCGGCCAGGTCGTTGCCCAGGGCACACCGCAGGAAATCCTCGCGAACCCGGCATCACTGACCGGACAATACCTGAGCGGCAAACGCCGCATCTCCGGTTCGGGCCCGCGCACACCCAACGATCAGAAACGACAGCTGAGCGTGCTCGGCGCCAGTGGCAACAACCTGAAAAACATCCGCCTGGACCTGCCGATCGGGCTGCTTACCTGCATTACCGGCGTATCCGGATCGGGCAAATCCACCCTGATCAACGACACGCTCTACCCGGTGGCTGCAGCGGAACTCAATGGTGCCAGTACGGACCCTGCACCCCACGACACGATCGAAGGAATGGATCAGCTCGACAAGGTCGTCGATATCGACCAGAGTCCGATAGGCCGCACGCCGCGCTCCAATCCGGCCACCTATACCGGCTTGTTCACCCCCATCCGCGAACTGTTTGCCGGCACCCAGGAGGCACGCTCGCGTGGTTACAAACCCGGCCGCTTCAGCTTCAATGTCAAGGGCGGCCGCTGCGAAGCCTGCCAGGGCGATGGCGTCATCAAGGTGGAGATGCACTTTCTGCCCGATATCTACGTACCCTGTGATATCTGCAAGGGCAAGCGGTATAACCGCGAAACGCTGGATATTCGCTACAAGGGCCGCAACATCCACGAAGTACTGGACATGACGGTCGAGGATGCAGCCGGATTCTTCAGTGCCGTACCGGCAATAGCACGCAAGCTGCAGACCCTGCTGGACGTCGGGCTGTCCTACATCCGGCTGGGTCAGAACGCCACCACCCTGTCCGGCGGTGAAGCACAACGGGTAAAACTTTCACGCGAACTGTCGAAGCGGGACACCGGCAAGACGCTGTATATCCTGGACGAACCAACCACCGGCCTTCACTTCCATGACATCGAACAATTACTGCGGGTACTGCACCGGCTACGCGATCACGGCAATACCGTCGTGATCATCGAGCACAACCTGGATGTTATCAAGACCGCCGACTGGGTCGTGGACCTCGGCCCGGAAGGCGGCAACGGCGGTGGTGAAATCATTGCCGCGGGAACGCCCGAGGACATTGCCGGGCACCCGGACTCGCATACCGGCCATTACCTCAAACCGGTGCTGGAACGCGAACCACAGTCCGGTACCGGAAAATACGCACACCACAATTGATTGCCGGTCTATAAGCTGACAATCAATGCCCGGGAAAGGGCCGTCCACATTACCCTGCTACGCCTGCCCGTTCACCACAACGGTCCACTGGAATAAAGAATCGGTCGTTCCACCGGATCATCGATACTGGTAACAATAGTGGCACCCGCAGGCGTAACTTCCTTGATCATCGCGCTGACAGGAGGATTCTCGTTACCTCCACGCTTTAATGCGCCTGCGATGCGGAAGTCGGAAGGTAACTATTCAGCTCAGTGAGCGCGGGTCATGCCTCTGACCGAATTGACCGCGCCTTGAAATGGACCGGCTTTTCAGAAACAAGCCTGCCTTTGTTTGAGCCTGGCGAGTTTAGGCAGGTGCTGAAATGGAGAAACGGCTGCCAACCGCAAGCTGCAGGCTGGTGGCTGCTGAACCCTGATTGACAGCGATCTCGACCAGACCATTTGAGTTTTCGTACCAGAACCCGACGCCGGTCGGAACATCTGGAAATGTACCGGCCTGGCTGATTTCGTGATCACCGACGGTTATTCGCGTACCGGCGCCAAGCCGGGAAGCGCGGTAGCCAGTAATGGCATTACCGTAGGCATCAATGTATACCACCCGGGCACAATCCGCTTGCCAGCCGGGCATTACCAGTTCCTCCGGTTGCAGCGGGACAGATTTGACATCCTCGCCCCTCGCCAGCCTGGCGGCAACCGGCGCAAACCAGTCGCGACCGTGAAAGGTTCTGGAAAGATGTGCCGGCTGCCAGCGTATCTCGCGGCAGCACGCGTCCGGGTACGTCTCCAGCAGCAGGGAAAAAAGCCCGTTGTCAGGGCCCACGTAACGGCGACCACCAGCCTCTACGATGAGGCCACGCCGGTCGCTGCCGACACCGGGATCGACTACGCAGAGACACAGAGTACTTGCCGGAAGGAACTGGCTGTAGGCCGGCAGCAGGGAAGCCGCTGATTGCGTATCAAACGGTGGCAGATCGGGGAAAATATCCACCACCGGGACATCCGGCGCCTGCAGATACAACACGGCCCGCATCTGGCCGAGGTAGGGTCCCTGGATGCCAAAATCGGTGAACAGCGCAATCATGACAGGCTGATCCCGGGCATGAAAAAGCCGGGACATGCCCGGCTTCTCGTGCAGACCCCGCCAGATCGGCTATTCCAGCCCGGCATCATCCGCATCGGTCTCGGGACGATCGACGAGTTCGACCAGCGCCATCGGTGCCTTGTCGCCCGTGCGAAAACCCATCTTCAGGATGCGCAGGTAACCACCAGGACGGTCCTTGTAGCGCGGACCCAGTTCGTTGAACAGCTTGGTTACCACTTCGCGGTCCCGCAGGCGCGAAAAAGCCAGACGGCGCTTGTGCACGTTGTCAGTCTTGGCCATGGTGATCAGAGGCTCTGCAACCCGACGCAGCTCCTTTGCCTTGGGCAGGGTAGTCTTGATCACTTCATGACGCATCAGCGACGCCGCCATATTGCGGAACATGGCCTTGCGGTGGCTGCTGTTGCGATTCAGCTGACGTCCACTGTTACGATGACGCATAGTTGTTTACCTACTTCCAGTCAGTCCACCCTGTTCCGGCAGACGGTTCAATGCAAATCAGGCGGATTGCTTCTCGCTGTCCTTGAGTCCTGCCGGCGGCCAGTTTTCCAGCCGCATGCCGAGCGACAGGCCACGGGATGCCAGGACATCCTTGATTTCGGTCAGGGACTTTTTGCCCAGATTCGGTGTTTTCAACAGTTCCACTTCGGTACGCTGAATCAGGTCACCGATGAAGTAGATACTTTCAGCTTTGAGACAGTTTGCAGAACGTACCGTCAGTTCCAGGTCGTCCACCGGGCGTAGCAGAATCGGATCGATATCTGCGGCCGCTTCCTGGGTATCTTCCTCTTCCTTGCCCTGCAGGTCGACGAATACTGAAAGCTGATCCTGAAGTATAGTGGCCGAACGCCGCACCGCCTCTTCCGGGTCAATGGTTCCGTTAGTTTCGATTTCGAGGATCAGTTTGTCCAGATTGGTGCGCTGCTTTACGCGCGCAGCATCCACCGTGTAGGCAACGCGCGAAACCGGCGTAAAGCTGGCATCCAGTTGCAGGGAACCGATGACGCGATTCTCTTCATCCTGTTCGCCACGTGCGGTAGCAGGTTCGTAGCCACGACCCATTTCAACCTTCAGGGTCATGTTCAGTTCGCCATCCTTGGTCAGGTTGGCGATGACATAGTCCGGATTCACCACTTCGATATCGTGGTCCAGGGTAATATCCCCGGCCGTAACCTTGCCCAGACCCTTCTTGTTCAACCGTAGAATTGCTTCTTCGCGGTTGTGCATGATCAATGCGACACCTTTAAGGTTGAGCAGGATTTCCATTACATCTTCCTGCACACCCTCAATCGCCGAATACTCGTGCAGTACACCTTCAATTTCCACACTGGTGACAGCGCACCCGGGCATGGAAGAGAGCAGTATACGACGCAGGGCATTGCCCAGCGTATGCCCGAAACCGCGCTCCAGCGGTTCCAGAACGATCTTTGCGGTGCGATCGTTGATCGCCTGAACATCCACAATACGTGGTTTCAGGAATTCAGTGACCTTGCCCTGCATGTAAAGTCCTCTTGGCCTGTTGGCTTACTTGGAGTACAACTCGACGACGAGATGCTCGTTGATTTCCGCCGGCAGATCCGACCGTTCCGGACGTGCCTTGTAGACACCTTCCATTTTCTTTGAATCAACATCGATCCAGTCCACGAAACCACGCTGCTCCGCAACTTCCAGAGCTGACTTGACACGTAACTGGCTACGCGATTTCTCGGCCACGGCCAGGTTGTCATTTGGCTTGACCTGGTAGGACGGAATGGTCACGCGTCGTCCGTTGACGGTAATCGCGTTATGCCGCACCAGTTGGCGGGCTTCATTGCGCGACGCGGCAAAACCCATGCGATAAACCACGTTGTCGAGACGACCTTCCAGCAACTGCAGGAGGTTTTCACCGGTCGAACCCTTGCGGGAAGCTGCAGCCTTGTAGTAATTGCGGAACTGCTGCTCCAGAACGCCATAGATACGACGCATTTTCTGTTTTTCACGCAACTGGGTCGCATAATCAGAAAGACGCCCACGACGCTGGCCATGCTGGCCCGGCGGGAAGGGACGATTTTCGATCGCGCACTTCGCGGTGTAACATTTCTCGCCTTTCAAAAATAACTTGGTGCCTTCTCTCCGGCACTGGCGACACTTCGGACCTGTGTACTTTGCCATTTTCTCTCCTCCGCCTAGACGCGCCGCTTCTTGGGCGGACGACAGCCATTGTGCGGAATCGGGGTAACATCAGTAATATTGGTAATGCGGAAACCGGCATTGTTCAATGCCCTCACCGCAGATTCACGCCCCGGGCCGGGGCCCTTGACCTCTACTTCCAGGTTCTTCAGACCAAATTCCTTGACTATTTCGCCGACGCGCTCCGCAGCGACCTGGGCCGCAAACGGCGTGCTCTTGCGGGAGCCGCGAAAACCGGAGCCACCCGCAGTTGCCCACGCAAG
Organism: Gammaproteobacteria bacterium; assembly: GCA_030621785.1. Taxonomy (GTDB): domain Bacteria; phylum Pseudomonadota; class Gammaproteobacteria; order DSM-19610; family DSM-19610; genus Thiogranum. The sequence continues at coordinate 11,420 of JAUXGZ010000038.1, read as the reverse complement.
CGCATTGCCCTGCCGGTCGCTAATCGTCACGATCGTGTTGTTGAACGACGCATGGATGTGGGCGACCCCATCGACCACACTCTTCTTGACCTTTTTACGCGTACGGCTTGCCGGCGGTTTTGCCATCTCTGATACCTGCTACTTAAAACTTGTTTATCTATGAATCGGGCGACGCGGACCCTTACGGGTACGGGCGTTGGTGCGGGTGCGCTGGCCACGCATGGGCAGTCCGCGGCGATGACGCATTCCGCGGTAACAACCCAGATCCATGAGGCGCTTGATATTCATGGATATGGTGCGGCGCAGATCTCCCTCTACCGTGTACTTTGCGACTTCTGTACGAAGAGTCTCGATCTCGGGCTCCGACAGATCCCTGATTTTGACTTCCGGCTTGACACCGGTAGCCTCACAAATCTTGTTCGCAGTCGTACGTCCGATGCCATAAATTGACATCAGCGCAATCACTGCGTGCTTCTGGTCTGGCACGTTAATTCCGGCTATGCGAGCCATGAATCTGTTCTCCTCAGCGAGACTGCCGCGTGGAAAGTCGCGAAACGCGAAATTCTACCCGGATTTGCCCCTGTTTTCAATCTAAAAACCGAACCATCAACGGAACTTGCTCGTCGATCATCCCTGTCGCTGCTTGTGGCGGCCATCCTTGCAGATAACCCGAACTACACCCTTGCGACGAACGATCTTGCAGTTTCGGCAAATGCGTTTAACGGAAGCTCTTACTTTCATGATTTCACCCGATTCATCTAATTTCTAGCGCAGCAGGCCTGCACGCCCGTGCCCTTTCAAATTCGCTTTCTTCATCAATCCTTCGTACTGGTGCGACATCATGTGTGACTGTACCTGGGCCATGAAGTCCATAACCACAACGACAATAATCAGCAGGGACGTACCGCCAAAGTAGAAAGGCACATTCCAGTAAAGGATCAGAAACTCCGGCAACAGACAAACGGCGGTGATGTAGATCGCGCCAGCCAGCGTCAGTCGCGTCATTACCCCGTCGATGTAACGGGCAGTCTGCTCGCCCGGACGAATCCCCGGTATGAACGCGCCCGATTTCTTGAGGTTGTCTGCCGTTTCCTTGGAATTGAACACAATCGCGGTATAGAAAAAGCAAAAGAAAATAATCGCAATCGCATACATCAGAATGTAGAGCGGCTGCCCGGGGGACATGGTGGAAGAAATATCTTTCAGCCATCCCATGCCTTCGTTACTGCCAAACCACTGCCCCGCAGTCGCCGGGAACAGAATAATACTGGAGGCGAATATCGGTGGAATAACGCCGGCCATATTCAGTTTGAGCGGCAAGTGCGTGCTTTGCGCTGCGTACAGTTTTCTGCCCTGCTGGCGCTTGGCATAGTTCACCGTAATCCGGCGCTGACCACGTTCCACGAACACCACGAACGCAGTTACCGCCAGCGCCAGTGCAAACAGGAAAAGAATGGTCAGGGTGTTCATCTCACCGGTACGCACCAGCTCCAGCGATCCACCTACAGCCGCCGGCAGACCGGCGACAATGCCCGAGAAAATGATAATCGAAATACCGTTACCAATGCCGCGCTCGGTTACCTGCTCACCCAGCCACATCAGGAACAGGGTGCCGGTCACCAGACAGGCCACCGAAGAAATAATGAAGGGTAAGCCCTGCAAAATAACCAGCTGGGAGCCGGCAACCTGCTGGGACTGCAACGCAGTCGAAATACCGATTGCCTGGAAAGTCGCCAGTACAACGGTACCATAACGCGTGTACTGGGTAATCTTGCGGCGCCCGGCCTCACCCTCCTTCTTCAACTGCTCCAGAGTCGGAACCGTAAAGGAAAGCAGCTGCATGATAATGGATGCAGAGATATACGGCATGATCCCCAGCGCAAATAGCGAAAGACGTTTCAGTGCGCCACCGGAAAACATGTTAAACATGTCAAGAATGGTGCCCTTTTGCTGTTCAGCAAGGACAGCCAGCACATGCGGGTCAATTCCCGGCAGCGGAATAAAGGACCCGATCCGGAATACCAGAATCGCGCCCAGCACGAACAGGATACGCTGACGCAGTTCTGTCAACTTACCCAGATCACCCAGCCCACCGCTGAGACCTGCGCCAGGTCCGGCCATCTCGCTAATCCTCTACCTTGCCGCCGGCAGCTTCAATCGCGGCGCGCGCGCCCCGGGTGACGCCGAGACCGGAAACTGTAACTGCCTTGTCGAGCTTGCCAGATGCGATCACCCGCGCAAACAGGATACGCTGACCAATAACGCCGGCTGCCTTGAGGCTGGCAAGATTGACACTGTCACCCTCGACCATGCCCAGCTCGTGCAGGCGAATCTCATCGGTAACCCGGGATTTCGCCGTGGTAAAACCGACTTTCGGCAAGCGACGTTGCAGCGGCATCTGGCCGCCTTCAAAACCAACCTTGTGGAAGCCGCCGGAGCGGGATTTCTGACCTTTGTGGCCACGTCCACCGGTTTTACCCAGCCCCGACCCTATGCCGCGCCCGCGGCGTTTCGCCGCCGTCTTGCTTCCCGCTGCAGATTTGAGTGTATTCAAGCGCATGTTAGGCATCCTCTACCTGGAGCAGGTACGAAATTTTGTTGATCATGCCGCGGTTTGCCGGCGTGTCGATCACTTCCACGCTGTGGCGGAGTCGACGCAGACCCAGACCCGCCGCGCACGCCTTGTGCGAACGGAGCCTTCCGCTGGTACTCTTGACCAGAGTTATCCTGAGTTTATTGTCTGCCATCTTGCTTACCCCGTAACCTCGTCAACCGATTTACCGCGCTTGGCTGCGATCATTTCCGGCGAGCGCATTTCTGCAAGGCCCTTCATGGTCGCACGCACTACATTAATAGGGTTATTGGTACCGATACACTTGGCCAGAACATCGCGCACGCCGACCACTTCAAATACAGCACGCATGGCGCCGCCAGCGATAATACCCGTACCCGAAGAAGCCGGTTGCATGTACACCTTCGCCGCACCGAAGCGCGCCATTATGGGGTACTGCAAGGTTCCGTCTTTCAGGGCAACCTGCTGCATATTCTTGCGAGCATTCTCCATAGCCTTCTGGATCGCAACCGGCACTTCCCTGGCCTTGCCGCGCCCGAAGCCCACACGTCCCTCGCCGTCACCCACAACGGTAAGCGCGGCGAAGCCGAACTGGCGACCACCCTTTACCACCTTGGCTACGCGATTAATGCCGATCAGCTTTTCCTGCAGACCGTCCGAATTCGCCTGGTTATCAACATGCGCCATAGTGCAGACCCTTAATCAGAATTGCAGACCGGCTTCACGCGCAGCATCTGCCAACGCCTTCACCCGACCATGATATTTAAAACCGGAACGGTCAAATGCGACCGCAGTAATGCCGGCTGCCTGTGCCCGTTCAGCCACTGCCTTGCCAATCGCGGCCGCAGCGTCGCTGTTACCTGTAGCCTTCACGCTTGTCCGCAGCTGCTTGTCGACGGTCGATGCACTGGCGAGCACCCGGTCGCCGGCACTGTCGATAACCTGGGCATAGATGTGTCGCGGAGTCTTGTGAATACACAGTCGTGCCATACCCAGTTCGCGGATCCTCGCGCGGGTCTTTCTGGCCCGCCGCTGTCGTGATGCTTTCTTGTCCATTCCGATACCTTCGAATTCAGTTCGCAGTTATGACTGCTAGTCAGACTACTTCTTCTTGGCTTCCTTACGCTGGATGATTTCATCCGCGTACTTGACGCCCTTGCCCTTATAGGGCTCTGGCGGACGATAGGCGCGGATCTCCGCCGCCACCTGCCCGACTTTCTGCTTGTCGACGCCCTTGACAATAATTTCTGTCTGGCTGGGTGTTTCGACGCTGATCCCTTCCGGAACTGCGTAGTCAACCGGATGGGAAAAGCCCAGCGTCAGATTGAGCTTCTGACCCTGTGCCTGGGCGCGATAGCCGACCCCGACCAGCTGCAGCTTCTTTTCGAAACCGCTGGTAACACCTGTGACCATGTTATTGATCAGCGCACGCGTAGTACCCGCCAGCGCCATCGAGGCCGTCGAGCCATCGCGCGGGGCGAAGCTGAGAACACCGTCTTCCTGCTTCATCTCGACAGCACTGTGTATCGTGTGCTCAACGGAGCCCTTGCTGCTTTTCACGGTTACCAGCTGGCCGTCGATCTTGAGTTCGACGCCTGCCGGCACTTCAACTGGTTGTTTTGCGACTCTGGACATAATCTTTACTCATCAGGATACATAGCAGAGCACTTCGCCACCTTCACCGGCGTCGCGTGCAGCTCGATCACTCATAACCCCCTTGGAGGTGGAAACGATTGCAACACCAAGACCACCCTGCACCCTGGGAAGCTCATCGTTTGCCTTGTAAATACGCAAGCCGGGACGACTGACCCGCTTCAGCGTATCGATAACGGGGCGACCCTCGAAATATTTGAGGTCAACCGTCATAACTGCCTTGCCTGCTTCCTCACCAAGCTGGAAACCGGCAATGTACCCTTCATCCTGCAAAACCTTCGCAATTGACTGCTTGAGTTTTGACGATGGCATGGACACCGAAACCTTGCCAGCCCGCTGGCCATTACGAATGCGGGTCAGCAAATCGGCGATGGGATCCGTCATCATAGTCTACGTACCTCTATCTGAATTCTGTGCTGTTACCAGCTGGCCTTGACCAGACCGGGAATATCGCCGTTCATGGCATGCTCACGCAACTTGTTGCGCGCAAGTCCGAACTTGCGGTAGAAACCATGTGGTCGCCCCGTTACCCGGCAGCGATTTCTCTTCCGGGAAGGACTGGCGTCCCTGGGCAAAGCCTGAAATTTCAGCCTTGCGTTATAGCGCTCTTCATCCGACTGACTGGCATCAGTAATAATTGCCTTCAGCTCGGCGCGCCTGGCCGCGTACTTCCTGACCATCCTGGCCCGCTTGATTTCGCGCTGGATCATGCATTCTTTAGCCATGCCTTGCTATCCTCAATTCTTGAACGGGAAGTTGAACGCGGCCAGCAGGGCCCGCCCTTCTTCATCAGTCTTTGCCGTGGTGGTGATGTTTATGTCCATGCCACGCAGGGTATCGATTTTGTCATAGTCGATTTCCGGAAAAATAATCTGTTCCTGTACGCCCATGCTGTAATTGCCGCGACCATCAAAGGACTTTGCATTTACGCCACGGAAATCACGTACCCGCGGAATTGCAACATTGATCAGACGGTCCAGAAACTCGTACATACGCTCACGGCGGAGTGTGACCTTACAGCCAATTGGCCAACCCTCGCGCACCTTGAAACCGGCAACCGATTTGCGAGCCTTGCAGACGATCGCCTTCTGGCCGGCAATCTTCTCCATATCACTTACCGCATGCTCCATCACCTTACGGTCACCGAGCGCCTCACCAACACCCATATTGAGGGTGATCTTGGTAATGTGCGGCACTTCCATGACGTTCTTGTAGGCGAACTGCTCGGTCAGTTTCCCGATCACTTCATCACGATATATATCTTGCAACCTGGACATTTCAACTACTCACTCTCAAACGTCCACGACTTCGTCGGTAGACTTGAAAACACGCACTTTGCGACCATCCTCGAGCACACGAAAGCTCACCCGGTCACCCTTTTTTGTCTGGGGGTTGTACAACATGACATTGGAAACATGGACCGGCATTTCCTTTTCGAGGATACCACCGGGGACACCTGCCTGCGGGTTCGGCTTGGTATGTTTCTTGACAATATTCACGTTTTCCACCACCAGCTTGTCCACTTCCGGCAACACACGCAGCACAGTGCCACGTTTACCGTTGTCCTTGCCGACCATGATGACGACGTCGTCGCCTTTTCGTATCTTTCGCATAATCCTGACTCCCGCTTACAGCACTTCCGGTGCCAGCGAAATAATCTTCATAAAACGTTCACTGCGCAGCTCACGCGTAACCGGGCCAAATATACGGGTACCGATCGGCTCCAGTTTTGCATTGAGCAGCACAGCCGCATTGCCGTCGAAGCGGATCAAGGAACCGTCCGGCCGGCGCACACCCTTGGCAGTACGAACCACCACGGCATTGTAAACCTCACCCTTCTTGACCTTGCCGCGGGGAATGGCCTCTTTCACACTTACCTTGATGATGTCGCCGATCCTGGCGTAGCGCCGATGCGAGCCGCCCAGCACCTTGATGCACTGCAATCTGCGTGCACCGCTGTTATCAGCGACATCCAGTTTTGTTTGCATCTGAATCATGGCTTAATTCCCGTTAACGCAATTCTTTGGTTTCGTACACTCAGACAGCCGGCCGCTCGACCACTTCCACTAACTTCCAGGACTTGGTTTTCGAGTACGGGCGACATTCCTGAATCGTGACGGTATCGCCCTGGCGACACTCGTTCGACTCGTCATGGATGTGCAACTTGCTGGAACGACGGATGTACTTCCCGTACAACGGGTGACGCACCTTGCGCTCGACCATCACGACGGCGCCCTTGTCCATCCTGTCGCTGACTACGCGTCCGGTCAATGTACGAACCAGTGTCTTTTCTTCACTCATGCCGCTACACCTGCTTTCGCCTTTTCATTCAGCACTGTCTTGATTCGCGCAATACTGCGGCGAACCTTCTTTACCTGGTCCGGCCGGCTAAGTTGCCCGCTACCCTTCTGCATACGCAAGTTGAATTGCTCACGCAGCAACCCGTCGAGTTCCAGTCCCAACTCGGTTTCTGTCTTGTTGCGAAGTTCAGTGGCATTCATCACATCACCGTCCTGGTCACAAAGGTGGTGCATACCGGCAATTTTGCGGCCGCGAGCTTGAATGCCTCGCGTGCCAGTTCTTCCGATACACCTTCAATTTCATAGATAACGCGTCCAGGCTGGATTTTGGCCACCCAGTACTCGACATTACCCTTGCCCTTGCCCTGCCGCACTTCAATCGGCTTCTTGGTGATCGGCACATCGGGAAACACCCGAATCCAGAGCTTGCCACCACGCTTGACGCTGCGGGAAATCGCGCGACGCGCCGCCTCGATCTGGCGGGCCGTGAGCTGACCGCGCGAAGTAGACTTCAGTGCAAACTCACCAAAGCTGACCTTGCTACCGCTGTTGGCAAGACCGCGATTGCGTCCCTTCTGCTGCTTGCGGAATTTAGTTCTCTTGGGCTGCAACATGACTCGATACTCCCCTATTTACCGCCGGCGGCTTTCTTGGCCGGTTCCACTTCGGCACCCTGTTCTTCGATGCCGAGTATTTCACCCTTGAACACCCATACCTTCACACCAATCACCCCGTAGGTTGTACTGGCTTCGGTAAACCCATAGTCAATATCTGCACGCAGGGTGTGCAGCGGCACGCGCCCCTCCCGATACCATTCGGTGCGCGCAATTTCGGCACCGTTAAGGCGACCGGCGACCATAATCTTGATGCCCTGCGCGCCCAGGCGCATGGCATTGCCTACCGCCCTTTTCATGGCACGCCGGAACATGATCCTGCGTTCCAGCTGTTGCGCTACGCTCTCCGCGACAAGCTGGGCCTCGATTTCAGGCTTGCGGATCTCTTCGATGTTGATATGCACGGGCATACCCATCCTCCGGGATACCAGAGCGCGGAGCTTCTCGATATCCTCACCCTTCTTGCCGATCACGATGCCGGGACGGGCGGTGTGAATGGTGATTATGGCGTTACTGGCAGGTCGCTCGATCTGGACGCGACTCACCGAAGCATGCTTCAGCTTCTTTTTAACGTACGCCCGGATTTCCAGATCCAGATTCAGAAAATCTGCATAATCTCCGGAGTCCGCATACCACTTGGACGTCCAGTCCTTGACGATGCCGAGGCGAATACCTATTGGATGTACTTTCTGGCCCATGCCGTGCTCTCTTTATCTCTTCGAATAATTACTGTTCAGCAACAGTAATCTGAATATGACTGGTGCGTTTCAGGATCTGGTTGGCCCGACCCTTGGCGCGCGCTCTCCACCGTTTCAGTGTTCGTCCTTCGTTTACCTGGATCTCGGAGACCCTGAGCTCATCGACATCGGCGCCTTCGTTGTGCTCGGCGTTCGCTATCGCAGACTCCAGCACCTTGCGCACCAGGTGAGCGGCTTTCTTGTGACTGAACGTCAGCACTTCAATCGCGCGTTCAACCGGCAGCCCGCGGATCTGATCCGCGACCAGCCTGCACTTCTGCGCAGAAATTTGTGCATGACTTAATTTGGCACTCGCTTGCATTGATCGATACCCTTACCTGGACTTCTTGTCCGCAGCGTGGCCCTTGAAGGTCCGTGTCACGGCGAATTCACCCAATTTATGACCAACCATGTTCTCGTTGATCAGGATCGGTACATGTTGTCTGCCATTGTGGACAGCAATCGTCAGGCCCACCATATCCGGTAGCACCATGGAACGGCGCGACCAGGTCTTGACTGGCTTGCGGCTGTTACTGCTCACGGCCTCATCAACCTTTTTCATAAGATGAAGGTCTATGAAAGGCCCTTTTTTTACGGAACGCGGCACGGTCTCTAACCCCTATCGTTACTTCTGATTGCGACGGCGCACAATCATGTTATCTGTGCGTTTATTCTTGCGCGTACGGTAGCCCTTGGTCGGCATACCCCACGGCGACACCGGGTGACGACCACCCGAGGTCCGGCCTTCACCGCCACCATGCGGGTGATCAACCGGGTTCATGACAACACCACGTACCGTCGGGCGGACACCTCTCCAGCGGGTTGCACCAGCCTTGCCCAGCGAACGCAGGTTATGCTCGGAATTACCTACTTCGCCAATAGTTGCCCTGCAATCTACCGGGACCTTGCGCATCTCACCCGAGCGCAGGCGCAAGGTCGCATGGGCGCCCTCGCGTGCTACAAGTTGCACACTGCAACCGGCACTACGTGCAATCTGGCCGCCCTTGCCAGGCTTCATTTCAATGTTGTGCATCACGGTACCCAGTGGGATATTCCGCAACTGCAGCGCATTACCCGGCTTGATCGGAGCTTCAGAGCCGCTATGGATCTCCGCTCCCGCGTATACGCCACGGGGCGCCAGAATATAACGACGCTCACCATCGGCGTACAGGACCAGCGCTATATGTGCAGAACGGTTCGGGTCATACTCGATTCGTTCCACACGCCCGGGGACACCGTCCTTGTTGCGCTTAAAATCGATAACCCGGTAATGCTGGCGATGCCCGCCGCCACGATGACGCGTCGTGATCCGGCCGTGATTATTTCGGCCTCCGCTCTTGCTCTTCTTTTCAAGCAATGGCGCATAAGGCTCACCCTTGTGCAATTCGGGCTCGACCACCTTGATGACAAAGCGGCGACCCGGGGATGTCGGTTTGGACTTGACGATAGCCATTATTCTATGCCCGTAAAATCTATATCAGAACCTTCGGCCAGCGTGACATACGCTTTTTTCCAGTCGGAACGTTTCCCGATGGTGCCACCGAATCGTTTACTCTTGCCCTTGACGTTCAACACCTGCACGCCGGCAACCGTAACATCAAACATCTTTTCCACAGCCTTGCGTATTTCCGGCTTGCTGGCACCCGGCAGGACCTTGAACACCATCTGTCTGCTCTGGTCCGCTACCCGCGTGCTTTTTTCCGAAACGATCGGAGCCACAAGAATCTTGCTCAGGCGTTCGTTGTTCATGCGAGCTTCTCCTCGAACTGGCGAAGTGCAGCCACCGTCATGAGTACCTTGTCGAATCCGACCAGGCTGACCGGATCCGCAATCACGGTATCAACCACATCAACGCGCGGCAGATTGCGCGCTGCAAGATACAGGTTTTCATCCGGTTCGTGGTGAACAATCAGCACGTGTCCGAGACCGAGATCATTCAGCTTGCCAAGCAATTCCGCCGTTTTGGGCGCAGTGACTGTGAATTCATCGACTATCACGAGGCGTTCCTGGCGTACCAGCTCGGAAAGTATCGAGCGAATAGCTGCACGATAGGCTTTCTTGTTGACCTTCTGCGAATAATCACGAGTGGTTGCCGCAAAGGTCCTGCCGCCGCCGCGCCAGATCGGACTGCGAATAGTACCGGAACGCGCGCGTCCTGTCCCCTTCTGTCGCCACGGTTTGGCACCACCACCCCGAACAGCCGCGCGATTCTTCTGCGCGTGGGTACCCGCACGGCCCGCAGCCAGGAAGGCAACGACCACCTGGTGCACCAGCGTTTCGTTGAAATCCTGTCCGAAGACAACATCAGCAACATCCACACTTGAACCACCATGCATATTAATGTTCATTCCGGAATCCCCTATCGAGCCTTGACTGCTGGCGTCACAATGACATCGCCACCACGAGAGCCGGGTACAGCACCCTTGATGAGCAGCAGATTACGCTCACTGTCTACGCGCACGATTTCCAGATTCTGGACGGTACGACGCACATTACCCATATGGCCAGCCATTTTCTTGCCCTTGAACACACGACCAGGCGTTTGACACTGGCCTATCGAACCGGGCGCGCGGTGCGACAGGGAATTTCCGTGGGTCGCATCCTGCATATGGAAGTGGTGGCGCTTTACACCGCCGGCAAAACCCTTGCCGATGCTTGTTCCAACGACATCCACTTTCTGTCCGGCCTCGAACCGTTCAACACCGATGCTGTTGCCAACCTCGATATCATCACCTTCGCCGTCTGCAAGGCGGAATTCCCACAGACCACGTCCAGCCTCGGTGCCGGCCTTGGCGAAGTGTCCCGCCATAGCCTTGTTTACACGGTTCGCACGGCGGCTGCCGGTGGTCACCTGAAACGCACGATAACCGTCGAGTTCCTCATTGCGCACCTGGGTAACGCGATTTGGATCCACTTCTACCACGGTCACAGGCACCGATACACCGTCTTCCGTGAAGACGCGTGTCATACCTGCTTTTTTTCCAATTATTCCGATTGCCATTTCTCTATCCTCGGCAAAGCGTAAACGCCAGCGTCCGCGATCTCAGTTCAGTTTGATCTGTACATCGACGCCGGCAGCAAGATCCAGCTTCATCAATGCATCAACAGTTTTGTCTGTAGGGTCAATAATATCCATCAGACGCTTGTGGGTCCGAATCTCGTACTGGTCACGCGCATCCTTGTTGACGTGCGGGGAAATCAGTATCGTGAATCGCTCCTTCCTGGTCGGCAGCGGGATGGGACCACGCACCTGCGCACCGGTACGGCGAGCGGTTTCAACGATTTCCCTGGCAGATTGATCAATCAGTCGATGATCAAACGCTTTCAGGCGAATGCGGATTCTTTGATTTGCCATGTCTACCTCAAAAGAGCGGGGAAGGTATTCGATCCTTCCCCGGGTTGTCCATAATTACTCGAGAATTTTCGCGACGACGCCGGCGCCAACCGTACGGCCACCTTCACGAATCGCAAATCGCAGTCCTTCTTCCATCGCAATCGGCGCGATCAGCGCTACCGTCATCTTCACATTGTCGCCCGGCATTAC
>JAUXGZ010000065.1 GCA_030621785.1 Gammaproteobacteria bacterium | reverse complement strand
CACGAAATAGCGGAAATCGTCGGGACTGCCAAAGCGTTGGGAAGGCGCGAAATATCCGGTGGTCTGGTAGCCCCAGGAACCGTCGAGGGGGTGTTCGGTAACCGGCAACAGCTCGATATGGGTGAAGCCGAGTTCCTTTACGTAGGGGACCAGTCGCCGGGCCAGCTCGTGGTAGCTGAGAAACTGGCCCTGTTCGTTCCTCTGCCACGAGCCAAGGTGTACTTCATAGACGGACATGGGGGTGTGCAGCCAGTCGCGTTGCGCACGATCCTCCATCCATTCCCCGTCCTGCCATGCGTAGGGAACGTTCGGCGGAGTCAGCGAGGCGGTACCCGGGCGTAGTTCGAATGCCTGGCCGTAGGGGTCTGTCTTCAGATGGATGCTGCCGTGTTCACGGTTGCGGATTTCATACTTGTAGTAGCTCTGGCAGCCGACTTCGGGGATGAACAGCTCCCACACGCCGCTGTTACCGCGGACGCGCATCGGGTGGCAGCGCCCATCCCAGTGATTCCAGTCACCGACCACGCTGATGCGTTCCGCGCCGGGCGCCCAGACCGCGAACCGCGTACCCTGAACGCCATCGATTTCGACAACGTGGGAGCCCAGAAAACGGTAGGCATGCAAGTGCCGGCCTTCACCGAACCAGTACAGGTCCAGGTCTTCCATCGTAGGCTGGAAACAGTAGGGGTCCCAGGCAGTTGATTCGATGTTATCGCTGTCGGTCCAGCAGAGCTGGTAGCGGTCCGGTACCTTGCCGGGTTCACCGCGCCATTCAAACAGGTCGCTGGAACCAACCCGCGTCAGGACGTCGCCCGTCTCCACGATGTGCACGGAGCTGCAATGCGGAATGTGGGCGCGCACGACCTCCATTTCTCCGTCCCGGTGTTTTCCCAGTACGTCGAATGGATCGTGGTGGCGCGCCTCTACGATGCGTTGCAGGGGTTCAGGAAGTGACGCTGTCATCGTGTTCGAACTGCTTAAGGGTGATCCCATGTAAATCTTTTCCCTGTTCACTGAATTGTAATCTTTCCATCGACCGTATAGATGGTACCATAGCTGGCTGCAGAAACAGGACTCGGGTTACCGGCCCGATCCGGAGAATTACAGGAGATTCCGGATAGCATGAATTCTAATGTGTCGCCGCGTTTCGTCAGTCGTCTGACACGCGATACCCTGGCACTCATACTCGCGGGCGGTCGCGGTTCCCGGCTCAGGCAGATGACCCTGTGGCGAGCCAAACCTGCCGTGCCTTTCGGTGGGAAATTCAGGATTATCGATTTTCCCCTGTCCAACTGCATGAATTCCGGCATCCGTCGTGTCGGTGTGCTGACGCAGTACAAGGCGCACTCGCTGATCCAGCACATACAGCGCGGCTGGAGCTTTCTGCGTGGCGAATTCGGTGAGTTTGTGGAACTGTTGCCGGCCCAGCAGCGTATCGAGTCGTCCTGGTATGAGGGTACGGCGGATGCGGTGTACCAGAACCTGGACATCATTCGCAATCATGCGCCCGAGTATGTGCTTATTCTCGCGGGTGATCACATCTACAAAATGGACTATGGTCCCATGATCGCCCGGCACGTCGAGAACCAGGCCGACATGACGGTAGGTTGCCTGGAAGTCGATCTGCAGCGCGCCCGTGCCTTTGGTGTGATGACCACTTCCAGTGACGGACGAATCCTGGAATTCAACGAAAAACCCGAAGCGCCCGCGCCGGTGCCTGGCCACAGCGATATTGCTCTGGCTTCCATGGGCATCTATATCTTCAATACCCGTTTTCTGTTCGAACAGCTGATCAAGGACGCCGACCGTCCGTATTCCACGCACGATTTCGGCACCGACATTATTCCTTCCATTATCGATCAGTATCGCGTGTTCACCCATCCCTTCCGGGATGTGCAAAGCGGCCAGCAGGCTTACTGGCGGGATGTGGGCACTGTTGATGCTTTCTGGGAAGCCAACCTGGAATTGATCGGCGTCACTCCGGAGTTGAACCTGTACGACTGTGACTGGCCTATCTGGACCTATCAGGAACAGCTGCCACCGGCCAAGTTCGTGTTCGATAGCAAGGAACGCCGTGGCATGGCGGTCGATTCCATGGTTTCCGGTGGTTGCGTGATATCCGGTGCCACGGTGCGTCATTCGTTGCTGTTTTCGAATGTGAAGGTAAATTCCTATGCCCGGCTGCAGCACGCCGTGGTGTTGCCGGAAGTCGAGATCGGGCGCAACTGCAACATCCGCAATGCGGTCATCGACCGCGGTTGCCGGATACCTGCCGATATGGTGATCGGGAAAGATCTGCAGCAGGATGCAGAGCGTTTTCACGTCTCTCCCGGCGGTGTCGTTCTGGTAACTCCCGAAATGCTGGGCCAGGAACTGCATCATGCCCGATGAGCCAGGGGCCGGGGACGAACAGTTGATTTTGGCTGGATAATTGTATGGATGTATTTGCACAGCGCCGTGCCGGTGTACTGTTGCACCCGACTTCTCTACCGGGGGCGACAGGTAACGGGGACCTGGGAGCCGATGCCTACCGCTTTGTCGATTTTCTGAGCGACTGCGGTATCAGTGTCTGGCAGACCCTGCCACTGGGGCCCACCCACGATGATCTCTCGCCGTACCAGTGTCTTTCGGTACATGCAGGTAATGTCCGGCTGGTCAGTCTGCAATCGCTGGCTGAACTCGGTTGGCTGGATGACCCCCATCTGGATGAAACGCAGTCACTGGAAACGCAGCGCAAGATTCGGCTGGTGGCAGCGTTCAACGGCTTCCAGCGTAACGCAAATGATGATGACCGCCAGGCCTTTGCCCGTTTTAGCGGGGAGCATGCCCACTGGCTGGATGACTATGCACTGTATCAGGCGCTGCGTACCGAGAACGGTGGACGTGCCTGGTACGACTGGCCGGAACGCATTCGCAATCGTCGCGATTCGGTGCTGGCCGAGGAACGCAGGCGACTCGCCGGCGCCATCGAGCAGGTACGTTTCGAGCAGTTTCTGTTCTACCATCAATGGCGACAGCTGCGGCAGTATGCCAATGACCGTGGCGTATTGCTGTTCGGTGATATTCCCATCTTTGTGGCGCATGATTCGGCAGAAGTCTGGGCCCACCGTGAGTGGTTTTGTGTGGATGCGAAGGGTGGCCTGGAAAAAGTGGCCGGTGTTCCACCGGATTACTTTTCTGCCACCGGCCAGCGCTGGGGCAATCCCCTGTACCGCTGGGACGTTCTGGAACAGGACGGGTTTCGCTGCTGGATAGAGCGCATTCGCTCACAGCTGGAGATATTCGATCTGGTGCGCATCGATCATTTTCGCGGCTTTGAGGCTTTTTGGGAAATCGATGCCGACCAGGAAACGGCAATGAACGGTCGCTGGGTGAAGGCGCCGGGTGAAGCGTTCTTCCGGACGCTCGAACGGGAGCTTGGTGAGTTGCCGCTGGTGGCAGAGGACCTTGGTGTGATTACGCCGGAGGTCACCGCGTTACGGGAACAGTTTCGTTTTCCCGGCATGAAAATCCTGCAATTTGCTTTCGACGGAACGTCGGACAACCCCTATCTGCCGCACAATCATGAAAGCCGCTGTGCGGTGTACACGGGAACGCACGATAACAACACCAGCCTGGGCTGGTATCAGGATCTTGATGACGGGCAGCGGGACTGCATGCGTCACTACCTGGGCGATTCCCCGGAACCGATGCCCTGGCTGCTGGTACGCACAGCCCTGTCGTCGGTGGCTTCCCTCGCCGTGTTGCCGATGCAGGATGTTCTCGGTCTGGACGGTGCCCATCGCATGAACGTACCGGGTATTTCCAACGACAACTGGCACTGGCGATTCGACTGGAGCCAGTTACAGGATGAACACCGCGATCGTCTGCGCGACTGGGTTGCCCTGTACGGCCGCAAGGTCTGATTCGGTCTTCTCAGGCGGCGCCCGGACAGGTCGGGCGCCGCTTGTGGTTACAGCCAGATCATGCAGCCCGTCTCGAAGCGATGGCTTAGCAGGTCGTGCCAGGGATAGATCCGTATCTGGTAATGCTGCAACCCGGGCAAGGGCGGATCGAGATCCAGGACGAACAGGGTTTCGCCGCTGTCGAGCTTGTTGGCAGCACTGAATCCAAAGTATTCACTGGCCTGGAATTCGTGGTGCTCATCCTCGATGCCGATAACACACTCCAGACGGACATCAGACGGTTCCAGGTCCCCGAGTCGGGCAGCGACCTCAATGCGAACCTTGTTGCCGGCCATCGCCACCTGTTGCACGTCATCTACGCGTCGCAGTTCTACCGAAGGCCATACCTGGCGGACTTTTTTCTTCCAGGTAGCCAGTTCCCGGGCATTTTTATGTTTATTCTTCGCCAGTACGCGGCCTTGTGCAGCCGCCGGCCCATAGAACCCCGTAATGTAGTCCATCACCATGCGCTGTGAATTGAACTGCGGCAGCGCGGACTTCATCGCTGCCTTGGACATGCGCACCCAGCCTTCGGAGTAACCATGGCCATTGCGGTCGTAGTACAACGGAATCACCTGGTGCTCGAGAATTTCCATCAGTTCGTTGGCTTCTTCCTGATTACGGAAGGTAGCATCGTAATGCTGGTCGTGCGGCGTGATTGCCCAGCCGTTTTCGCCGTTGTAGCCTTCTCCCCACCAGCCGTCCAGTACGCTGAGATTAAGGACTCCGTTGATGGCGGCCTTCTGTCCGGAGGTTCCGCTGGCTTCCATCGGGTATTCCGGCGTGTTGAGCCAGACATCGACACCGGAAACCAGCTTGCGCGCCAGCGAGAGGTCGTAGCCTTCCAGCAACAGAATTTTGCCGATAAACTCGGGGCGTCGCGAGAATTCGTGAATGATCTGTATGAACTGTTGCCCGGGCAGGTCGTTGGGATGCGCCTTGCCGGCGAAAACCAGCAGAACCGGCTGCTCCGGGTTGTTCAGCAGACGTGCCAGACGTTCCGGATCGGAGAATAGCAGTGTGGCACGTTTATAGGTCGCAAACCGGCGCGCAAAACCGATGGTCAGAATATCGGATTCGTGCGGGCTGAGGGTGCGGGTCACACGGTCGATATGCGCTTCACCACAGCGATTGCGACGGCATTGCAGCACCAGTCGACGGCGCACCTGGTTGAGTAACTCGGATTTCAGTGACTGACGCAGGCTCCAGAAACTGTGGTCGGGAATTTCGTCGATACGGTCCCAGTACTCATCGTTGAGCAACTCGTTGCGCCACTCCATACCGAAGCGCATGTCATACAGGTTGCCCCATTCGTACGCCAGGAAGGTTTGTACATGGATGCCATTGGTGACGTAACGCATGGGATTTTCCGTATCGGGAATCTGCGGCCATGCATACCCCTCCATGCGTGCCGCGACCCCGCCATGAATCCGGCTCACGCCGTTGTGGAAGCGCGAGCCGTGCAGGGCGAGCACGGTCTGGTTGAAACTCCCGTGGCCGGAAGGGCTGGTTCCCAGGTCCAGAAATTCTTCCATGCTCAGCCCGAGCTGCCCCGCATAATCGCCGAAGTAGCTGCTGGCCAGGCTGTGGTCAAATATATCGTGGCCGGCAGGTACCGGGGTATGGGTGGTGAATACGGTTGCACCGGCAATCTGCTCCAGTGCGCTCGCAAAATCTATGCCCTGTTCGACCAGTTCGTGACAGCGTTCCAGTATCATGAACGCCGCGTGTCCCTCATTAATATGCCAGATGGTCGGTTCCAGTCCGAGCGCACGCAGGGCCCGGACGCCACCGATACCAAGCACAATATCCTGCTGGATGCGGGTATTGATATCGCCGCCATATAACTGGTAGGTGATAGCCCGGTCACTGTCTTCGTTTTCGGGCAAGTCACAGTCGAGCAGGTACAGGCGGATATGGCCGACGCGGGCGATCCATATTTTGAGGTGTACCGGGCGACCGGGAAAGTCGACTTTCACCCGCAATTCGTTACCGTCCGCGTCGAGTACCGGTTGCAGCGGCAGTTGGTCGAAGTCTGTCGTGGTGTAATGGGCAACCTGATTGCCGTACTCATCGATGGTCTGGGTGAAGTAACCCTGGCGGTACAGCATGCCGACTGCCACGAAGGGGATGCCCAGATCACTGGCCGCCTTGCAATGATCGCCGGCCAGAATGCCCAGACCGCCGGAATAGATCGGCAGGCTTTCGTGCAGACCGAATTCTGCGCAGAAGTAGGCGACCAGGTCATTTTCGGGATCCACGTAGCTGTTAATAGTGCTGCGCTGATGCTCCTGCAGGTAGCTGTCGTAGGTGGACAGCACACGCTTGTAGGCCTCCGTGTAGATGCGATCCTGAGCGGCCTCGTCCAGTCGTTGCTGCGAGATACGCCGCAGGAAGACCTTGGGGTTGTGACCGCAGCTTTCCCATAATGCGGGGTCGAGCCGGAAAAACAGCGAGCGCACGGAACGGTCCCAGCTATAGAGCAGGTCGTTGGCCAGCTCCTCAAGTCGCGACAGGCTTTCTGGAATATGTGGTTGTAATTCCAGCGCAAATCTGGTCCCGGACATAGGGTCTCCCATCTGATTAAGAATACGTTTAGTTGTTTCGGCAAGCCAGCTTAATACTGATGTCCGGCCTGAAAGCCGTGGGATTATAGGTGAATTGGCGAGCTTATTGAATCACAAGTTTGCCGTGGTCGGAAACGGGTTTTCCGGCCCGTTTCTGCGACCGGTTCAGTCGGTTTTTTCTGATGCGTCGTGACTGTTTTCAGGGGCGGTTTTCCTGCGTTCCGGTATGTACAGTTTACGCAGCCGTTTACGTGCCAGGGCGGAGGAAATACTCTGCCAGGCCATCGAGGCCAGCAACCCGCCGAGTACTGATAATAGCAGGTAGTGGGCATGCCATATAAAGGTGTAGGCCGGTTTCAGGTAACCGGCTTTGAGAATGTTGAAGGCGGTCTGGAAGTTTTCCAGAATGTCATCCTGCGGTTCCGGCAGTCGTCCGATGCCGGCGGGTGACTTGTCAATCAGGAACCAGACAGACCAGCCCAGCAGAAATACGATTACGACGGCTTTAAACATGATCGCGGCGAATCAGAGCGGAAGGTTTTGTTTCATCCTCCGGGAGGATAGCAGAGGAGGGGCGGGAAAGGCAGGGTTCTACCTGCACTTCTGGGTCAAGGCAGTCGGGCAAATTCGATGTCTGCTACCTGGTCTATCAGTTCTCCTACCCTCATGGCATCGGGCATATCTATTTCTGTGCAGTCGAACAGGAAGGCGATTTCTCTCTGCAACCGCCGTCTCGCTATTGGGGTCATATCCAGGTCAGCGGTCAGCCGGGCGTTCGGCTGCACGCGGTCAACTTCCAGGTCCAGGAATTCAGCGATGACCGCATTCAGCGCCATCGCGAGTAGTTCAGTTAACTCATCACGGTAATGCGTCGGCGTCATGGTGAACGATTTCATGCGAACCTCCCTCCCGGGTATGCCTGGTACCAGGTTACAGCAGCAAAATCTGTGCCGATCATGGATGGCCCGGTTTCAGAGGGCCGGTGCTATTGAGATTTGCTGGTCACGTCTCTGAACGACGTCACAGAATATCGTGTATCGCTATAATCTATTGAAATAAAAGGATTTATAGATGTCTCCAGTGGGCAACATAAAAGGCGGGTGTGGCGCGTTTAGACAACTTTTCTTTTCTGGTTGGGGACCCCCCAGCTGGTGATTGGCTTACGGAATCTGGATCGATTCAGCTTTTGCATCCAGGGTTTGTGCAGCAAGCGCCACAGCGGACCGGAAACACCCAGATAACGCAACAGTCGCTGGCTGCGCGGCAGAATTGGGGCGGCGAGACCCGGTAATACCCAGTTGCCGGCTTCCACGGCCTGTTTTCGCAGATAATCGGGCAGAAAGTCCTCAATAGCCGGCTCGACATAGAATGCCGGGAACAGGCCGACGTCCCCGGCAGCAATACGACCTGCATCGATAAGCGATTGTGACAGAGGGGTGCCGGGATACAGGCGGACACCGGTCATCGCCACGACTGCGGTAGGGTTCATGCGTTGCAGTGCCTTGCAGGTAGTGCGTATGCTTTGCCGGGTTTCTCCCGGGGCACCAAAAATCAGCGTCTGGCAGACCTTGAGTCCGGCTTCCATGCAATAGCGGTTCGCGCGCTCGGCAATGCCGGCGTCAAACGATTTGCCAAGACGTTCGAGCTGGCCGTCATCGACGGCGTCGGTACCGAGCTCGATGCCCTCACATCCGGCGCGCGCCATCAGCCTGGCCTGGTTGCGGTCCAGCTTGACCGGCGTGGCGTAACAGCTCCAGCGCACCTTCAAACTACGGTGTAGTATTTCCTCGCAGATCGCTTCTGCATGGCCACGCGGAAAATTCAGAATCGAGTCGACAAAAAATACCGGGTGGGGGCCGTACTCACGCATCAGCGAGTCGAGTTCATCGACTACGTCTTCGGCCGTGCGGGCGCGAAACCGGTTGCCCTCCAGCAGGGGATAGGTACAGTAATTGCATTTAAACACGCAACCGCGTTTTGTCTGGACATTACCCATGCCGCCCCGACGTACGTAACGGGCGTAGTCGAACAGCTTGCGTGCCGGTCGCAAGCCGCTTGACCAGGTCGGTGCCGGTGGTGAAGGCGGCAGGCAGCCATTGGGGGCCGCGGGCATTCCCGGTGGCAGGACGACTCCGGCAATGCTGGCCGGGTTCCAGCCATGCTCCAGCGCATCGAGCAACTGGACGAACGCCTGCTCACCTTCACCGCGAATACCCCAGTCACCACCGAGTGCTTCCATATAAGCCTGTGGAACAATCGAAAAACCGGATCCACCCAGCACAACCGGGGCGTCGCTGGCCGCGTGTATGGCAGTGATCAGTTGTCGATGCGACTCCAGGTAATCCACGGTGCGCGGGTAGGCGGCATTGTCGATATTGCGCAAGGACAGCCCGATGACATCGGGCTGGAACATACCAATGCGTCGGCGCAGATTTTCAAGCGGGTGTCTCTCGAAACACAGGTCAACCAGGTCGAGTGTATGCCCGCGATTGCGGGTCGCGGCGGCGATGTAGGCCAGCCCCAGCGGGAAGATCGGGTCGGGGATCTGTTCCCGGTTGGCTGATACCAGCAAGACACGCATCGCTGCGGGCTATTCTGCACCGGTTACGACGAGTTTCCCCTGCATCCCCCGGTCGCGATGGCTTTTCATAAAGGGCATTTTCTTGTCACAGAAAAAAGTGTACGTCCCGGGCATTTGTGGAGTGAAGTCAATCTCGCCGGTTTTACCGGCAGACACGTCTACGTCGATATCCAGCCCACCGGCCTCATTCTGCAGGGTGAAATTATGGGGTGTAACGGTATCGGTGTTTACCAGCACCAGCCGGACGGGGGTGCCGGCGACCAGCTGAATGTGATCGGGTGAATACCGGTAGTCACCCAGTTCGATGGTGATCGTTTGCGTGCCGTTTTCTACTGCCTGGACGACCGTGAGAGTCAGTAGGCTGGCACATGCCAGGAGGATGCCCGAGATCAATCGGCGACGAAGACTATGGTGCTGGTTCATGATGAAATTATCCTCGGGTGAAAAGTCGCATCCATGCTTTTTTGCATGGTATCAAACTGTGACAGCAAGATCCGGAAACGGTTCCGTTTTCCGAGCGTTGCAACCCTGACAGCGCCAGACTTTGCGACATGTGGGCTTGCTTGCTTAAAGCGGAAGATAAAGTGTAAAAAATAATGGAAGAACGGGGGCAGATAGCAATTAACTCTAAACATTTGAAACGATTGCTCACTGACCGCGTTTTATAGTTCCCGATCGGGGATCCGTAAAACCCCCGCCTTCAGGCGGTGCTCAGCCCAACTACTACGGATTGTATTTTTGTGGTTATTGTTGGTCTCGCTGGTGGCCAGAGCAATAAACACTATGGTACCTTCATACGAGCTTTTTCCCTCACGGCAATAGACAGATTTTCATGCATTTTAACTGGGACAGATCATGAATAAACCAAACTGGATCGCCATATCTGTATTAACTGGGGTTGCCATGATGCTTTCGGCTTGTGAGCGGGGGGAGCAGGTAACAAAAGAATCCGTGCGCCCGGTAAGGGCCATCAAGGTTGGTGAGGCTGGGCCTCTGGCGGACCGGTGGTTTCCGGGGCAGGCCCGGGCCCATAACGAGGCCAATCTTTCATTTCGCGTTTCCGGCCCCCTGATAGTCCTGCCTGGCGATATCGTAGGCCGGGAGTACACAGCGAATGAGGTGATCTCCCGTATCGATCCGCGTGATTACGAGGTCCAGGTTGCGAATATTGAGGCCCAGTTTGTACGTGCCCAAGCAAGCGCGAAACGCGCGGCATCTGAATACAAACGTGAAGTCAATATTTTCAAGGAGGATCCGGGCGCAACCAGTCAGACGGCGGTGGATCGCAGAAGTGCACAATACGATCAGACAGTTGCAGATGTGAAGTCACTGTCGGCCTCCCTGGATGCGGCGCAGGATCAGCTCGAGTATACTTATCTGAAGGCACCCTTCGACGGCAAGGTCGTGCAGCAATACGTGCAGAACTTCGAAGACGTGCGGGCAAAGCAGGCCATCGTGCGGCTGCTTGATACCTCGCGCATTGAAATGGTAGTCAACATACCGGAAAACATGATTTCGTATGCCTCCTACGTTACCAATATCCGGGTGCAATTCGATGCCTTCAAGGATCATCCAATACCGGCAATGATCAAGGAGATCGGCGCCGAAGCTTCTCGTACCACCCGTACCTATCCAGTCACCCTGTTAATGGAACAGCCTGAAGACTTCAAGGTTCTTCCCGGCATGGCAGGGCGGGCGGTAGCAGACCGTGAAAGCGTGGAGGCCGGCAAGCAGCATGGCATTGTCGTTCCGATTTCAGCCATCTTTTCACCTGACGAGACCGGTACCAGCTATGTATGGGTCTTCGACGAACAGGCTGCGACCGTCAGCCGGCGTGAAGTGGTCACCGGTGAGCTTACCGATCACGGTGTTCCGGTCCAGGAGGGTCTGACGCCCGGGGAGTGGGTGGTCACCGCCGGAGTGAGTTATCTCACGAATGGGCAGACAGTCAAGCTGCTGGAAGAGTAGGAGATCACGCATATGAACCTCGCCAGGCTCGCGATCGAGAACCGCGCCGTCACCTACTTTGCCATCTTCCTGATCGTTGCCGGTGGCATCACCTGCTTCTTCAGCCTGGGCCAGCTGGAAGACCCGCAATTCACTGTCAAGACGGCCGTTGTCACCACCAGTTATCCAGGCGCCAGCCCCGAACAGGTGGAGCTGGAGGTCACCGACCGCATCGAGCTGGCCATCCAGGAGATGTCCGAGATTGATTACCTGGAATCCTGGTCGCGGGCCGGTTTCTCCCTGATCAAGGTCAACATCAAGTCCGAATACTGGTCTGACCGTCTGCCCCAGGTGTGGAACAGGCTGCGGGCCAAGGTCCGTGATGTGGAGAGCAAGCTCCCCCCTGGCGCTGGCCGGCCGGATGTCTCGGACGACTTTGGCGATGTGTTCGGTTTTCAGATTGCGCTCACCGCCGAGGGTTTCAGCTACGCCGACCTGGAGGCCTATGCCAAGGTCGTCAGGAAGGAGCTCAGTCTGGTCAAGGGTGTGGCGCGGGTGGATCTGTGGGGGGTGCAGGAGAAGGTCATCTACCTGGACGTGGCGCAGACCCAGCTGTCCGAGTTGGGCATTACCGACTCCAATCTTGAGGCGACCCTCAGCCAGCAGAACATGGTGGTGGATGCCGGCAGCGTGGATTTGCAGAACCGCCGCATGCGTATCACGCCCAGCGGTGAGTTCACCTCACCCGAGGAAATCGCCGATCTGTCCATCGTCACCTCCTTTGCTGATACCTTGCTCAACCTGGGAGCCTCCGTAACCGGAGATGCAAGCCTGCGACCTGCAGCGAGCGACGAGATAATCCGTATCCGTGATATCGGGGATGTCAGTCAGGGGTACCTGGATCCGCCCCACTGGCAGATGCGCTACAACGGCATACCCGCAGTGGGTATCTCCATCACCAACGTCTCCGGTGCCAACGTGGTGGACGTGGGCCGTGCCATCGATCAGGCCATCGACGGGCTGATGGAACGGCTGCCGATCGGTATCGAACTGCAGCGGGTCCACTGGATGTCGGATATCGTGGACAAGGCGGTCACCGACTTTCTCATCAGCTTTGGCGAGGCATTGCTAATCGTCCTGGTGATCATCGCTTTCGCCATGGGTATGCGCATGGGGATGATCATTGGCACCGCCCTCATCGCCACCATCCTGGTCAGCTTCATCCTCATGGCCGTGTTCGACATCGATCTGCAACGCATGTCGCTGGGTGCACTGGTCATTGCCCTGGGTATGATGGTGGATAATGCCATCGTGGTCGCAGATGGCATGGCCGTGCGTCTGCAAAAAGGTATGGGCCGCACCGAGGCCGCTATCGAGTCGGCCCAGGTGCCGGCTATGCCCCTGCTTGGCGCTACCATCATCGCGGTGATGGCCTTCTACCCCATCTTTGCCTCCGTGGAGGATGCCGGCGAATACTGCCGCACCCTGTTTTCGGTGGTGGCCATTGCTCTGATCAGTTCCTGGGTCATCTCCATGACGGTTACCCCCGTGCAATGTATCGACATGCTGCCGGAGCCAGACAAAGATGCGGCCGCGGCCGATCCCTGCGGCAGCGGCTTCTACCGGGTCTACCTGCGGCTGGTGGAAAAGGCTATTCACTTCCGCTGGTTGACCATAGCTATTCTGCTGGTGCTGCTCGCAGCGGCCTTTGTTGGTTTTGGGCAACTCAAGCAGCAGTTCTTCCCCTTCTCCTCCATGACTAAACTCATGGTGGATGTCTGGTACCCGGAAGGGACCCGCATTCAGGACGTGGCTGCCGGGCTGCAAGGTATGGAGCAACATCTGCTGGACGATGAACGGGTCGAGACGGTAACAAGTTTTATCGGCCAGGGACCACCCCGTTTCTATCTGCCGGTGGATCCAGAGGATCCCTATGCATCCTATGCCCAGCTCATCGTCAACGTGCACGATTACCGCGAGATCGATGGCCTGCTGGCCGAGTTGACACCGTGGTTTGCCAGGCACTACCCGGACGCCCAGATACCCGTGCGCAAGTACGGGGTAGGTCCCGCCAATACCTGGAAGTTCGAGGTGCGCATCAGTGGTCCGGCGGAGACCGATCCTGGCCTGTTGCGCAGCTACGCCGAGCAGGGCATGGCCATTGTGGAAGCCAGTCCCCTGTCCGGCACTGTGCGCAGCAACTGGCGGGAGCGCAGCTCCAAGGTCGTCCCCGAATATGACCAGGAGCGGGCGCGCTGGGCTAATGTCACCCGGCCAGATGTAGCCAACGCCACCAAGCGCGCCTTCGATGGTCTCGCCATCGGGTTGTATCGCGAGCAAGACGATTTGATACCCATCGTGCTGCGCTACAAGGAAGAAGATCGGGCCAACGTGGGCGGTCTCGGTGTGCTCCAGATTCAGGGGGGGCTGGCGACCCAGACAGTACCCCTCGCGCAAGTCACCGATGGCGTGCCGTTGGACTGGGAGGACCCGTTGGTGTGGCGGCGCGACCGGCGGCGTACCATCACCATCCAGTCGAACCCCCTTCAGGGCGTGACCCTGCCCAGCCTGCGCACCAGTGTACTGGAGGACTTCGACAAACTGGCCGCCAGCCTGCCCAGCGGCTACACCCTTGAGTGGGGTGGTGAATATGAGGACACGGTGGACGCCCAGGCATCTCTGGTGCCGGGGGTGGTGCCCGCGGTGGCCATTATGCTGTTTATTATCGTGGCGTTGTTCAACGCCTTCCGGCCAATGTTGGTGATTATTTTCACCATCCCCTTCGCCCTGATCGGCATTATCATCGGGTTGCTGCCCACCGGTACACCCTTTGGATTTCTGGCCCTGCTCGGGGCCATGAGCCTGGCCGGTATGATGATCAAGAACGCCATCGTTCTGCTTGATCAGGTCAATATCGAGATTGCCGGGGGTAAAAACCCGTATGACGCAGTACTTGCCGCCGCAGTCTTGCGTCTTCGTCCAGTGGTTTTGGCCGCTGCTACAACCGTGCTAGGGGTTACGCCCTTATTACAGGACGTATTCTGGATCGGGATGGCGATTACTATCATGTTCGGACTTACCTTCGGGACCATACTCACTATGGTTATGGTGCCGGTGTTCTACGCCACACTGAATCGATTGTATACACCCAGATAACTCCTGCAATGGGCCACCAACTGATATGCAATATTGCTCCTGTTCGACAATATTGATTCACCTGTTAAGATTTGTTAAGGAAAGCGAAACAAGTCTGCACCTGGTTATTCAGCGCAATGCAGGCATTTGATAATGCTATTTGAAGATTGCACGAACACGAGATCACAACAATGCTGGACTCAAAATCAGTCGACCCCAAATGGGGGCAGCCGGATGCCACACATGACCCCTTTGTTCTGGCCCACTTTCAGGCGCTCGAATCCGATGTGC
>JAUXGZ010000020.1 GCA_030621785.1 Gammaproteobacteria bacterium | reverse complement strand
AGTTTGGCTCCGGGTGAATGTCTGCCGGGCAGACAATATCTTTCAGTCGTCCGCTATGGCGTTTTCCGTTGCTGTTCCAGCTGAATTCCAGGTCAAAACGGGCACCAGGCTTCAGACCGTCGTCTGATCCGGCAGGCGCTGGGTCAGACGGAATAACACGCCACCCGCATGCCACTCCCAGTAACGTAAACCGGTTTCCTCGATGACGCCCTGCTCCACTTCGTCGTCAGCGGCATAACTGGCGGTCGCGGCTACCATCACGGTAGCGAGCAATAGTTGGGTAAAGCACCGCAGGAAGCGTATATTCATGGCAGACAGTATACAGGGATGTCCTATGTTCGAAGAAGAGTTCAGACTATCAGAAGATGTCTGCTACCTGAACCATGCGGCGATAGCCCCATGGCCCGCACGCACCGTCGAAGCGGTATCCCGTTTCGCCGAAGAAAATGGCCATCAGGGCTCACGCGCCTACGATCAGTGGCTGCATACCGAACAGTTACTACGTCAGCAACTCCGGACACTGATCAATGCGCAGGACGTTCAGGAGATTGCACTGCTGAAGAGTACATCGGAAGCCCTGTCCGTAGTAGCCGCTGGAATGGAATGGTCCGCCGGCGATGAAATCATCATCACCAGTCAGGAATTCCCGTCCAACCGCATTGTCTGGGAATCGCTGCGGGAGCGCGGGGTACATATTGTGGTAGTCGACATTGCCGCCACGGATACCCCCGAGCGAGCGCTCATCGACGCCATATCGGAACATAGCAGCCTGCTTTCGGTAAGTTCGGTCCAGTATAGCAGCGGCCTGAAGCTCGACCTGGCCGCTTTGGGTGCTGCCTGCAAAAAAGCCGGGGTGGCGTTTTGCATCGATGCCATCCAGAGCCTTGGCGCCCTGCCATTCGATGTCCAGGACTGCCAGGCCGACTTTGTCATGGCCGACGGTCACAAATGGATGCTGGGGCCGGAAGGCCTGGCACTGTTCTACTGCCGCAAGGAGTGGATCGAACGTCTGCGGCTACACCAGTTCGGCTGGCATATGGTCGAAGCCATGGGTGACTTTGACCGGCGCGACTGGGTACCGGCATCCTCGGCCCGCCGCTTCGAATGTGGCAGCCCGAATATGCTGGGCGTACACGCGCTGCACGCCAGTCTTTCCCTGATTCTGGAAACCGGGGTAGCCGCCATTGCGGCGCGGGTAGCGGACAATGTTCAGTACCTGATCGACCGGCTGACCCCGCTGAAGGTGCAATTTCTTTCGCCCGTAGCACCGGATCGACGCGCTGGTATTGTCACGTTCAGGCCAAAAGAAGCGGATATCGACGCAAGATACCGACATTTGCAGAAAAATGGCGTAATTTGCGCGCAACGTGGTGGAGGCATTCGCTTTTCTCCACACTTTTATACGCCAGAAAAGGTGCTGGCTCGCGCTATCGAAATCCTGCAGGAACCTTCCAGCGGTCATTAAATCAAGTCCGATGCCGTTATACCCGTACAGACGCCCAATAATCCGCACCACCCGGCAGCGAGAACCCGGACAGGCGCGGCGTGGTCGAATCCGGTATAGCCCGAGAAATCATCACAGTATCAGAGGATAGCGAATGTCCATCGTGTTCGAACTAGCGACAATACTGGCCGGTATCTGGGCCCTGGCCGCCTGGCGCGCGCCCTCCTGGGCCTGGGTCACAGCGATTGCCGGCGGATTACTGGTATGGCCGTTGTTGCACGATGTCAGTTTCTGGGTGCTGACTCCGATGTGGCTTGTTTTCCTTCCCGCGGCCCTGGTGCTGAGCACGCCCGCACTACGGCGCAATGTGGTGAGTGCACCGGTGCTGGAGGCATTCCGACGTCTGATGCCTGCTATATCCGATACCGAACGCGAGGCGCTGGAGGCCGGCGATATATGGTGGGAAGCCGAACTATTCAGCGGGCGTCCCGACTGGAAGCACTTGCTCGACTATCCACCGCCGACACTGAGCGATGAGGAACAGGCCTTCCTCGACGGTCCGACCGAAGAACTCTGTCAAATGGTGCACGACTGGGAGATCACCGAGAAGCTGCACGACCTGCCCGAGCCGGTGTGGAAGTTCATCAAGGAGAAACGCTTCTTCGGCATGATCATTCCAAAGCAGTACGGTGGACAGGAGTTCTCGGCGCTTGGGCATTCTTCGGTAGTGATGAAGATTGCCACACGCAGCATCTCGGCTGCGGTCACCGTGATGGTGCCGAACTCACTGGGTCCGGCCCAGCTACTGTTGCACTACGGTACCCGCGAGCAAAAAGACTACTATCTGCCGCGTCTGGCACGTGGAGAAGAAGTCCCCTGCTTCGCACTCACCGGCCCTGAAGCCGGTAGTGACGCTGCGGCCATGCCCGACCGGGGTATTATATGCCGCCGGGAGTTCAAGGGGCGCGAGCAGACCGGCATTCTGCTCAACTGGGAAAAGCGCTACATCACCCTGGGCCCGGTTGCCACGGTACTGGGTCTGGCCTTCAAGCTATATGACCCGGATCACCTGCTGGGGAAACAGGAAGAACTCGGCATCACGCTGGCCCTGATACCGACCGATACCGCCGGCGTTGAAATCGGCAGCCGCCACATGCCGCTCAGCCAGGCTTTTATGAATGGCCCGAACCGCGGTCGCGACGTATTCATTCCCATGGACTGGATTATCGGCGGACAGGAATACATCGGACAGGGATGGCGCATGTTGATGGAATGCCTGGCCGATGGTCGCTCCATTTCGTTGCCGGCGCTGAGTACCGGTGGCGGCAAGATGGCCTCCTGGAGTACCGGTGCCTACGCCGCGGTTCGCAAACAATTCAAGACACCTATCGGAAAATTTGAGGGCATTGCCGAGGTACTGGGACGTATTGCCGGCAATACCTACGCCATGGATGCGGCACGTTGCCTGACGACGCTCGCCGTGGATGCGGGTAAAAAACCTTCCGTCGCATCCGCCATTGTCAAATATCACCTTACTGAACGCATGCGCCGGGTGGTTGATGATGCCATGGATATTCACGGCGGACGCGGCATCTGTATGGGACCGCGAAATTATCTGGCACGCGCATACCAGGCCATGCCAATCAGCATTACCGTGGAAGGCGCCAATATTCTTACCCGCAGCCTGATCATTTTTGGTCAGGGCGCCATGCGTTGTCATCCGCACCTGCTCGATGAAATCCAGGGTGCGCAGCAGCGCGACCTGGAACGCTTCGACCGGGCCCTGTTCGGACATGTGAGCCTGCTTGCAAGCAATGTCGGTCGGGCCGTGTTTCATGGATTTACCGGTGCCCGCTTTGCACACGCCCCCATCGACCGCGACGAAGCCGTATGGTTTCGGCAACTGACCCGTATGTCGGCGGCCTTTGCGGTTACGGCAGAAGCTGCATTGCTGACGCTCGGGGGAGCCCTGAAGCGCAAGGAATCCCTGTCGGCACGCCTCGGCGATGTACTCAGTCACCTGTACATTGCCAGCGCTGCCCTGAAACGCTTCAAGGACCAGGGCTACCAGACTGCCGACCGGCCACTGCTTGAGTGGGCCATGCGTGACGCGTTGTACCAGTCCCAGCAAAGCCTGTACGGAGTGTTCGAAAACCTGCCGGTTCCCTTGCTGGGCCGTCTGCTGAAGTGGAGCCTGTTTCCCTTCGGCGCTGTTTACCGGCCACCGGGTGACGCCCTGCTGCAGCAAGCAGCAGAACTTGTCCTGCGCAAGGGGCCGGCAAGGGATCGCCTGACGGAAGGCATCTTCATTCCCGATGGTGACGACGAAGCGCTCGCCCAACTGCGGGTTGCACTCGAACATGCCACCGCTGCACAACCGATACTTTCGCACTTGCGAAATGCCATGCGCAGTGGTCAACTTGCCCACGGCGATCCCGAGGAGTGTCTGGTCGAGGCCCTGGCGGCCGGCGTGATCGATGATCGTGAGGCAGCGCAGGTGCGTGTCGCCGCGGAAGCAAGGAACAAGGTTATCGGGGTCGATGAATTCCCCGCCGATTACTGGAAGGAGGACAATCAGGAATGGCAGCACAACTCAACCCGCTCGCAAATGGCAGACCAGTCTATGTAGTAGACGGCAGCCGTTCGCCGTTTCTGCGCGCGCGCGGCAAACCCGGACCGTTCCATGCGTCCGACCTGGCCTACCAGGCCGGACGAGCCCTGTTGTACCGGCATCCGTTTGCGCCGGATAACTTCGACCAGGTCATACTGGGCTGCGTTATGTCCGGGCCGAACGAAATGAACATCGCTCGCGTGGTAGCCCTGCGACTGGGTTGTGGTGAACGGATGCCGGCCTTCACGGTACAGCGCAATTGTGCTTCCGGCATGCAGGCGCTGGACTGCGCCGCGCAGGATATCGCCAGCGGTCGCTCCGACCTGGTGCTGGCCGGCGGCACCGAGTCGATGAGTCACGCGCCGTTGCTGTTCAGTACGGCGATGGTTGCCTGGCTTGCCGGTTTGAACTCGGCGCGTACCGCCGGTGCCCGCCTGAAGGCCCTGGCCGGGTTCCGGCCGGCCTACCTGAAACCCGTAATTGGACTGATCAAGGGCCTTACCGATCCAATCGCCTGCCTTAACATGGGTCAGACGGCAGAGATTCTCACACATCGTTTTGCTATCCAGCGCGAGCAAATGGATGCCTATGCCGTACGCAGCCACCAGCGACTCGATCAGGCACAGAAAAACGGCTACCTGGATGAGATCGAACCGGTTTATGACCATGGCGGGAAGTACTACGATGCCGACGATGGTCTGCGTGCAGACAGCAGCATGGAGAAACTCGCCAGACTGAAACCGGTCTTCGATCGTCCCTTCGGCAAGGTAACTGCAGGTAACAGCGCACAGATCACCGACGGTGCCGCAATGCTGATCCTGGCGTCCGAAGAAGCGATCGAAAAACACAAACTTCCGGTACTTGGCCGCATCCTGGACAGCCAGTGGGCCGGCCTCGACCCGGCGCAGATGGGTCTTGGGCCGGTACACGCCATGGCACCCATCATGCAACGCAACGGCTATAGCAGCGATGATATCGATTACTGGGAAATCAACGAAGCCTTTGCCACGCAGGTTCTGGCCTGTCTCGCAGCCTGGCGGGACGGCGAGTATTGCCAACAGGAGCTTGGACTGGACTCCGCCTTTAATCCCATCGACGAGGAAAGACTTAACATCGATGGTGGTGGCGTGGCCATCGGTCACCCGGTCGGTGCCAGTGGTGCGCGCATCGTGTTACATCTGCTGAAAACCCTGCAACGGACCAATACCAGGCGCGGCATGGCCAGCCTGTGCATCGGTGGTGGACAGGGTGGTGCCATGCTGGTGGAGAGGAGCGAATAATGGGAGATCAGGAACGTAAACCGGATCTGTACACGGTTATCGACGACGATAATATTGCCTGGATGCACCTGGACCGCCAGGGGTCCGGGACCAACGTGTTGTCAGCAACCGTGCTGGAACGCTTCTACGACGAACTGCTCGACATTACCGAACGCTCACCACGTGGCCTGGTTATCCTCTCTGACAAGAAAAACGGTTTTGTTGCCGGTGCCGATGTAGGGGAGTTTACGCTACTGGGCAACCACTACGAGGCACTGACGGCCATCCAGCGCGGCCAGGAAGTATTCGACCGACTGGCTGCACTGCCCTTCCCCAGTGTGGCCCTGATCCACGGTTTCTGCCTTGGTGGTGGTCTGGAAATGGCACTGGCCTGTCGTTACCGTATCGCGCGTGATGATCCAGGCACCCGCCTGGGCCTGCCCGAGGTGCGGCTGGGCATCCACCCCGGGTTTGGCGGTTCGGTGCGACTGACGCCGCTGGTGGGTGCTCTGCATGCCATGGACCTCATGCTAAGCGGGCGGACCGTTGACGGTCGCTCGGCAAAACGTATGGGGGTCGTTGACTACGCCGTGCCGGAACGTGATCTGAAGACCGCAGCGCGCTCCCTGATCATGGACCCGCCCTTTCCACACCAGCCGACCAAACTGCAGGCACTGAGCAACCATGCGCTGGTCCGTCCCCTGCTGGCCCATGTGTTCTGCCGCCAGGTTCGCAAGAAAGCGCGCCGGGACCATTACCCCGCGCCCTATGCGCTCATCGAGCTGTGGAAACAACACGCAGAAAATGAACGTGCCATGATGCACGCCGAGGCAGAATCGGTCGCTGAACTCATCACCGGCCCCACGGCACAAAACCTGATTCGGGTCTTCCTGCTACAGGAGCAGCTGAAGGCGCTGGGTCGCCAGTCCGGTTTCCGGGCTCGAAGGGTGCATGTGATCGGTGCCGGTGTCATGGGTGGCGACATCGCCGCCTGGTGCGCTTCCCGGGGCCTGCAGGTAACACTCGAGGACCAGTCCCCCGAGCGTATCGCTCCGGCCATGAAACGTGCCTACCGATTGTTCAAGCGCCGTTTCAAACGTACCCGTCCGGTGCAGGAAGCCATGGACCGTCTGATGCCCGATCACAAGGGGCTCGGTGTAGAGCGTGCCGACGTTGTAATCGAGGCCATATTCGAGAATGCCGACGCCAAGCGTGCCCTGTATGCCGGCCTTGAACCACGCATGCAGGAAGGCGCACTGCTGGCGACCAATACCTCCAGCATTCCTCTGCAGGAGCTGCGTAGCGGTCTTGCTCGTCCCGAACGTCTGGTGGGGCTGCATTTCTTTAACCCGGTGGCAAAGATGCAACTGGTGGAAATCGTACGGGATGCGGAGACCGACCCGGAAGTGGTGGCGCGCGCGACCGCATTTACCCGCACCATCGATCGCCTGCCGCTACCGGTCACCAGCACCCCCGGCTTTCTGGTCAACCGCATACTGCTACCCTACTTGCTGGAGGCCGTCGAACTTGAAAATGAAGGCGTCCCGCCGGCTGAGATCGATCGCGCAGCGGTAAATTTCGGCATGCCGATGGGTCCTATAGAGCTGGCAGATACCGTGGGACTGGACATCTGCCTGCACGTCGGCGATATCCTCGCACAACATCTCGGCGGCGAGGTTCCACAGCGCCTGCGCGACCTGGTGCAGCAGGGACGCCTGGGGCGCAAGAGCGGTGAAGGCTTCTATCGCTATAAAAAAGGCAAACCGGTTAAACAGCGTGCCCGCAAAGATTACCGTCCTGCTGCCGATATAGCGGACAGGATGGTATTGCGCATGCTAAACGAGGTGGTTGCCTGCCTGCGCGAGAAAGTAGTGGATGATGCTGACCATCTGGATGCCGGTATGGTATACGGGACCGGTTTTGCACCGTTCCGCGGTGGCCCCCTGCACTATATCGAGACAGAAGGTGAAGACACGCTGCTTGAGCGTTTACGCGATCTTGAAAGTCGTTATGGGCCCCGTTTCGAGCCGGATGCCGGTTGGGGAGACATAGCCGGATTTCGCAGCAATGAACCGGATAACGAGACATGAGCATGAACCAGGACAATACAGACCATCTGATCACACCCGAACAGGCAGTAACCCTCGCGGGATTGTTCCGGGAACGTGTGTTGCGCACACCCGAATGCGAGGCCTACCGCCACTATGATGACCTGACTGAAACCTGGAAGTCACTCACCTGGGGTGAAGCAGGTCAACAGGCCGCCCGCTGGCAGGCAGCCTTTGCTGCGGAAAATCTCGATGCCGGTGACCGGGTAGCGGTCATCACGCAGAACTGCCCCGAATGGGTGATGTTCGATCAGGGCGCACTGGCCAATGGCCTGGTCGTCGTTCCCCTGTACACACAGGACCGTGCCGAAAATACCGCCTACATCCTGCAGGACGCTGGCGTAAAAGTGTTGTTGATCGGAACCCAGGAACACTGGGATGCACTGCGACCGGTATGGGATCAACTTGACTTTCTTCAACGGGTTGTTGCCCTGTCCCATATCGATACCGGTGTCGATGCCGACCCCCGGCTGATAACCGTCGGGGAATGGCTTCCCGATAGTGCGGAGCTGCAGCACTTTGAAGCAGACCGCAAGGCACTGGCCACTATCGTCTACACCTCGGGTACCACCGGGCGCCCCAAGGGTGTAATGCTTAGTCATCACAATATTCTCACCAATGCCTGCGCCTGCCTGAAGGTTGTGAGCATAGGCAGCACCGAACTGTTTCTTTCTTTCCTGCCACTATCGCATACGCTGGAAAGAACCGCCGGTTACTACCTGCCAATGATGGCTGGCAGTGCAGTCGCCTACAATCGGTCTATTCCGCAGCTGGGTGAAGACCTGCTGGCAGTCAGGCCCACTGTGTTGGTGTCCGTGCCGCGCATTTTCGAGCGCGTCTACAACAAAATCCAGGCCGGCCTGGTCGAAAAATCTCCGGTAGCACAGACATTGTTCAGACTGGCGGTAGACGTTGGCTGGCAACGCTTCGAGTACCAGCAGGGGCGTGCAGGATGGAGTCCGAAACTGTTGCTCTGGCCATTGCTGGAGAAGATCGTCGCCAGCAAGGTTATGGAAAAACTGGGTGGCCGAATGAAGCTGGCGGTGGTCGGTGGCGCGCCGCTTCCCTATGGTGTTGCGAAGCTCTTTATCGGCCTCGGCCTGCCCATGATACAGGGCTATGGCCTGACCGAAACCAGCCCGGTAATCAGTGTCAACCCGATCGAGAACAACGACCCACGCGGTGTTGGTTGCCTGCTTGACGGGGTAGAAGCCCGCATCGGCGACAAGGACGAGCTGCTTGCACGTGGCCCGAACGTTATGCTGGGTTACTGGAACAACGAGCAGGCTACCCGGGACATCATCGATGCCGATGGCTGGTTGCACACCGGCGACAAGGCCCGGATCGATGCCGGACAGATTTATATCACGGGACGTATCAAGGAAATCATCGTGCTGGCCAATGGCGAAAAAGTGCCGCCGGCCGATATGGAAATGGCCATCTGCCTCGATGGTCTGTTCGAGCAGGCCATGGTCATCGGTGACAGCCGTCCCTTCCTGACGGCCATTCTGGTACTCGACCCCGACCAGATCCGTGCACTGACGCAGGAGCTGGGCCTGGATGCCGGGGATACCCGTGCCTGTGAAAGCGAGCGCGTACATACCGCCGTACTGGAACGCGTATCAAGGCAACTGTCATCCTTTCCCGGCTATGCGCGCATCGTAAAAGTCTGTTGCCAGCTGGAGCCCTGGAGTATAGAGGACGGTCTGATCACACCTACGCTGAAACTGAAACGCAACAAGGTTTGTGAACGCTACGCGCAGCAGATCGAAGAGATGTATAGCGGACATTAGTAGTCCTTCCTCAGCCCGGTGCATTGACATTCAACCGCAACAGCTTTCCTGTCCGGTCTTTCCTGGAGTTGCGTTGGTAAAAAAGGAGGTCCTGCACCACCGCTTCGGCGAGCACATCGTTGTCTGCAAACTCCAGCGCGACGTCATTGCCTTCCATACGAACCACACGGGCGTACACTTTCCGGTAAAGATTTTCGCTACCGGTCCAGATACGAAAATTGAGTACGACAGATCGCTGTTCGGTCGGTAGTTCACCCTGCTGCAGAACCATTGACACACCGCGACGACTGATGTTTTGTGCATAACCGTAGCAGCGACCGACTCCGGGTCTGGCTATTTCGATATCCACGATGATCTTTTCTCGCCTGGCTTTTCTTCTTTCCATTCTTGTTAACCCTCTTGGTTCAGTCACGGCAAAGTATAAATCCACATCCTCTCCCTGCGTCGTCCGGTGACGCGCTTGTTTTATAGCCGGGTATACCGAAATAACGTGGTAATTATCCAGATAGAATACAGCGAGTAGCGTAAACCATAGCTGCCGGCATTCTGTGTCCTGCTTCACAGTCTAGCGACTGATCGGGCGCGTTCTTTACCGGGCGTTACTGAACAATCGGTAGAAGTTATCACTGGTAGTGGCGGCCAGCTCCTCAAGACTGGTATCACGCAGTCCGGCCACGTACTCGGCGACATAGCGAACATAGCCGGGCCGGTTCTGCTTGCCCCGTTTCGGTACCGGGGCGAGGAAGGGGGAATCGGTTTCCACCAGAATCCGGTCAGACGGAACCTGGCGGGCAACCTCTTTCAGGTCGACGGCATTTTTGAAGGTGACAATGCCGGAAAAGGAGATATGGAAATTCATGTCCATGGCGGCGCGCGCCATGTCCCAGTCTTCGGTGAAACAATGCAGCACGCCGCCAATCTCGCTGGCGCCCTCCTCCTGCATAATCTTCAGCGTATCCTGCCGTGCCTGGCGGGTGTGGACGATTAATGGTTTACCACAGGCGCGCGCGGCACGAATATGCCGGCGGAACCGTTCCCGCTGCCATTCCGTGTCGCCTTCCACCCGGTAATAATCCAGCCCGGTTTCACCGATCGCGACAATCCGCTCATCGGCAGCCAGCTCGACCAGGCGATCCTCGTCCGGATCTTCCCCTTCGGTACCGTCCGGGTGCACTCCGACCGAGGCCGATATCTGCTTGTGGGGCCGGATCATATCCATCATGGCTGGAAAACGCTCCAGACTTACCGAGACACTCAGCATGTGCTGCACGCCGAGATCGGCAGCCTCCTGCAGAACATCCTCCAGAGGTTCACCCTCCAGACGCAGCATATCGAGATGACAGTGGGAATCGACCAGCATGGGCAGGTCCGGATTACATGGTGTGGGTCGGCCGATCGGCCGAGAGTGCGCCAGCCAGGTAGGTTTCTATTTTCTTCTGGGCCGTTCCGTCATCCTTGTCACTGAACTGGACCCCGATGCCCGCAGCACGGGCACCCTGCGCCCCCTTGGGCGTAATCCATATGATCTTGCCTGCTACCGGTATTTTTTCGGTTTCTTCCATCAGGGTGAGCAACATGAAAACTTCATCGCCCAGCTGATAGGTCTTGTTAGTGGGTATGAACAGGCCACCATTCTTCACGAACGGCATATACGCGGCGTACAGCGCACTCTTGTCCTTGATGGTCAGCGACAGGATGCCCTGTCTGCCGGTCGCACCGGGTTTCATTGCCATTACCTTTAGTTACCTGTTGCCAGCATTTTTCTTCGGCCCCGGATCGCCAGTCTTGACCAGGAAATCAGCAGGTCTTCGAGGACCAGCTGCTGGTTCAGACCGGAGCCCAGACTGTCGAGTGCGTTGGAGATCCGACCGGAAAAGTCAAATAATTGTCGACAGTCTACTGTTTCTGCCAAGTGTTGCAAGTTTCGCGCCGTTTGTGAGTCAAGCGGCTGTTTTCCCGCCTGTTTCCAGCGAATAATATCCTGCACCCAGACCTGCCACCAGGCCAGCACCTGGCGCTCCTTGTCCCCCATCCACTCCTTCGCAAGCTGACTGGGCAGGATGTCACCGGCGTAGAGTCGGCCTAACTGAGCCAGACACTGATCGTGCCATTCGAGAGCCCCCTGTTCCAGCAGCGCCGGTGCGTGCAGCACAGCCCCCCTGGATAAACGCAGGCAACGTTCAGCCTGCGCGCCATCCATGCCCTGCTCCTGTAACCAGGCCGTTGCCAGTACTTCGGCCGGCAACGCAAACTGTATCTGCTGACAACGGCTGAGGATGGTGGCCGGCAAACGTCCGGGGGCCGAGGTGACCAGCACCAGCAAGGTACCGTTGGTCGGTTCCTCCAGGGTTTTCAGCAGGCTGTTGGCCGCATTCACGTTCATCGCATTTGCCGGCCAGATGATCGTCACCTTGTAACGACCACCGTGACTGGTCATGGTCAGCTTTGTACACAGCTCGCGTATCTGGTCTACCTTGATAGCCTTGCCTTCCTCCTGTGGCTGCAGCAACAGCAGATCCGGATGCGTACCCGCACGCAGCCAGCCACAGGGACGGCATTGTCCACAAACCTGGCCATCCTCATCCGGGTGCTCGCACAGCAGTGACCCCGCCAGTTGCTGTGCCAGCATCTGTTTACCGATACCTTCGGGGCCACTGAACAGCAGCGCATGCGGCAGACGCTGCTGCAAACGGGCACGATTCAACTGTTGCCAGGTCCCGGTGAGCCAGGGCAACGTCATGATGGACGGTACCGGCTGACAAGTTCTTCGATGACCGTATCCAGCTGCTGCTGCACTACCCCCAACTCCCGGTCGGCATCGATAATGCGGAAACGTTGCGGCGCCGCTGCGGCGCGTGCCAGGTAGGCAGCGCGCACCTGTTCGAAGAAATTCTTCTGCTCCCGTTCAAATCGATCCAGCGCCCCCCGCTTGCCGGCGCGTTCCAGACCCGTCTCCACGGACAGATCAAACAGGATGGTGATATCCGGTTGAAAACCCTGCTGCACCCAGTCTTCCAGAGCCTCTATACGCCCGCTATCGATCCCGCGGCCACCACCCTGGTAGGCATAGGTGGCATCGGTAAAGCGGTCACACAGCACCCATACGCCCTCTTCCAGGGCCGGCCGGATCACCTGCTGCAGATGCTGTGCGCGGGCCGCAAACATCAGCAGCAACTCCGCATCCGCATCCATGCCGGTGAATTCAGGATCCAGCAGCAGCTCACGTATCCGCTCTCCCAGTGGCGTGCCGCCCGGTTCGCGCGTAAGCCGCAGCGGAATACCCGCCGACTCCAGTGCTTGCCGAAGATAGGCAAGATTGGTCGATTTCCCGGCGCCTTCTCCCCCTTCCAGGGTGATGAAGAGCCCACGAACCATGTCATTCAACCGCACATCCTCCAAATCACAATCACCCAACGCTATCCCGAGGTAATAAAGTGGTTACCTCGGTTTGCGCTTGCGTATATAGCGATCCACCATGTTCTCGTGTTCTCTCAGCGTAGCTGAGAAATGATGGCTGCCGTCCCCGCGCGCCACAAAGTACAGTTCCTTTCCCTCGGTCGGATGCATCACCGCCAGAATCGCATCCTTACCCGGCATGGCAATCGGCGTCGGGGGAAGACCTTTGCGGGTGTAGGTATTGTAGGGCGTATCCTTTTTCAGATCCCGGAAACGAATATCGCCATCATAAGCATCGCCCATTCCGTAGATCACGGTCGGATCCGTCTGCAGGCGCATACCCTTTCTGAGTCGCTGGATAAACACCCCGGCAATACGCGGGCGTTCGGAGGCAAGCCCGGTTTCCTTCTCGACGATCGAAGCCAGGATCAGCGCTTCATAGGGGGATTTCAGCGGCAAATCTGTTTCCCGTTCGCTCCAGGCGTTCTGCAGAAAACGATCCATGTCGATATAGGCCCGGCGCAGGAATTCCTCGTCGCTGAAGCCGCGCGGGAAATGATAGGTCTCCGGCAGAAAACGCCCTTCCGGTTGCAGGCCCGGGTAACCGATGGCCGTCATGACTGCATCACTGCCGGTATCTTCCAGTGTGTGTTGCAGAAGTTCACTCTGTTCAATCCGTTGCAGCATCTCGGCAAAGGTCTGTCCCTCGATCAGGGCAAGGCTGTATTGCACGACCTTGCCATCGGTCAGCTGGTGCAGCAACTGCTCTGGTGTACTACCAGGCTGCAGGTCAAATTCGCCAGCCTTGAGTTTGGCATCCAGCTTCAGGTAGCGCCCCATCCAGACCAGGTAGCGCGGATGATCAACAATGCCTTGCTGCGCCAGTCTGGCGGCAATCGAGTTCAGGCTGCTGCCCTGGGTGACAAACAGCGTCGTACCTTGCGCGGGGATGCTCACCGGATTGTGTCGAAAAGACTGAAAATCCATAATCAGCCAGGCAGCGGCAAAACTCAGCACCAGAAGCAGGAAACCGAATATCCGGTAAACGATGCCACCGACGCGCGCAGGTTTGCGTTCAAGATCATTCATGAGGAATACCAGTGGTCATTTTCCGCATCGTCCCAACCTTCAACTGCCTGCATCAATTGCCGGGTAAGCGGCCCGATCGCGGGTTCGCAGATACCATCGACCTGACGTACCGGCCAGATTCCGGCCACGCAATTGCAGACAAATACCTCGTCCGCACAAGCTATATCGTCCAGTGACAGGGAACCTGTCCTGGTATCGATATCCAGCGTTTTCGAAACGTCCATAATAACCGATCGCATGATGCCCGATACACCACAATACTGCAGATCGGCGGTAAGCAGCTCCCCGTCACGAATCAGAAACAGGTTGCTCATGGTGCCCTCTACCAGCCGGTCACGGGAATCCCGCAGCAAACCCTCGTGTATCGCGTCGTCATCCCATTCCGCACGCGCCAGTACCTGCTCCAGGCGGTTCAGATGCTTGATGCCGGCCAGTACGGGCTGCAGCGACAGGCGCAGCTTACATATCCTTGTCCGTATCCCGGTCGATTGCAGATCGGCTGCATATCCGGGCAGTGCATGCAGTCCCAGTATGACCGTGGGTTCCTGACGGGGGACCGGCCGGTAGCCACGCGAACCGTTGCCACGACTCAGTATCAGCTTTAGCACGCCTGCGTTGGTCTGCCGCGCCAGTGTACAAATCTGTTTCTGCAGGGAAGCAAAGTCCACCCCGTCCAGATGCAGACGCTTACAGCCTGCGCGCAACCGGGTTATGTGTCGTTGCAGGTAGCGTACCCGGCCCTGATGCACCCGGAAGGTCTCGAACAGCCCGTCACCAAACTGGACGGCACGATCGGATACACCCACTGTATCGGTCGCTTTACCGTTAACCAGGAAGCTGCCGGAATTCACGTTGCCGCGCCCTGCAGAGCCCGCAGCATGCCCTGTGCCTTGATACGGGTTTCCTCCAGCTCTCGTTCGGGAAGCGAGTCTTCGACAATGCCTGCTCCGGCACGAAACCCGAGCCGGTCGCCGTCTCGCACCAGGGTACGGATCAGAATATTCAGATCCATGCTGCCATCACGATTCAGATAGCCCATCGATCCGGTGTAGGCACCGCGCCCCGTGTTCTCCAGCTCAGCGATAATTTCCATACAACGCACCTTCGGACAACCGGTAATGGTACCGCCGGGAAAAACAGCACGCACCAGCTCACCGGGCGTCACCCCGGGCCGTTGACGTGCTTCCACAGCAGAAACAATGTGGTGCACGGTTGCGTAGGATTCCAGCACCATCAGTTCGCTGACCTGCACGGTCCCCGGCACCGCGATGCGGCCCAGATCATTTCGTTCAAGATCAATCAGCATGACGTGCTCGGCGCGTTCCTTGGGATGCTGCAGCAGCGTACGGGAATGAACGCGATCAGCAGCCTCCTGACCTGCGCGGGGCGCGGTTCCGGCAATCGGCCGCGTCTGTACGCGATCACCGCGTACGCTGACCAGCCGTTCCGGGGAAGAGCTGATAATGGCGCATTCGCCCCAGGTAGCCAGTCCGTTGAAAGGCCCCGGATTGGCAATGCGCAGACGACGGTATAACTGGTGCGCGGCACCGTCGGTCGGCCATTCAGTGAGCCACTGTCTGGATAGATTCACCTGGAAGACATCGCCCTCACGGATATAGCGGTGGACGCGCTGTACGGCCTCCAGGTACGGCTCGGGGTCATCTTCCTGCACGCCGGGAAATACCGGCCCCGTTTCGGCGTCTGTTTCGAGATGATTGATATCTTCCAGGAGTTGTTCGGCGCAGCTTTCTTTCTCGGCAACGATCCAGCGCTGCCCGGTATCATGGTCGTGAATGACTGCTGCCGGAAAACGGGTAGCGAATGCAAGCGGCAATCCCGAGTCGTCCGGTGGCAAGTTCAGGCAAGGCTCGATCTGGGCTGCGAGTTCGTAGCCCAGATAGACAAACCAGCCACCGGTAAACGGAAGCTCTGCATGTTCATCAGTGGCAAGCGCTTCGTCACGCCAGCGCGCATCGAGTGCGTTCAGAAAATCAAAGTCCTGCAGTGCACGCAGTTCCAGTGTGTCTCCCGGACAGGCGAACAGGATATCGAAACGACCCTGGGGGCCGGTGGCGCTGCTTTCCAGCAGGTGTGGATAGCGCAGGGGGAAACGCGCGTGCAGATCCAGCAGGTCGAAAGAGCATCCGACAGGTAATTGTGTAAAGCTCAACGGCTTCAGCTCAGGCGCTTGAATACCACCGTACCATTGGTGCCACCAAAACCAAACGAATTCGACATCGCAACCTCGATATTCATTTCACGGGCTTCATTGGGCACGAAGTCCAGATCGCAGGCCGGGTCAGGGGTAAACTGGTTAATGGTGGGTGGCGCAACCTGATCGCGAATAGCCAGTATCGTAAAGATCGCCTCGATACCACCGGCGGCGCCAAGCAGATGACCGGTCATGGACTTGGTCGAACTGACCGGTGTGCCGGCGGCATGTTCTCCCAGTGCGAGCTTGATCGCATTGACTTCGGCGGCATCGCCGGCAGGCGTGGAAGTCCCATGGGCGTTCACGTAGTCGACCTGCCCTGCATCGAGCTGCGCATCGCGCAGTGCATTGCGCATACAGCGTGCCGCACCCTCGCCCGTCCTGATCGGCTGGGTCATGTGATGCGCATCGCCACTCATACCGAAACCAACAACCTCTGCGTAGATTTTTGCGCCACGTGCCCTGGCGTGTTCATATTCCTCCAGCACCAGTACACCGGCACCATCGCCCAGCACGAAACCGTCACGCTCCAGATCCCAGGGACGACTGGCCGACTGCGGGTCATCGTTACGCGTGGACAGAGCCCGGGCCGCGGCAAATCCGCCCAGCCCGGTGGGTGTGGTAGCGGCCTCTGCGCCACCCGCGAGCATGACATCCGCATCGCCATAGGCGATATAACGCGCGGCTTCACCAATGCTGTGCGTGCCCGTTGCGCAAGCCGTTACCAGTGCCATGTTGGGCCCCTTCAGGCCGTACATGATCGACAGGTTGCCGGAGATCATATTGGTGATGCTGGAAGGTACGAAGAAAGGTGAAACCTTTCTGGGGCCACCCTTGAGATAAGCGTCGTAATTACGTTCAATCCCGAGCAGGCCTCCGATCCCGGAGCCTATCGAAACCCCGATGCGCTCTGCATTGGCATCATTGACTTCAAGGCCGGAATCCACAAAGGCCTGGCAACCCGCAGCCACCCCGTAGTGAACGAAGGTATCCATCTTCCGGGCATCTTTTTTCGAGACATATTCGTGAATATCGAAATTCTCGATCGTGCCACCGAAGCGTACGGAAAATGCACTTACATCAAGCTCTGTAATCGGGCGTATACCGCTTCTTCCGGCAAGTATGCCGGCCCAGGCTTCGTCTACCGACAGACCCACCGGGCTTATGATACCCATGCCGGTCACAACGACTCTTCGCTGTAGCACCTTAGCGATCTCCGGAAACAGAGAATGAACTCATACCGGCGGGGCCCAGGAAAGACCCGGCCGGTATGAACTGGATGTGCGCAATAAACTAGCCGAGGTGTGCGCTGACGTAATCAATCGCCTGCTGAACCGTGGTAATTTTTTCAGCTTCTTCATCGGGAATTTCACACTCGAACTCTTCCTCAAGCGCCATCACCAGTTCCACAGTATCCAGGGAATCGGCACCCAGATCATCAATAAAGGAAGCTGCGTTGGTAACAGAATCTTCGTTGACGTCCAGTTGTTCGACAACAATCTTCTTGACACGTTCTTGGACATTACTCATCGCTGACAAATCCTCAGTTAAGTTTTGTATTCGGTCCGGGCTGCGGCGTATTCTAGTGAAAAGTACAAAACCAATCCAGTCATCAGCCTGGCCCGGTACAACAAGCTCTGGCAATCGACTGTCCAGGCAGAAAGTATGCGCAAATTATCAAACAAATAGTCAGTTGTAAACAGACAATTACAGAAAATACTTAATGCACTCTCTTAGCCACCCATATACATGCCACCATTCACATGCAAGGTCTCTCCAGTGATGTACCCGGCCTGGGCTGAAGCCAGGAAAGCCACTGCTGCGGCAATATCATCGACGGACCCCAGTCTTTCAAGCGGTATCTGGCCGACCAGGGTCTTGCGTTGATCCTCGGGTAATGCGCGCGTCATATCAGTATCGATAAATCCGGGCGCAACAGCATTCACCGTTATGCTACGCGATCCAACCTCACGTGCAAGTGATCTGGTGAAGCCGATCATACCGGCTTTTGCCGCGCAATAATTGGCCTGGCCCGGATTTCCGGTTGAGCCGACTACCGAAGCAATGCTGATGATCCGCCCGTGACGCGCCTTCATCATGCCGCGCAGGCAGGCCTTGCTCAGCCGGTAAACGGAACTCAGATTGGTATTGACCACCGCATCCCACTCGTCTTCCTTCATGCGCATGAGCAGGTTGTCACGCGTGATGCCGGCATTATTCACCAGCACCGACGGCGAACCGAAAGTCTTTTTGATTGCCGCCATGACCTGCTCCACGGAATCGGGCCGGGTCACGTCCAGTACCATACCGGCCCCCTGGATGCTGGCGGCATCAAGGTCTGCCTGTATGCCGGATGCTCCTTTATCGCTGGTTGCAGTACCAATTACGGTAGCACCCTGAGCTCCCAGTA
Source organism: Gammaproteobacteria bacterium (assembly GCA_030621785.1). Taxonomy (GTDB): domain Bacteria; phylum Pseudomonadota; class Gammaproteobacteria; order DSM-19610; family DSM-19610; genus Thiogranum. Next base: position 11,726 of record JAUXGZ010000020.1, on the reverse strand, counting down.
CACGGGCGATAGCCTGCCCGATGCCGCGGCTGGCTCCGCTGATCAGGACGGTTTCGTTAGACAGTGGCATATCCCTTTACTCCTGGCCTGTTGCGGTACAGAGTTCGAGCGCTTTTTCAAGATCTTCCGGTGTCTGCACCGGTAGTGCGGTTAATTCTTTCACGATACGCCTGGCCAACCCTGCCAGTACCTTGCCCGGCCCCATTTCGAACAGGGTATTGATCCCCCTGCCCTGCATGGCCAGCACTGTCTCCGCCCAGCGAACCGGACTGTGCAACTGCGCAGCGAGTGCCTGACGAATCTCTGCCGGCTGATAATGGACGTTGACATCAACGTTATGCAACACCGGAATGGCTGGTGCCTGCACCTCGACTTCATCCAGTATCACCGCAAAGGCCTCGGCAGCGGGTTGCATGAGACTGCAGTGCGATGGCACCGATACCGGCAACGGCAGCGCACGCTTTGCGCCCGCTTCTTTCGCCAGCGCCATGGCTCGCTCTACCGCGGCGCGGTTTCCCGCAATCACAACCTGACCCGGTGAATTGAAATTGACCGCACTGACCACCTCATCAGCCGCCGCCTGTGCACACAGGGCGGAAACCTGATCATCGTTCAGACCCAGGATAGCGGCCATTGCTCCACTGCCTTCGGGCACGGCGCTCTGCATCAGTTCACCACGCTTTTCCACCAGCCGAACCGCATCGGTGAACGACAGTGCCCCGGCGCAAACCAGCGCAGTGTATTCCCCCAGACTATGCCCCGCCATCAACGCCGGCAACCGGTCCGATTCCTGCTGCCAGCAACGCCACACAGCAACGCCCGCAACCAGCATGGCCGGTTGTGTACAGGCAGTCTGGTTCAATGCTTCGGCCGGGCCGTCCCGGACCCGGTCCCACAGGTCATAGCCGAGCACCGATGAAGCCTCGGCAAAGGTATCGGCGACCACTGGAAACTTGTCCGCCAGTGGCACCAGCATACCCACAGACTGCGACCCCTGTCCGGGGAACAGCATGGCGAGTTTGGTACAGATCCCTGTTGCGTTCATAGGCTAGAACTTAAGCAGAATGGATCCCCAGGTGAACCCGCCACCGAAGGCTTCCATCAGAAGAGTTTCGCCGCGTTTGACACGGCCATCGCGCACCGCCACATCCAGCGCCAGAGGTACCGAGGCACTCGAGGTATTGCCGTGCTCGCCAACGGTTACCACCACGCGTTCCATTGACATTTTAAGCTTCTTGGCCGTCGCCTGGATAATCCGGATATTGGCCTGGTGCGGGATCAGCCAGTCGATATCAGATTTTTCCAGCTGGTTTGCTTCCAGTGTTTCATCCACGATGCGCCCCAGCGTATTGACGGCCACCTTGAAGACCTCGTTACCCTTCATGCTCACATAGCCGTTACCATCCAGCAGACTGGCATAGCCCTGACCGACGCCGCCGGCAACCGTCAACAGACTTTCGTAGGCGCCATCTGCGTGCAGGTGGGTCGACAAAATACCCGGTTCGTCGCCGGCTTCGATTATGACCGCACCACTGCCATCACCGAATAGCACGCAAGTACCCCGGTCCGTCCAGTCCAGCACCCGGGAAAGGACTTCCGCACCGACCACCAGCGCACATTTTGCGGCACCTGTCTTGATGAATTTATCCGCCACACCGACGGCATAGACGAAACCGGTACACACCGCCTGAATATCAAATGCAGCGCAACCGTGCCGGTCCAGGCGCTTCTGCAGCAAACAGGCTGTACTCGGAAAAACGCGATCGGGTGTTGTAGTGGCGACAATGATCAGGTCAATGTCCTGGGCATCCCGACCCGCAGCTTTCAATGCACGTCGGGCAGCGTATTCTGCCAGATCGACCGTACTCTGGTTTTCTGCAACGATGTGTCGCTTGCTGATCCCGGTTCTTTCGCGAATCCACTGGTCGGTAGTGTCGACAATTTTTTCCAGGTCCTGGTTGGTCAGTACCTTGTCCGGCAGGTAACTACCGGTGCCTGTAATACGCGAATAGATCAAGATGTCTGCCTCTCAGCCAGAATACCCTGCAACCGGGAACTGATACGCTCCGGAACCTGCTGCTTAACGGCCTGTGCCGCCACTTCGATAGCATTGGCAAATCCAAGCTCATCGGTGCCACCGTGACTTTTGACAACCGTGCCACGCAGACCAAGCAGACTGGCCCCATTATACCTGCGCGGATCAATTTGTTTACGAAAAGCTTTCAGGACCGGAAGTGCGACCAGCGCCGCCATTTTCGTCAGCAGGTTACGGGTGAACTCGCGCTTGATGAAATGACTGATAAGGCCTGCCACACCCTCAACGGATTTCAATGCGATATTGCCGACAAAGCCGTCGCACACCACCACCTCGACAGCGCCGCTGAAGATATCGTCGCCTTCGACAAATCCAATATAGTTCAGCGGACTGTCGCCCAGCAGCACCGCTGCCTGCTTGACGGTTTCGTTGCCCTTGATTTCTTCCTCGCCAATATTCAGCAAGCCGACACGCGGCTGGTTATTGCCATCTACCGCGGTCGCCAACTCGGAACCCATGACGGCAAACTGCAGGAGATGCTCGGAAGAACTATCGATATTGGCACCGAGATCCAGCACCCAGGTGTGGCTGGAACGGTTTGGCAGGGCGGTGCAGATCGCGGGTCGGTCGATGCCGGGCAGGGTTTTCAGGACAAACCGCGCCGTAGACATTAACGCACCGGTATTGCCGGCACTGACACAACCCTGAGCCGCTCCTTCCTTGACCAGATTGATAGCCACGCGCATGGAGGAGTCTTTCTTGTGCCGCAGCGCATGCGACGCCGGTTCGTCCATCTCGACGAACTGGGATGCGTGCTGAATGGACAGGCGTTCGTTATCCGTCTGGCCCAGTCCAGCCAATTCCTGCCGGATACGCTCCTGGTCGCCCACCAGCAGCAAATCAAGATCATTGCGCTTCGACAACACCCGCACTGCGGCAGGCAACACCACAGACATACCGTGGTCGCCCCCCATCACGTCCAGTGCGATTGTGATACGTTCAGTCATGCTATAAAAACACACGCCGCCTGCCGGGAGCGGCAAGGCAGCGTGTGCATGATTCCCTGACTATGAGTGCCTGACCGCGATGCGGTTCAGTCCAGATCGGTCTCGATGACCTTGCGTCCGCGGTAGTAACCATCGGAACTGATATGGTGACGGCGGTGGGTCTCACCGGTGGTCTGCTCGACCGACAGGGTCGGGGAACCGAGGCTGTCGTGTGAGCGACGCATACCGCGCCGGGATGGGGTCTTGCGACTTTTCTGAACAGCCATTTCGAACTCTCCTGCAAATCTTGGATATTTCGTTTATCCGGCACCGGCACTGGCAGGCCAGTACTCAGGTCCGGGATTTCAGTTTTTCCAGCACCGCAAACGGATTCGGTCTTTCTTCCGGCTGCGCCTGCCCCTTGTATCCTGTCTCGCAATGCTCGCCTTCTGCATGCGCGGGTATCGCCGGCAACGCCAGCAACACCTCGTCTTCTATCAACCCGTAGACCGCGATCGGTTCGCCGGTAATCAGCAACGGTTCATAGCCGTCCGGCAGTTGGTCAATCTGACTCTCCGAATGGATGATCCCCAGTCTGAACCGCAGGTCCAGCGGAAAATCCATGGCTGCCAGGCAGCGTTGGCAAACCAGGCCCAGACTGCCGCTGATGCTACCGCTCACCACGGCAACCCGCCGCTCGTCGATACCGAATTCCAGCGTTACCGCCAGCTCACCACTGTCGGTAACCAGCATCGGCACCAACCGTGACAGTCCGTTCACCGAAATGCGACCACGAAAGGAACGCCCGGCTTCAGCAAGCCCCAATGGCTCGACCATTTCCGGCAGACAATCCAGCATAAGCGCGCAATGATACCCGCTGTCGCAACGGCCTGTCAAAGCTAAGCCGCTGAAATTCCGGCATCTTGCGCCCCGCTGACGGCGTTGTATCGGTTGACAGGCGGACAGGTTTTGCGTAGAAAAACAGCCTCTTTTGAGTTTTCCGGCATACCCGGGCGGGTTTTACCGGAAACCACCTGCCAGATTGAATAATACTGGCAAGAACGGGGGACGATTGATCAAAAAAATACTGATTGCGAACCGCGGGGAGATCGCCGTTCGCATTGTACGCGCCTGCCGCGAGGCCGGCGTCACTTCGGTGGCCATTTATGCAGACCCGGACCGCCATGCCCTGTATGTCAAGAAAGCCAGCGAAGCCTACAGCATCGGACCGGATCCGGTTGCCGGCTACCTGAATGCACATCGTATTGTGAATCTGGCGGTGGCCACCGGTTGTGATGCCCTGCACCCCGGTTATGGATTTCTGTCGGAGAACCCCGAGCTTGCCCGTATTTGCAAGCGTCGCGGCATCCGCTTCATCGGGCCGGATGCGGATGTCATTCGCAAGATGGGCAACAAGATCGAGGCGCGCCACAGCATGCAGCAGGCCGGGGTACCGGTAGTGCCGGGTAGCGACGGCAACCTTGCCAGCGTGGAAGAGGCCCTCGACCTGGCCGATGAAATTGGCTACCCGATCATGCTGAAAGCAACCTCCGGCGGTGGCGGACGCGGCATCCGCCGTTGCAACAACCGTAACGAACTGCTGCGCAACTACGATCGCGTGCTTTCAGAGGCCAGCAAGGCGTTTGGCAGTGCCGATATCTTTCTGGAGAAGTGCATCGACCGACCGCGCCACATTGAAGTGCAGATCCTGGCTGACCAGCATGGCAATGTCATTCACCTGTTCGAGCGGGATTGTTCCATTCAGCGACGTCATCAGAAGCTGATAGAAATCGCACCCTCACCCCAGTTAAGCGACTCACAGCGGGAAGAAATCGGCAAGTATGCCGTCCTGGGTGCACAGACGGTTGGTTACCAGAATGCAGGTACGGTTGAATTCCTGCTGGATCGTGACAACCGTTTCTATTTCATGGAAATGAATACCCGCCTGCAGGTGGAACACACCGTTACGGAAAGCATAACCGGCATCGACATTGTCGGCGAACAGATCCGCATTGCAGACGGAAAGCCACTGCGTTTCACCCAGGAACAGGTTCAGCGACGCGGTTTTGCCATGGAGTTCCGCATCAATGCCGAGGATCCAAAAAACGACTTCCTGCCCTCCTTCGGGCGAATCACCCGTTACTTCGCCCCCGGCGGCCCGGGAGTACGTACGGACGCCGCCATCTACAGCGGCTACACTATCCCGCCCTACTACGATTCCATGTGCGCCAAGATTACCGTGTGGGCGCTGGAATGGGATGAACTGCTGAGACGGGCCTGTCAGGCCCTGAACGATACAGGTGTGTACGGTGTCAAAACGACGATCCCCTATTACATGGAAGTCCTCAAAGTGCCGGAGTTCCGTTCCGGAAATTTTGACACCGGATTTGTCGAGGATCACCCGGAACTGGTCAACTACACCACCAGTCGTCCCATACGCGAACTGACTGCCGTAATCGCGGCCTCTATTGCCGCTCAGGCAGGGTACTGAATTATGTCCAGGGTTGAAATCACAGACGTCATACTGCGCGATGCGCACCAGTCACTGATTGCCACACGCATGCGCACAGAAGACATGCTGCCCATCTGCCCGCAACTGGACCGGATCGGGTTCTGGTCGCTGGAGGTATGGGGTGGCGCCACCTTCGATGCCTGCATCCGTTATCTCAGGGAAGACCCCTGGGAGCGTCTGCGCAAGCTGCGCGAGGCACTGCCGGAAACCCGTCTGCAAATGCTGCTGCGCGGACAGAACCTGCTGGGTTACCGGCACTACTCCGATGATGTGGTACGTGCATTCGTGCAACAGGCGGCCGATAACGGCATGGACGTATTCCGTATCTTCGATGCGCTGAATGACGTCCGCAACCTGGAGACCGCCATCGCAGCGGTAAAGGCCAACGACAAACACGCCCAGGGTACTATCTGCTACACCACCAGCCCGGTACACAGCATCAAACAGTTCGTCGAACTGGCCCGGCAGCAGGAAAACCTGGGGTGTGACAGCATCGTGATCAAGGATATGGCCGGGCTACTGACGCCCATGCTCACCGCAGAACTGGTTTCAGAGCTTCACAACGCCGTCTCGGTACCCATTCACCTGCACTGTCATGCAACCGCCGGAACCGCAGAAATGTGTCAGCTCATGGCAATAGAAAATGGCTGTACCCACATTGATACGGCTATTTCCTCATTTGCCGGCGGCGCCTCTCATCCACCTACCGAGAGCATGGTCGTTGCCCTGCAAAATACCGGTTATGACACCGGCCTGGATCTGAAAGCATTGCAGGAAATTGGTTTCTATTTCCGCGAAATCCGTAAAAAATATCATCAGTTCGAAAGTGACATGACCGGACTGGACACGCGCGTCAGTGTGTATCAGGTGCCGGGTGGCATGATTTCCAACCTCTATACCCAGCTGCGCGAACAAGGTGCACTCAACCGTATGGAGGAAGTTCTGCAGGAAATACCACGGGTACGCGAAGACCTGGGTTATCCACCGCTGGTGACCCCCACTTCGCAGATCGTCGGTGCGCAGGCAGTACTGAACGTACTTACCGGACAGCGTTACAAGACCATCACCAACGAGGTGAAACTTTACCTGCAGGGCCGCTACGGACAGACTCCCGGCAAGGTCAACTTCATTGTACGCCAGCAGGCGATCGGCAATGAAGACGTTATCGAGGTACGACCGGCCGATCTGCTGAAAGACGAAATGGACCGGCTGCACGGTGAGATTGGCGCGCTCGCCGGCAACGACGCTGACGTTTTAACCTACGCCATGTTCCCCGATCTGGGGCGTGACTTTCTCGAGCAACGCAAGGCCGGCACCCTGATACCTGAACCGCTGGAGCCGATTCCCGCGGCTGGCGAAGCCGGAGCCAGACCGACAGAGTTCAACGTCACCCTGCACGGGGAGACTCATCACATTTATATTACCGGTACCGGTCACCCCACCCGGCAGGAACGACCTTTTTACATGACAGTGGACGGTATACCCGAGGAAGTACTGGTCGATGTGCTGTCAGAGCTCGAAGATGATGATGCATCCGGTGACGCAGGACCTGGTGGCAGCAAACGCCCCAGGGCAACCGGACCGGGCGATGTCACCAGCTCCATGCCAGGCACCATCATCGACGTACTGGTTGAGGTGGGCAGTGAAGTAAATGCCGGCGACCCGGTGCTGGTCACCGAGGCCATGAAAATGGAAACTGAAATCCAGGCACCAATCGCCGGCACCGTCAGCGCCATTCATGTCGCCAAGGGTGACAGCGTAAACCCGGACGAGACCCTGGTCGAGATCAGCACCTGAATGCACACAGCCGGAACAGGTCTCCAACCACAGCACTTATGCGCTGATTTTCTCCAACCCTCCCATCCACGGCTGCAGCACCTTTGGTATCCGTACTGATCCGTCGGCTTGCTGGTAGTTCTCCAGTACGGCAACCAGGGTGCGCCCCACCGCAAGTCCGGAACCATTCACCGTATGCACCAGTTCCGGTTTGCCGGTGTCAGGGTTTCGGTAGCGAGCCTGCATACGACGTGCCTGGAAATCCTCAAAATTACTGCAGGAGGAAATTTCCCGGTAGCATTGCTGCCCGGGCAACCAGACTTCCAGGTCGTAGGTCATGGTGGCCGAGAAACCCAGATCGCCGGTACAGAGAGTGACCACCCGGTAAGGCAATTCCAGACGTTGCAGAATCGTCTCGGCGTGACCGGTGAGTTCCTCCAGCGCGCGGCCGGAATCCGCCGGTCGGACCAGCTGCACCATTTCCACTTTCTCGAACTGGTGCTGGCGTATCAGGCCACGTGTATCCTTGCCGTAGGATCCTGCCTCGGAGCGAAAACAGGGTGTATGGGCCGTCATCTTTAACGGCATCCGGTCGTTTTCTACAATCTCGCCACGCACCAGGTTAGTAAGCGGAACCTCGGCGGTCGGAATCAGGTACCAGGGATCGTCACCGCCGGTAGAAAACAGGTCTTCCTCGAACTTGGGCAACTGACCGGTACCACGCAGGCTGTCGGCATTTACCAGGTACGGCACATAGCACTCCTGGTAACCGTGTTCGCCGGTATGTACGTCCAGCATGAACTGGATCAGGGCACGCTGCAGACGAGCCAGCGGTCCCCGCAGTACCGCAAAACGTGATCCGGTCAGCTTGACGGCAGCCTCGAAGTCCATACCCCCCAGTGCCGCGCCGAGATCGACATGATCCCTGGGTTCAAACTCGAACGCAGTCGGTTCGCCCCAGCGCCGCACTTCGACGTTCTGCTCTTCACCGGTCCCTTCCGGCACCGATTCGTGCGGGATATTAGGAATACCCATGAGGATCGCATTCAGCTTTCCCTGGACCCCATCGAGTTCCTTGCGCGCAGCATTCAGGTCATCACCCAGACCGGAAACCCGCGCCAGCAGCGGCTGAATATCCTCGCCGGCCGCCCTGGCCTTGCCGATGGATCTGGAACTGCGATTGCGTTCCGCCTGCAGCTCTTCGGTTCGTACCTGGATTTCCTTGCGGGATTTTTCGAGTGATTTAATGCTTGCGACATCAAGTTCGAAACCACGTTTCTTCAGCAGGGTTGCGGTTGCATCGAGTTCGTTTCTTATGCGTCTTGGGTCCAGCATACTTTCATTTCCAGTTCGTATATTGTAACAATGAAGGTCGGGTCCGGCCCGTCTCTTCAGTCAAACATTCCGTTCAGCCTGCACTCGTATAATATGCCCGGCTTCGACCAACTCCGACAGGTGATCCATGATGGCATCCACCTTTTCCGGCCGATCGTAGAATTCCACCACTACCGGTAGATCGAGGGACAGATCGACCAGTGACGTCGTGTGCATAACGCCGCTGCTACCAAAACCGGTAACGCCGCGAAACACCGTCACGCCGCTCACCTTTTCCACATCGTGCAAACGTTTCAGCAGTGGTTCCAGTTTATGTTCCGCTTCCGTCAGGTACACGCGTACAAACGTTATCGCTTCCCAGTTCATATCTGCCTCGCAATCATGACACCCGCCGCAGCCGCAGCGACGCAAAGGACCACACTCAACAGGGTGTTCAACAGCGCCTTGAGCAGTTCCCCGGCCTCGACGAGATTCAGTGTCTCGATGGAAAAAGTCGAGAATGTGGTAAAGGCACCCAGCAGGCCAATCAGTATAAAGGCCCGCAAGGCCGGCGCTGCCAGAGTACGCTCCAGTAGCCAGATGTACAGGAACCCCATAAGCAGGCTACCCAGTACATTCACGATCAGTGTTCCGTAGGGAAACGCCCTGCCGGTCAGTGTGTAGACCCCGGTAGATACCCAGAAACGCAACAATGCCCCTATGGCGCCCCCGCCGGCGATTGCCAATATCTGATTCATGGAGCGCAATAGTACCGGGGAAGCCACACACTTGGAACCGTGTACTGCTTTGTAACTATTCAGCTCAGGTAGTTTTCCCGCTGCTCGCGGCCGCATGATCCATTTGCCGCAAACGCTCCAGCTTGTCCCGTATCTTCAGCTCCAGCCCGCGATCGACGGGCTGATAGTAGTTAGTAGCTTCCATTTCCTCGGGAAAGTAGCTTTCACCAGCTGCATAACCAGCGGGTTCGTCGTGGGCATAACGGTAAGCCTTGCCGTACCCGAGCTCCTTCATCAGCCGGGTTGGTGCATTACGCAAATGCAGCGGCACATCCAGGGAACCGTGCGAACGCACGTCTGCCAACGCTGCCTTCCATGCGCTGTAGACCGCATTGCTCTTGGCGGCACAGGCCAGGTAAACAACCGCCTGGGCTATCGCAAGTTCGCCTTCCGGGCTGCCGAGGCGTTCCTGGGTTTCCCACGCATCCAGGGCCAGGGCCAGGGCCCGCGGATCGGCATTACCGATATCTTCTGACGCCATACGGACTACCCGACGAGCGATGTACAGCGCATCGCAGCCCCCGTCGATCATGCGTGCGAACCAGTACAGGGCAGCGTCCGGAGACGAACCGCGTACTGATTTGTGCAGCGCCGAGATCTGATCGTAGAACGCTTCACCACCCTTGTCGAAACGGCGCAGCCCGCCGCCAATCACTTCGGCCAGGAGCTCATCGCCGATTTGACCGTCCTCCTCCGCCAGATCGGCGGCAATTTCCAGCATGGTCAGTGCGCGCCGGGCGTCGCCATCAGCTGCCTGCGCCATGCGGGCAAGATTACCCGGGTCGATGTGGAGTTCACGCCCTCCGAAACCGCGTTCCGTATCCGCCAACGCCTGCTGCAATACCTGCCGCAATCCTTCCTCGTCCAGTCGCCTGAGCACGTAGGTACGGGCACGTGAAAGCAAGGCATTGTTCAGTTCAAAGGAAGGATTCTCGGTGGTTGCTCCCACGAACAGTACGGTGCCATTTTCCACGAACGGCAAAAATGCATCCTGCTGGGCCTTGTTGAAGCGGTGGACTTCGTCGACAAATAACAGGGTCTGGCGTCCCTCGACGTCCTGTCGCTGGCGGGCAATCTCGACCGCGGCACGCACGTCCTTGACGCCGGAAAGAACAGCGGACAGTGGTACAAAGGCGGCGCCCGAGGTTTCAGCAAGCAGGTGTGCCAGCGTGGTCTTGCCGGTTCCCGGTGGTCCCCACAGCACCATGGAATGCAGCTGCCCGTTTTCAATCGCCTGACGCAGCGGTTTACCGGCGCCGAGGATATGCTCCTGACCGATATACTCGGCCAGCGTACGTGGCCGCATGCGGTCGGCCAGCGGCCGAAACTGCATGGCGGCGTCCGGCTTCATTCAGGTGTGCCGATAATATCCGTACCTGCGGGGACGCTGAAACGAAAACGATCCGCACTGATAGATTTGTTGCGTTTGCCATTTAAAAAACGGATTTCGGTACGATTGCCAAATCCGTCCAGCACCTGTATCCGGCCAAGCTCGCGGCCATCAAAAGCGATGCGAATTTCCTCAACAGCGGCATCCTTTTGTTTCGGGTCAAGGCGATACCAGGTTATGCCCGCTTCAGACGAAGTCTGCTGCCAGTCCATCACTTCGGCGAGCGGGCGATAACTGCTAAGCAGCATCGCCGGCGTACTACTCAGTGCTTCATCGATCTCTTTGACAGTGGCTTGCTCCAGGTCTTCATCGTAGGTCCACATCTGCCTGCCATCGGCCACAATCTGCTGCCGGTAAGGAGTCTCATAATCCCAGCGAAAACGACCGGGGCGCTGTATCCACACCCTGCCCTTTGAATCCTGCACCATCTCGCCATTGGCATCGATAACCGTCTGGGTAAAATCCGCCTCAAAGGATTGCAGACCGGAAAAGTAGCCGCTGACCAGGTCGGCAGCCATCAGCCGCGTTGTCAGACAGGACAACAGTACAACTGCAATCAGACCCTTCGCTACGAGTTTAAACCGTTCCATTTTCCATCCCGGTGTAATTCAGTTGCCGCCACTATAAGTGTAACGACCGGCGGGGTGTTGCTACGCCGGCCCACCACCAATCATACTTCCGGCGGCGGTGCCGCCAGTACTTCCCGGTTGCCATTGGATTGCTGCGGCCCGACGATACCGGTCATCTCCATCTGTTCGATCATGCGCGCGGCCCGGTTGTAACCGATTTTCAGGCGACGTTGCACACCGGAGATCGAGGCGCGCCGGGTTTCCGTGACAATGCGTACCGCCTCGTCGTACAGCGGATCATCCTCGCTATCCGACTCGCCACTCCCCTGGCTGGCTCCGCCCGGCAG